>JAEZPW010000005.1 GCA_023441255.1 Acidobacteriota bacterium
GCCACGTGGGGACAGGTGCAACCTGGTACGTGAAATCGAAGCTTTCAGGCTCCTACCAGGTTTACGCCGCAATGTTCAACAAGTATCCGCGGCCGATTCCAACTCCCGTCGCCAACCTGCGTCCTGCTGCCGAGACTTGCGAGGAGTGTCACTGGCCGAAAAAGTTCATTGGCAATCAGTACAAGTCGATCACCCACTTCGCCTATGACGAGAAGAACACGCCGCGGGTCGTCGACCTGCTGATCAAAACGGGCGGCGGTGATCCCAGTGTTGGGAAAGCGACTGGCATTCACTGGCACATGAACATCGGCCATGAGATCACGTTTGCCGTCACGGACCCAAAGAGGCAGGTCATCCAGTGGGTACAGGCGAAGGACAAGGCAACAGGCAAGACCACGATCTACCAGACGAAAGACTCGAATCTGACGCCTGAGCAGATTCAAAAAACTCCGATGCACACCATGGATTGCATCGACTGCCACAATCGTCCGACGCACATTTACGTTCCGCCGGATCGCTCGGTCGATCAGTCGCTGGCAGCAAACCGGCTTGATACGAAATTGCCGTTCATTAAGCAGCAGGCCGTCACCGCGCTGACAGGGGACTACAAGACCGAGGAAGAGGCAGCAAAAGGCATCGCAAAGAGCCTGACGGATTTCTATTCAGCCAAAGGCGTGGACCAGAACGCCCTGCAGAGCACCATCAAGGAAGTGCAGCGCATCTACAGCGTCAGCATCTTCCCATACATGCGGGTGGATTGGCGCACGCACTCTGATAACATCGGGCACTTCTACTATTCGGGCTGTTTCCGGTGCCACGATGACAACCACGTCAGCGCCGATGGCAAGATGATCAGGAAGGATTGCACCATCTGTCATCTGATCGTCGGCCAGGAAGAAGACGGCAAGGTGGTGTCGAGCAATCTGTCCGGAGTGGAGTTCAAACACCCAATCGATATCGGCGATGTGAAGCAAGTCTCGTGCGCCGATTGCCACACAGGGGCCGCCATGTAGTTGAAAGGCCCGGCGGTCCTCCATCTGAGACGCCGGGCCTTTTCCCTTCGATTACGATCAGTAGCTCCAGACTTAACGCTTCGGAACCTACATAAGCTTTCGTCGGACTGCCTCGTAGATTTCCTTTTCGACCACGTCGGCCGGCCTGCGCGCATCCACCACGAACACCCGTTCGGGCTCTCTCTTTGCGATGGCTACATAGGCGTGACGGACGCGTTCGAAGAACGCACGATTCTCCTGTTCAAACCGGTTCTCGTCCGCTTCATTTGACGAGGACGCCTGCTGATTCCGGCGGCGAGCTCGATTAACGCTGTGCGCCACATCTGAATCCATCAGGATAGTCATATCGGGCTGCAACCCGCGACAAACCACACGATGCAGGTCGAGTATGGGTTGACTACCGAGTTGGCGCCCACCACCTTGGTAGGCCTCAGACGAATCCGTAAAACGGTCGCACAAGACCCAACGCCCGGCTTCCAGCGAGGGAAGAATCAATTCATCGATCTGCTGCGCTCGCGAGGCGAACATGAGTGAAAGCTCGGCCCATGGAGAAAGGCCGTGTGTGCGAGAGTCCAACAGAACGGATCGGATCTTTTCACCGATTTGCGTGCCGCCCGGTTCGCGTGTCACTGTCACTTCGAATCCGTCTTTGCGCAATGAGTCCGCAAGCCGCCCCAGTTGCGTGCTCTTGCCGCAGCCGTCGAGTCCTTCGATAGTGAGAAACCTGCCTCGTTTGTGAGTTGTCACTGAGCACATGATAGCATCGCGCCACTCAGAGTCTTTCTCTTGTCCTGCTGCCGTCCGAGCTCACTTAGCAGCGGTAAGGCAACAACTTTCTACGGATTCCTGCGTTCTGTTCCGCACTGAACTGTGTTCTGTGCTAGACTCCGCAGCAACAAAGGGGAGACTTACGCCTCCAACTGCGGTTGTGCGAACTCCTCAATCGTGGGAACAGGTTGCACACCTGTGCAATTTTCTGCACTCTGCTCAGAAGAGTGCTTCTGATTGTTTTTCCTCGCCTTCGCTTTTCAGGGACTTGCGGCTGTGCATCCCACGAAGCGGTGGAACTCGGAATGCGCTGGTTGGATAGCTGGGTAGACCGGTCCTGCTGGCATCCTCGGGGGAGGTTCCTATGAGCAGCGACGAACGTATGCAGAGCTCGGGTGCGGACCAGAGTGCCCTCGGCGATTTGCTGAGAGCGAGAGTGGGGGATTCGGGTAAGGCCACCACTGCACCGCGCAATCCGAATTGTACGGAGTGTGGCTCGCGCCTGACCGAGAACAGCGAATTTTGCTGGATGTGCGGTGCGACTCGCGGTGTGCACCCCGCGTCCGTCGTGCAGCCCACGTCCGTCGTGCCGCAGCCTGCCGCTGTTGAGAGTGTTGTGCGGATGTTTCCGCCGCCGACCTATGCAGCGCCCCCTGCGGAGCGACAACAGGAAGTCACGTCGACTGTCGGCATGTATTCGAAAGCAGCCACTGCTGCCGAGCCGGTATTCGAGCGTGCAGCCCCCGGTCCCCAGCCAGTCGTGGAGCCGGAACTGTTCCGGCATTTCTACCAGCCTGAGCCCGAGGATGCGGAAGCTGACCAGGATGAGCAACAGCGTCGCAGGTTTGACTACCGATTGGCGGTACTGGCAGCACTTCTCATCGTGCTGGGCGTGATCGGTTATCGCCAGCGTAATAACGCGAAGGCCGTTTACGCGCTACTGTCACAGGAAATTCAGCAACTGCTTGAGCCGACGGCTCAGACGGTCGCCGAACAGAAGAGCCTGCCCCAGCGAGCCGCGAACCCTTCGAGAGCACGTGCCAAGAGTGCGCGACGCAGCGTGCCAACCAGAGTTCCGCAAACGGCTACTGCCGAAGAGTACATCAGGGTGCAGACACGCGCGACGCCATTCCTGGGCGTGCGCGTCCAAGGCCAACCGGGTCCGGAACTGATCTCTTACGCTCCGCACTCGACTCCACCGTCATTTCTGGGCGATGCGCCAACCGTCGTGCCGCAGTTCCTGACGTCATCGCCACCGGCGCCTTTCGCCGTCACCATTTCGCCTCGCGAGTCGTTGTCATTGCTGCTGAGGCAAGTCCGTCCGAACTACCCGCCCGATGCCCGGGCCGCCGGAGCGAGAGGACCGGTCGTGCTTAAGGCGATCATTCGCAAGGACGGAAATGTGGGTGCCCTCAGCGTCATCTCGGGACATCCGCTTTTAAGGCAGGCTGCGATCGATGCAGTCCGCCAGTGGGTTTATCGTCCGTACTATCGCGGCGCGGATCCCACGGACGTTGAGACGCTTGTGGTCGTGGACTTTCCGGCGGGAGACCGGGCTGCAACAGCCGGCAAACAGCATCCGGGCGACTAATCTTCTATCACTCCGGCAAGCAGATCGGTCTCTATTTCGACCTGACGGGGCGTGATCGCGGCCGCCAGATGGAACAATTCCTGGCGGCCTCTCTGTTTGAGCGAATTCTCGAATACGGGAACCAGAGGTGCTTGCGTTCCATGCGCCTTGAATGCCTGCACCTTTAGGTCAAAATATTCGGATACGTCAATGATCGCGGTTGCCGGGGGCAGGGAAACGGGCTGACGGTCCGCCAGAGTAAAAGCCGCAGTGGCGAAGTAGAGTTTCTGCGGCCTGTATGGCCTGACCCCATTCTCCAGTTGATCAACGTATCGATTCGTACGACCGGCCCACTGGAACGCCATCGTTGCGAACATGCCTGCCATCGAGTGGTCGGGATGCGCGGTGATGGCACCCTCTGACCCGAACGTCATAACCACATGTGGCCGGATCCGCCGAACAAGCCTCGTGAGATGCCCTATCACGAGATACTGATCACACCGGTCGAGCACGCCGTCGCGGTAGTCCAACACCTCTCCGCGCGTGACCCGAAGGATGCGGCAGGATTCGGCAAACTCGCGGCGCCTGGTGGCGCCCAGCTCCTCGTCGGACTTCGTGTTCCCCCGATGTGTCGCAGCCTGTCCCGAGGTGAGGCAGACAACGTAAGTTTCCACCCCTGAGCTGCCGTACTTCGCGAGACAGCCGCCAAAAGCACCGGCCTCATCGTCTGGGTGTGCCGTCACACATAGCATTCGCAACATTCTTTCTTTCCTGCTTTCCCGAGGCAGAATGGAATCCATTGCAGCACAACGCGTTATCACAGTTGATGCATCAGACCCCTCAGTTCGCCGGCTGCGGGGGAAGAATGTGAATGCCTACCGGAGCTTCCGCTTAGCCTTGCTCGTGGTCGCCTGCGGCACGTCATTCCTGTGCCAGGGGCAAATTCACTCGGATGAACCATACGAGAGGACCTTTCGCGCCGCTGTGCCCCTCGGAGCGGAGCGCATAGACCTGAGTTCCGGAAAGACCATGTACCTGCTGGTCACTGCGGAAAGCCCGAGATTTGAGGGGATGCGAGCTCTCGACAACGGCTCAAGAAAGGCGCTGCTCAGGGCTGATGGCTCCAAGGTCCAGTTCTTCCCGAAGCACATTGACTTCAGAGTTACCGCTACCGCGATGCGGCCTGACCTGCTCAGTATCGATTCCTATGGCCGACTAAACCTCTCGCCCAGCGAGATCAACTCGTACCTGCTGAACCTTGGTTTCCGCATGCTGATCTTCCACGGACTGGAGATCACCCGGGTCCCTCCCGAAACAAATCAACTTATAGGCATGCCTGCTGACGTCGACTACGACGAGAGGGTTTTTCAGATTGGCTTTGACCTGCCGCACGCAGTATCGACAGACGATCGCATCGTGCTGGAGGTTTTGTCTCCGGCTGGTTCCCGGCTCTGCAAATTCCACCTTGACTTCTTCTGACAGGGCACTAATCCGGCTCATCTTCGCCGAGCATGCATTCCAGCGCTTCATTCGGCACTTTCGCCGTCCACACCGGTGCGAAGGACTGCCGGTGCAGCGGAGAAGGACCGAGTTCGCGAAGGGCAACAATGTGCTTTCGGGTGCTGTAGCCCTTGTTTGAAGCCAGACCGTACGCTGGATACACAGGATCCCACCGACGGATCAAATCATCCCGATGCACCTTCGCGATGATCGAAGCTGCGGCAATCGACGCCGACAGTGCGTCGCCGTGTATGATCTTCCTCTGCCCACACGGGTGATCGATCCTGACGGCATCGACTAGGAGAAAATCTGGTGCAGGCAACAGCGCCTTGACGGCCTCGAGCATCGCCAGACGAGAAGCATGGTAGATATTTATCTGGTCGATCCTGGCAGCGTCGACAGCGGCAATAGACCAACCGAGGCAGTGCTGCCTTATGCGTAGCGCCAGCTCTTCACGCGTCTCTTGCGAAATCAGTTTGGAATCTCGCAGCCCACGGATTCGGTAGTTCGGGTCCAGTATGACTGCGGCGGCAACGACAGGGCCGAACAGCGAACCGCGGCCGACTTCGTCGACGCCAGCTACGTATCGGCAGCCGGCCTGCCACGCCTGTTTTTCAAATTTCGTAGTGCAATGGAGTGATTTCAGCAGTCTCAGCTTGGCAGCGGATTTCGAGACGAGTTCTTCGGCTTCGAGTTTGAATCTTGGAGGCACTTCCTGCCAGATTAGCTTATCGGCTGAGGCCAATGGAAGTGGTGCAGATCGCGTGTCCAGATGATTCTGCGTGTCTGTCGATGCTGAAGAAAGTACCAGGAACGAAGACCGGCCGCCACAACGATGCCGAGCGGGATGCTGAACAGTGCGAACCAGCGAACTTCAGGCAGAGCCGCGAACAGCAAAGCCGTCAGGGTAACGCCTAGCAGTCCGCCAATCCCATAAAGAGGCGCCCGTACGGACTCGAGTTCGCGGTCGTACATAGGCCACTAGTCTGGCCGAAAATCAGTGCGCGGGCAAGTCTCCGAACCCCTTAGTACCGTCAGCGAGGGACGACCAAAACAGCACAGCGGGCCAGGGAAGCTGACCCGCTGTATGAGTTGTAGGATTACTCGGCCTCACGAAGACGAGCAGCTTTGCCCTTGAGTCCGCGGAGGTAGTACAACTTGGCACGGCGTACCCGGGCCGACCTGAGCACGTCAACCTTGTCCACCACGCGGGAGTTCATCGGGAAAATGCGCTCGACGCCCTGGCCAAAGCTCATTTTGCGAACGGTGAAGCTGGCCTGTAGTCCGGCGGTCTTCTTGATAACGACGCCTTCAAAAGCCTGCAAACGTTCCTTGTCGCCTTCTTTGATCTTCACGTGGACACGGACGGTGTCACCCGGGCCAAACTGGGGCAAATCGGTGCGCCGCGCCTTCGCGACGAGCTTTTCGATGATTGGAGAATTTGGCATCACTTTTTCCTTATTCACGGCGAACCGGGTCTCCCGCATAGCGGGACTCCAGGCCACCTCTGAATCGCTAAGATCTAAATCTGCCGCTACCCGAGCTTTGCCGGATGCGTTCAAGTAACTCTATATCTTCGCCGCTCAGAGTCGCTTTCTGCAACAAATCTGGGCGGTTAGTGAAGGTTTTTTCCAGTGCCCGCTCACGGCGCCAGCGGCGAATCTCGTCGTGGTTGCCGCCGAGCAGTACCTCCGGAACCGACAGCCCTTCGTATTGCGCCGGCCTCGTGTAGTGCGGGTAGTCAAGCAACCCACCCGACGCCACCGTCGAGTCCGGAATTCCCTCAACGCCGGACCATGCGCGTGGACTGAACGACTCGGTCAAAGCCGATGCCTCGTTTCCCAGCGCGCCGGGGACTAGCCTCGTGACCGCGTCCACAACGACGGCTGCCGGCAACTCGCCACCACTCAGTACATAGTCGCCGACCGAAATCTCGCGATCCGCTATATGTTCCGCGACTCGCTCGTCCACGCCTTCGTAACGACCGCAGATCAGCACAATCCGCTCGAACCGCGCCAACTCGGTTGCCAGCGTCTGGTCGAACAACCGCCCTCCCGCCGACATCAGGACCACCGTTTCGCCGGGGGCGGGTTGGTGTTCGTCCGTCACCAAGGTCCGGTCAACCTGGGCGGCAACTCGATCCTGCTTCGGAGCGATGCCCAGAGCCTTCGCACATTCGAAGACCGGTTCCGGCTTCAGCACCATTCCTTCGCCGCCGCCGAAAGGACGATCGTCTACCGTCCGGTGCCGGTCATGCGTAAAGGCCCGGAGATCGTGGACTGCAACCTCAATCAGTCCGGCCTCGCGTGCCCGGCGCACGATTCCGTAATCCAAAGGACCACGGAAGTAGTCCGGAAAGATGGTCAGAATATCGAATTGCACGATCGCTTCCGTGTAGCACCGATACGCCTGCAGAATCCGATCCGACTTATGAATCCTGCGTGCTGCGCTTTTCCTCGCTGCTCAGCGGAGCGTCCAACTCAAGCATTCCTTCTGGCAGCGACATCACAATGCGCTTCGCGTCGAGATCGGCGTTCACCACGTACTCCGTCGCGAAGGGAACCAGGTATTCCTTCTCCTGCATCCCGTGGCGTCCCTTGATCACCAGTAACGGGGCCTCGCCCGCACCGAACGTCACATCGACGATGCTGCCAATCTCACGTTCACCGCTTGGTCCGGTTGCGATAACACGGCAACCCTGCAAATCGCTGATGTAAACGGCTCCGGGCTCCAAGCCAGCGCGTTCCTCGCGCCGAACCTGAACTTCATGGCCCACCAGGCGTTCAGCGTCCGAAATGCACTCCACGTCAGCGAACTTCAGGACGATCCGCCCCTTATGGCCCCAGAACTCCTGTAGTCGCACTTGACGACGGCTTCCGTCCGGAGCAAGGACAAACAGGTCCTTCCGCTTCTCAAACAACTCGGGAAAATCCGTGTGAAGATCGGCAGCTACTTCGCCGCGCCGGCCCTGCGACTTCACAATGCGCGCGATCGTTATAAACTGGTCGCTTATTCCAGGATCTCCAGCGAAAAGCGCTTGCGCAACTTCGTGCCGGCCGCTCCGAGGATCGTCCTCATGGACCGCGCAGTTCGTCCCTGTTTGCCAATGACCTTGCCCAAATCGCCTGCGCCGACGCGCAGTTCTAAAACAGTCCCCTGTTCGTCGTCGACAGATTCGACGGTGACGTCGTCCGGTTGGTCGACCAGGGCTTTCGCGATCTGTTCAACAAGGACCCGCGGATCACCGTTCTGCTCGCCGCTCATCAAGCTTGCTCCTGAGCGCCCAATGGCGCTTTAGCGGGCTGCTACGCGGCGCTTCCAGCGGTCGCGGCTGACTTGGCGAGCAAGCGGGCGACGGTTTCAGACATCTGCGCGCCCTTGGAACGCCAATACTCGATCCGATCGAGTTTCAAGTCGATGCTGGTCGGATTCGTACGGGGATTGTAGGTGCCAACCACTTCCACTGAACGGCCGTCGCGGGCGCGCTCCTTTTCAATCACCACGATTCGGTAGTGCGGCTGTTTCTTCGCGCCACGGCGCGACAGACGAATCATTAACACAGTAAATCGGTGTCCTTTCCTGCTTAGCCTTTGAGGGGTAAGACAAATACTTATTATTGCGGAAGTTGGGAGACTTGGCAACTACTCTGAGAGCGCCTGTGGTTGCTCGATTCTGCCCACACATTCTGCTGTAATCTTATCAGCTGTGCGAAATCCGACACGCGAGGCCTCCTTTGCGAAAGCTGGCGATCATTTGCATTCTGGCTGTATTGGCAACCTGTTACGCAGCCCCAGATGCATGGGCCGCCGGCAAACCCCTTGAACGCTATACGATTCTGGTGATCCGCAAATTCGCCGTCGCCCCAGACCTGGTCGCGAAAGACGGCTTTCCTGAGGGATATGAAGACGTGCTGCAGAAGACCCTCCTCGCGAGACTGCTCACGGAGAGCATTTTCCCGCAAGTTATTGAAGGCTCCGAAAATACCGGCTCTCCGACGCAACAGGTAGTCGTAATGGAAGGTCAGGTTACAGAGTTTGCGAAGGGAAGCCGCGCGGCCAGGGTTGCCGTTGGGTACGGCGCCGGCTCAGCCAAAGTCAAGGTTGCGTTGATCTTTCGCGACATGGCAACGCAAGAGGAAGTCCTCCGCCTGGAGCAGACTGGCCGCTACGTCGGTTTCGGAAACGTAACTGGAGGTTCGGCTGACACCGCACGCAACGAGTCCGCCCGAAAGTTGATCGATGGGCTGGTAAAGCAGATCAAGTCCGCCCACTGAACGTTCTTCTGTTCAGCGCAATTTTGCCCTGATTCTGGCGCACACGCATCTGGGCGCGAGCGCCAGATGACGGCAGTGCTGCACACGCGGACCTCAGCGAAATCCCGCTCAAGAACGAAGCCGCTCTATGAATTGCCGAGCTTGAAGATAGGCTCCGCGCCTTTCGCTCCAGCCATCAAGCTTGCGGTCTCCTTCTCGTCCAGGGGCGCATACTGACTCGCGACGTCCATTGCCAGGCGGAAATACTTTTCTTCCCCGGGCGGTACGGCGGCCGTGATGGGGTGCGACAGCGTCCAGCGAAGTCCGAGCGACGCCTGAGCCGGGAAGTCGGTCGGCTCATACCAGCACTTCGGGTTGGGGTGATCCTTCTTGAGGTGCTCGGGCCACACGCCGCGCGCCATGGCCTTGATCGCCAAAATACCCATATTCTTCGCTCGCGCCTTTTCCAACACCTGCGGTCCAAAGTTCGCCTGCGAGAAGAGCACGAAATTGACAGGGAACAGTATGGTGTCAAAGTCGAAGCGATCCATTGCCGCGAGCGCAGTCTCGACCGAGTGCGCGGAGAAACCAATGTGACGGATTTTCCCCGCCTTCTTCGCCGCCAGAAATGTTTCCATGGCGCCGCCCGGTCCCATGATCTGCTCCAGTTCTGCCATCTTCGTCAACGCGTGGAACTGATACAGATCAAAGTGATCGGTTTGCAGCATCCTCAACGACTGATCCAGTTCACGCTGAGATCCGTCCTTGGATCTCTCCGTCGTCTTGCATGCGAGAAAGCATCGGTCGCGATAAGGCTTCAACGCAGGACCCAGGCGATCTTGCGCATTGCCGTAGGAAGGCGCGACATCGAAGTAGTTGATGCCACGATCGAAAGCCTCAGCCACGACGTTGTTCGCGTGCTGCTGCTCGACGTTCATTACGACGACGCCGCCCAGCGCAATGACCGACAGTTCGTCGCCGGTTTTTCCGAGTTTGCGCCGGGGAATGGCCTTGTGGCCCTTGTTTTCAGCCTCAGCGAAAGGCGCTAATGTCTTATCTCCAGCCGCAACAGCCGCCGCAGCAACAGTGCCCTTGATGAAATCGCGTCTGTCCATAAGCATCTTCCCGGGTCATCATGTGATAGTCACAGCACGGATCGGATTACCTGGTATCGCAACCTTCAGAAGAGATCCTACTACTGTTCGTATTTATATCGTATCGTTTGCTCTCAATGGGTCGGTCACTTGCGTGAGAGAGCACCCAAGCCGGGCGAGTAGAGACGCACATTCTCGGCGCGCTGAATTTCGATCAGGGCGACCCATTCGCCGTCCCGGCTTGCTTCGTAGACGATACGTCCACCTAACATGCGCGCCGCAAGCTGGGGAGGAATGTCCTGATGGTAGTCGAAGAACCGTTCCTGCAGCCGACGCCAAAAGGGGGATCCGAACATCGGGCGGGCCGGTTCGTACTTGGTCGAAAAAACGTAAACCAGATCGAATTGTGACGCCTCTTGCGCCGCCAACTGCATTTGCGGCAAAGAGAAATTGTCGATGCGCAGTACTCGAATCGGGCGGGACACATAGCCCAGCCACGGACGGGTAAGTTCGTCGGAAGCAGGCCACGCCGTCAACACACGAGCATCCGCATACTTCTGGCTGATCACATCTGACGCCTGCTTGTGCAGCCGCACGTAATCCGCGTACGTAAGATTATCTTCGGGAGCGATGCGGTATGGAGGATTGACCAGCAGCGCCAGCACGAACGTCGCTACGATCGCCACGATGGCCCAAGGCCACCAGCGCACTCGCCGGCGCAACGTCGATACGGCCACGATGATCACCAGGGGCACCACCGGCAACATATAGCGCGCAATCACAGCGCCGCCCACGACTGCCAGCATGAAGATGTACGCCAGGATCAGGAGCCCGAACACGATTTGCACCGGGATCGAGATACGCCGCCGCTCCTCTGAAATGGCGGCGCCGGAAACCGCTAAACTCTCGCGCAGAGGGGAATACAGCATTGCCATCCCTGCCGCGATGGTGAGTACGAACAGGTTCTCGTAGCCGAACGCATGCCAGAAGCGCTGCACCAGTGCCAAAACAAAACGAAGCGGATCCGCTGTTGCGGAGACGTTATAACGGAAGAACTCAGGATTGCCGAAGAATACCCCCGTTCGCACCCGGTGGAAGATGAACCACGCCGCGAGCGGTAACGCGGATACAAGCAACGACAGCGACCTCAGCCACGAGACGCGCTCGAAAGGCGCGAGAGACGATACGTACCACACCGTGTCTCCTGACCCCATTCGCGGCTTCCAAAACCGCCCCAGCGCAATTCGCTCCCATGCGAAGAGCACGAGTGGTGCGACAATGGCGGTCTCTTTTGAAATCCCGGCGAGAGCAAAAAAGACAACGGCGCGCCAGCGGTGGTCCTGCAGATACGAAGCGAGTCCCCAAAACGTGAACGCTGCGGCCGCGACATCCAGATGGGCGAGCGAACTTTGTGCGAACCAGACGGGGTAAATGGCGGTGAGCGCGGTTGCTGCTACCGCGACCGGAACGTTTGCCACCAGCTTCGCGAGTCGATATACACCCACCAGCCCAAAAGCGGCGATCATCAACATGGCCGTGCGCGTCATGGCTGGCGTGTACGCCGAAAACTCCCACCAGAAAGCCAGCCATGCCATCACCAGCGGCGGATGCCCGCTGCTGAGAGTGGATGTCGGGATCAACTGGCCATGGAGCCACAGGTCTCGTGCCGCTGGAATGTAGTATCCGGCCTCGTCCCAGAAATAGGGCAGGCGTAACAGCGGACCATGCAGAGCCCAGGTCACGGTGAAGATCAGTGCGAACAAGGCAAACGCCGGCACACGAAGGCTTGGCGCCGTCTGTTCGGAGACCTTCCTAACTCTCAGCATCGCGAGATCAGTTCAACTGACCCGGCATTGCCATCTTGGGGTCAAGCTTGATTTCGCCGAAAGTGGCTTCATAACTCGTGACGTTCTGCTCGAGGATGCGCATGAGAGCCTTTGCTTGTTGCGGGCTGAGGTAAACGCCCTGAAAGTTTCTGATCTCCACTTCCGTTTCGCTCTGCTGTTGCAACGTCCCGAATACCAGAAAGAAGTCCCACACGCTGACGCGCACCTGCACGCTGTTCGCGTAGCTCTCGCGGTAGTCGTTCGTGGCGGTCAACTTGATCGTGGGTTGATTCTGCATCGCCATTTGCGTTTCTCTCCTCGAACACCAGACAGTACAAGGTAAATCAATGCTGTCTAACTGACTACAGTCGAAACCACTATTGCACGAGGCTGGTCAGGAACTTGCAATAATGTTCAGAGCTGCGGCAACATTTCGAGCACACAGCCATCTAAGTCTGAGCCACTTCCAGAAGATCAGAAGAAATAAGAGGAGTGTACATGCGTAAGATTGCTTTGACAGCAGCAACACTGCTGGTTGCGGGATCGCTTGCCATTGCTCAGTCGTCTGCCGGTTCAGCCCAGTCGGATCAGACAGGCGGAACGTCTGGTTCTACTACCAGCGGTCAGTCGAGCGGCAGCACGAGTGGTTCGTCGTCTTCCGGTTCCAGCAATGTCGGCAGTAGTCAGCAGAGCGGCGGCACCAGCGACACCGGTACCGCAACCGAATCCGGCACGAAGAAAAAGAAGAGCAAGAAGCACCACAAGAAGGACTCGTCCCAGACCGGAGACCAGACGAGCACCTCTGGCTCTAGCACGGGTACCGGTTCTTCGAGTTCCGGCAGTTCGTCCCAGCAGAATCCGCCTGAGCGGTAATTCTGTCCGACAACATCAGGCGGTGTTCGGGAAGCCTGCCTTCCAGGAAGCCGCCTTGTTTTTTTTCTGGGCCGCTACCTTTATGTCACATCGACAGACTTGGTGTGACATCGACTCGGGTCGCACAACTACAAATCGACGTGGCTGAGTGAGATCTCACTCTCGGTCCCTGAAACGGATGATTCTGCGGCGGTCTCTTTTGGTGGGTCGACCTTCTGGAGCGGGGCTGAACTTCATGAGGGCCTTGCGTTCCTCTGCCAAGCGCAGCCGCGCTTCACGGCTTTCATCAGTTTCGCGATAGAGCGTCTGCGCGACGGCAGCTGGGCCGCGCATAGCGCTTAACGATAGAACCTCTACGTGGAAGTCACCGGATTCTGTCGTGACGCGCAGCCAATCGCCGGCGCGGATTTCCCGGGCAGGTTTGGCCGGCTGCTCATTGCATCGGACCCTGCCCAGATCGCAGGCTCTCGCAGCCAAGGCTCGCGTTTTGAAAAACCGCGCGGCCCAGAGCCACTTATCGACTCGTATGCTAGTCATGAGTTCAGCAGCAATGATGTTCAATCAGGATTTAAATGCGGTCACTTCGGCGTCCTGCACTTGAGGCAAGCCCCTGCATTACCAGAGCCGTTGGTGCGAAAGGGGGGACTCGAACCCCCACGGGTTTCCCCGCCAGATCCTAAGTCTGGTGCGTCTGCCAGTTCCGCCACTTTCGCATTCCAAGCACGTCGCGTTCATCGTTCGCCAGCGGAGATGAAACAAACATCGGTTGCAACTGCTTCTTAATTGTGCCACGGTTCCCAACACGATACCAGACGTCAAGATTGCGCGCATTGCTGTAACAATCGCCGACGCCCCACTCACCGCTGCCAAGCAGGTCCAGCATCTCAAGCGATGTGGTGTTGAAGCAGGCTTTGCAAATGGTCGCTTGACGCTCGAAGCTCGCTCCGCTCAACCTGCCATTCGATTCAATTCACCTTTTTCCTTCCCAACACTCATGCGCCTGTCTGGGGTGCTCCGCAAAAGGCTTTCCGTGGAACACCTCTGTTGTGCAACGACTCGTGCTGATTCCCGTTGCGGGAATGGCGCAAGAGGGCGCGATTCTTTTATTTACTCCGAACGTGATGCGGGTCGCACACATCTCACTGAAATTATGGAGCAGGTTTGACTAAAATCGCTTTGCGCGCTGTATGGAACTGACCCAATGCTGGACGTGTCAATTCTCGGTCCGTATCTGCAAAGCCTGAGCGCAGAACAACTGCGGTCCGCACTGAGCGGCTTCCTGCCGCAGGATGCCTCGCTTGAGCAGCGCGTCCGGGCGGTTGAAGATCTGTTGCGCAGTTCCGACGGACGCACATTTCGTGATGAGATGGGCCGGTGGATCGTCGACAATCTTGTTCCTGTAGAGTCGCTGGTTCCGGATGAATACGCCGAGTGGCGGCCGCCCGTGCGGGAGTCGATGTTGTTCGTCGTGTCCCATCTTTCCGAAGGCCGACTTGCTCCGAAACTCGTTGAACAACTAGATTTGCCGGCGAAAACACCTCCTGAAGAACGTTTGCTGCGGCTTATCTCCAAGGTCCCCGGCCTTCAGAAATTGGGGCAGGTTCTTGCGCGCAACCGGCGCCTTCGTCCCTCGATGCGGGATGCGCTCTGCCAGCTCGAGAACGGCATCCGTGATGTCAGCGCCGAGGGGATGTGCGTTCTCATCCGCCACCAACTCGGTGATCGGATTGAGAAGTTCGGCGTCGAGATCGAATCCGTCATCCTCTCGGAGGCCAGCGTCAGCGCCGTTGTGCCCTTTACATGGTTCAATCCTTCGGCAGGGAAGAGGGAGGACGCCGTATTCAAAGTGCTGAAACCGCATATCCCTGCATGTTTCGCGGAGGATATGGAATTTCTCCATCAACTCGCGGCGCATTTCGGCACTAAGCACCGCGCCTACGGCTTTGCACCCAAGGTTCTCACGGACACTTTCAGCAAAGTGCGACGCCATCTGCGGCACGAAGTCAACTTCCTGCGTGAACAGCGCATGCTGCGACGCGCGCAAGCGGTGTACGAGTCTGTGCCGGGTATTCGTGTGCCGAAGGTGATCCGTGAACTATGCACGCCGACTATCACGGCCATGTCGAGGCATTACGGAGTCAAGGTGACCGATGCCGTCGGTGTCCTTTCGCCCAAGCAGCGGCGTCGCGTATCCGAGTTGCTTATCAGGGCACTCGTTGCCACACCAGTATTCAGTACAGCTGCCGAAGCCATCTTCCATGCCGACCCTCACGCCGGGAACCTGCTCTACGACGTTGGTACGGGCGAGTTAACGATACTCGACTGGGCCCTCACCGAGCGACTTGCCCGCGATCAGCGCCGCCACCTGGCCCTGCTGTTCGCAACCGTTGGACTGCGCAACCCGGTAGGCGTCAGCCAGCAGATTGAGGCGCTCGCCGAGCGTCGGGTTCGCCGCGGTTCGCCCCGCGCCAAGCTCATCCGAAAAGAGGTCGCATCCTTTCTCGACGAAATGCCGATCGTGTACATGCCATCGTCTGTAGACGCGATGCGTCTTCTGGAGCGCCTTGCCGTTAACGGAGTGCGTTTCCCGGCATCACTGATCATGTTGTCAAAAGTGCTGTTCACGCTCGACGGCATACTGGCGGAAATTGGCGCAACCGACGTCTCACTGAGCGCTACGATGGGGCGTGAACTTCTCAGCAAATGGCTGAGCAGTCGCAGAAGCTTCGGCACGCCTCTCACGTTCAAAGATTGGGTAGCCCTGCAGTTCGGAGCCGCGCTTTATACCGGACGCATACTTGTACGCTGGGAAGAGAAGATGGTGGAGAAGTTGCTCACCGACACACTTGCCACAACTAAGTCAGCCGACGGCAGTGCGCTGCCCGCGCCGCGCGGCGATTCACGCGACTAGCCCGAGCCAGACTTATATCCCCGGTTACCGCGACCGCTCTGCATCCGCGTCGAGGTAGTTCAGCCTGAAAGGCCGTTCACATCTGGTTGAGCCCTTGGTAGATCCATATCCCAAAGATCACCAGAATCAGCAGGCCTGAGGCCGCGCCAAATAGGCGCACCGGCAGCTGCAACTTGTTCATGCGAGCAAGGAGTGCCGTCTGCTCTTTCTCCATGTGCGACTCGGACTGGTCCAGGAACAGCTGATCATCCTCGTGCATGCTGAGGGTGCTGCGGTAAATGAGGAGAATCACAAGGATAGTAGTCAGAACGCCCCAGATCACCAGCAGCAACGTCAACAGTGACATACGCCACCTCGATGGTTTTGCGAGCCGGCTCCCCACGTAACGACACTGCCCGGCATTTCGTCCCCCTCGCCCGGGCCGCGTCCATGGGGGCCTGTGCGGCACATTATATCGCTGCTTCGCAATTTGTGCGGCACTACCCGGAACATAATCGCCAGGCTGCAACCCCGGCTCCGCTTGCGACCATCCGTAACCGATGTACATCTAAACCCTGTGTAGGTCCGTGTGCACACTACAGCCACTCTGGACCTTGCTATAATTTTAGCTAGTGACAGCTTAGGAGAAGAGATGGCAACGACCCCTGACGTGACAACCAAAACGGCGCCGGTAACTTTCACTCCCAGTGCGATTTCCAAGGTGAAAGAGATTATGGCGCAGCAGAACCCCGTGCCCGCTGGATTGCGCGTTGGCGTCGTCGGCGGTGGCTGCTCCGGCTTCCAGTACTCAATGCAGTTTGAGAACGGCGCCGGCATGATGGATAAGACATTCGAGTTCGACGGACTGAAGGTATTTGTCGACGCGACGTCGCTTATGTATCTGAGTGGCGCCACGGTCGACTACGTCGAGACGCTGGAAGGCGCAGGGTTCAAGTTTGAGAACCCCAATGTGCGCAGCACGTGCGGCTGCGGGTCTTCGTTCCAGGCCTAACCGCGTTTTCCGCGCAGAAGATTCAGCCCTCGCCAGCACGGCGGGGGCTGTTGCTTTTGGCGCACAAGGCTTAAGTACGTGCCTTCTTCAACGAGGCGGGTTTGAGCCGCCCGCAGGCTGACCGAACGTGCTGGGCTGACCAAAGGTGCTGGGCTGACCAAAAGGACTGCCTCCGGGACCGCCCTGCGGAGTCGTCGTGGTCATTCCCCCGAAACCTGCGGCCCCGGCCTGTATCGGTACGTAAGGACCTTTAATCAGGCCGCCGCGGTCCATCGTCGGGTCGTATATGAACTCCCACTGGTTGTAGTGATCCTTGTCGTTGAATGCCTTGAGCGACTGTTTCTCGCTCGTGCTGGCCACCCCGATCACCGGTCCACCCCCGAAACTTGGTCCGCCGCCGATCGGCTTCGCTATGTCGGTCGGCTGGCCACTGGGCTGCATCCCAGCGGCGGTCCCGCCAAAGCTGCCTGCTGGCGAACCTCCCAACGTACTCGAGTTGCCGAAACCGCTGGTCGTACTTGAGTTGCCGAAACCACTGGTAGATGAACTCGATGACGTGTCGCTCGTGGCAACTCCCGGTCCCGTGGCCGATCCGGGCGCCTTCGGCGTCAGCTTCACTTCACCGAAATGAAGGAGCCGAAAGTCCTGCCCGGTGATCGGATCTTTGTAGCGTTTCCTCAGAAATCGAATGTTGTTCGTATTGTCAAGCTGGTCAAGGCTGACAGGGTAGCGACCGAACTTCTTGTAAAACTTCTTTATCGCGCGAGCGTACTGCGCGCCCCGGTGCACCAGTTCGTCTTCCCGGTCCCGTTTTATCTGCGTGGCCAGATTCGGCCCGGTTATCACCGCGGCCATGGCGATCAGCGTCACCATGAGCATCAGAACGATAAGGACGTATCCTTCCGTGCCGTTGCGCCGCCTTGGCCGCCTTTTGAAGTTTCCGAGGAGCATAAGAACAGCTGCTTAAACCTGCGCCTCATCCCTGCGTCAAGGGAATCGTCTGCGTGTTGTTGCTCAGCACATCCTGTATCTCGACCGATGTCGGGTTGATCTTCACAACCCGATAGCGGCCGGCGACAATGTCACCTTCGCGAGCCGTAAAGACCGTATCGTTCTGAGAAAGAAATATGCTCTTGCGCCCCGACCGGTTTGCGTAACCGTAGAACTTCAGATTGATCGGCGGTGGTGGCGGCGGAGTGTACTGCGGAGGAGGAGTCGGTGCCGGGTTCTTGTCCGTGCGAACCGGGAATTTCGGCTCCGGAATCCTCTCCGGCTCGCCGCTGAAGATATCCCGGCCTACTCCTTTGTACTCCATGTCCTCGCTGCTCTTTAGCAGGTCAAGCCGGAGCCGTGGATCCAGCGATGGTTTCAGCGCGGCGCTCAGCGTCTTCTCTTTACGGGCCGCGGAAGTGTTGCGCGCTGCTCCGCTTTTCCCGGTCGTTGCAGTCGCCGGCGAAGTACGCACTCCGGCCCGCGGAGCCGCCGGACTAGCCACACTCGTCGCAGGTGCCGTCATCATTCGGATGAACAGCAGCACCGCCACCAGCAGAAGTCCGCCGGCGATCATCGTTGCTTTTCGGTTCTCGGTGCCGACCTTCATGCCGTCGCCTCGCTGCGAATGTAGGCTTCCATCTCTATCTGGAGGCGTACGCTGCCGCCCTGGGCCTCACCAAGGGAGATACTATTGATGATGAAAAACAACTTGTCCCGCTCGAGCGCGTTGATGAACTTTGCTTCCTGACCGTACTTTCCGCTCAGGACGGCCTGCACGACAACGCGCCGCACGCCCGGCAACTCCGTTTCCTCGGTCTGATACTTCGCCGAAGCAAGAGTCACGCCGTGCTCTTTTGCGAGCCTTCCCAATTCGTCCGGAACACTTGCGAACCGGGGAGGCAGGCGTTCACCAAGAAACCGGTTGATCTCTGCCTTGGCCTCTACCACTTTGGTATCGATCCCTTGCAGCGGAAGAGTCTCGCGCGTCTTCGTCTGCAATTCAGCCCAGAGTGCCGAGAGCTCCTGTTGGCTTCGCCGTGCCGACCTGCCGATTGGAGAAATCAATATGATCCCGCACACAAGGTCGATCGAAAGCAGAATGACCAGGATCAGCTGATACTTTCGGTTCAACTTTCGCAGGTCGGTCATAGCTGGCCTCCTGCCCGTGCTTCCGTAGCAGGCTTCTCCTGCAATGACTGGGACGGCTGCGGCCGGTCATAAGAGGGGATGTACAAAGATACTATGTCAAACTGCAGCTTAGTGCCTTCCTTCGACTGACTCGTAGTCTCGTTCACCATCGCCGCATCTCGAAAGTGCGGCGATTCTTCCAGTCGTCGCACCAGATCGATTGCGCGCTCGCGCGACCCGCCAACCACAATGTGGATCTGCAGCTGGCTCTGCTCATTGATCTCAGGTCGTATGTTCATGACTTGCAGGCCCGGCGGGAGCAGATGTTCCAGGTCACTCAGAATCTCGGTCCACGAGAAAGCCTTTCGCGCGATCAATGCATTGATGAACTGCGACTGGTCGCGCGTGGTGCGGTTTTCCGGGCGATTCAGAAAAGCTTGTGCCTGTGCCGTGATCTGCTCACGTTGGGCGATCTGCGCCCGCAGCTCATTCTTCTGGGCATTGCTTGAACGCCATGCCAGCACTGACACAACTGTGGCGTAGACCAGGCCCACCGTAACGAGTCCGACCAGCGCGATCAAGAGAGACCAACGTACCACGAACCGGCGAACATCCTGGTACGGTTGACTAGCGAGATTTATGTTGACGCGCATTATGAGATCAACGCTCCCACGATTCCGCCCATGAAAGCGCGTTGGTTTCCGGCGCCAGGTCCGGCCATCGATGAATCCACGAGTTCCTGAACCTGCAATCCGGTGTGCTTTTCGATCGCCGTTGCCACCGGGTCCACGGCGGCTAAGCCGCCCACCAGTGCTCGCTGCACCTTCAGGCCGTACGTATCCTGGAAGAACACCAACGAAGGATACGTGTCCTCGGCAAGTTGTTCGCCGTCCACGGTGCCGCCTGCGAGTTCGATTGTCCGGAAAAGCAGCAGCTCATCGGCATGACTTATTGCGAGGCTCACTACCTCCGAAGCTACCTTGGCCACCAGAACAGGGCTGCTCGTGTCCACCGCCGAGAGTGCCGCAATCGTGCTCGGGACCACCACGCCCGGGGCGAATCCCGCATCTCGGACAACCGCTTCGTACTCTTCGATGACCGAGGGCAAAGCCACCACTGCGACCACCCTGATGTTCCCGGCCCCGCGTCGCACGTCGAACGATACACGTGCCCGATCGATGTCAAAGGGCAACGACTTCTTGAGCCTGAAGCGCACGACTGAATCGGCGTCCTGCTGCTTCACCGGAAGATCATCGAAATCGAGCAGCGCGATACGGCAGGCGGCGTCCGGAATGACGAGGATAATATCCTTCTGGCGTCCGCCCACCGCATTCAGCACGTCTGCCACGGCCCCCGCGACTGCCGGCCGGTCCCCAATATTTGCATTAGTCAAGCCGGGGGTCACGTTTCCTTTTTGCAGGGTTCGCGAGCTGCTGATCTCAAGCATGTTGCCCGCGTCCGTGGCTCGTGCCCCTAGCACGCGGTCGGCGCTGATCTCGCAAGCGATCTTCAACTTCTTAATATCGTTCGTGTTCCCGTTCATTCAGTACCATTGGCTTTCGTTTTGACCACGCGGCAAGCTCTCGCCTCCGCTTCAGCTATAACGTCGGCGGGCTGGTCCCGGCTGCTTAGCGCATCGCCTCGATAAAGGTGACCTTATTGATTTCCTTCAGCGTGGTGATGCCAGCCCTAACTTTATCAAGCGCCGATTCGCGAAGGAACTTCATTCCTTCGTCCCGTGCGGCACGCCTGATCTCCGAGCTTGGCCGCTTCGCCAGGATCATTTCGCGGACGCGGTCGCTCAGGTCCAGCAGTTCGTGGATGGCAGTTCGTCCGCGATAACCCGTCCCCGCACACTCGATGCAGCCGGCTCCTTCATAGAACGGCACACGCCCCCATTCTTGCGGGTCCAGACCGCTGGCTTCCAGCACGTCGACAGGGTAGTAGACCTCAGTCTTGCAGTCGTCGCAGATCACGCGCACCAGCCGCTGGGCCAGCACACAGTTCAATGCCGACACGAAGTTATAAGGCTCGATTCCCATATGCAGGAATCGTCCGATCACGTCCACCACGTTGTTGGCGTGCACCGTGGTGAATACCAGGTGACCGGTGAGTGCCGACTGAATTGCGATTTCAGCGGTGTCGCGGTCGCGGATTTCGCCGACCATGATCTTGTCCGGGTCGTGACGCAGAATCGACCTGAGACCTCGCGCAAACGTCAACCCCTTCTTCTCGTTGACCGGAATCTGGGTAACGCCGCGAATTTGGTACTCGACCGGGTCCTCAATGGTGATGATCTTGTCTTCTTCCGTCTTGATCTCATTCAGGCCCGCATAAAGCGTAGTCGTTTTGCCCGAACCGGTCGGCCCCGTCACGAGCACCATCCCGTATGGTTCGGCTATGTAGCGCCGGAATTTCTTCAGATCGTCTTCGGCGAACCCGACCACGTCCAGCGTGAGCTTGTGGAACTTCTCGCTCATGGACTCCTTGTCGAGCACACGGAGCACGGCATCTTCGCCGTAGATCGAAGGCATGATGCTGACACGAAAGTCGATCTGCCGCCCGTTGTACTTGACTCGGAAACGTCCGTCCTGGGGCACGCGTCGCTCTGCGATGTCCAACTCGGACATCACCTTGATACGCGAAATGATCGTCGAGTGGTGCTCCTTCGCGATCGGCGACATTGCAGGCTGCAGCACGCCGTCAATGCGGTACTTGATCATCACCGAGTCGTCGCCGGTCTCGATATGAATATCCGACGCCCGGCGGTTCAGAGCCGTGAAAATCGTCGTGTCCACCAGGCGGATGATCGGACTGATATCGGT
>JAEZPW010000029.1 GCA_023441255.1 Acidobacteriota bacterium
CACCCTCCGCGTGCGCACCGAGGTCGCCTCCGGCGAGATGAAGAAGCGCGGCAGTTTGTGGATCTGGTATACCGACGACCCCAATCACATGCCGGTGCAGATGCGCGCCCGCGCCTTCTGGGGGACACTCACCTTCCGACTCGCAAGGATGGAGAAGAAGTAGACCGCCTTGCGCCCGTTCTGGTGTGACCTCGTGGCGTGACATGGCATACGCCCGGCCGAACCGTCAGGCTACAATTCTGAGGTAGGTCAAGGATGACGAGCGGCTTCAAATACCGCATCCTTGTGGCAGACTCCGGCGAGCTGTCGCTGGACTCGGCTGCCAGCCTTCTCTCCCGTGAAGGCTATGTTGTCCTGACTGCGCGTGACGGATTTGAAGCTCTTGTGGAACTCAGGCGCGGTGTTCCCGAAATCATTGTTGCAGAACTGAATATGCCCAGAATGTCTGGTTTCGAGTTGCTCGCCGTCGTGCGGCAAAGATTTCCGCAGATAGGAGTCGTTGCAATAAGCGACGAATTCTGTCCGGCTGGGGAGATGCCACCCGGTGTGCTGGCTGACCGGTTCGTCAGAAAAGCAGCGAACTCCGATTTCGAGCTGCTCGAGACTGTCCGCGAGTTGATTGCTGAACTGCCGATCAGGCCCTCCTACGCGAAGCCCAGTATTGCGCCGGCGTGGATTCCGCGTACGGCGACCGGCTACGTCGTGATCACCTGCACGTCCTGTTTGCGTTCCTCTTCCGTGCGCCTGCGAGATTTGAGCTTCGGAGTCCTTGTGAAGGATTCGTGTCTGCACTGCGGTGCTGAGATCGTGTACCGGCTGGACACCACGACGATCTCGGTGCCGGATCGACAGACCTTCGCGCAAAAGACCTTCGCAAACAGATCGCAGCAACGCGCAGACGAGAGTCGCAGGGCTGTGACCGAGAGTCACAAAGCAATCGCCGAATCAAAGAAGCGAATCGCTAAACCCCGCGGATAAGGCACCGGCCTGGTTTGGTGCCGCAGAGAGTTGAGCGACAGAAGAGTGAAGGTCCAACGTGAGAAACGATCCCATCGCCAGAGAGGCGGCACGCAGGCGCGAACGCCTCACCCAGCTCAGGACCGAGTGTAACGAGCTGCTGGCGAGGAGCGAAGCGCTGATGAAGAAGTTGGACGCACTCAGCCCGCCGCACGTCAAAATAGACGCAGCCAAGTTCCTGAAGACCGACCTCAAAGTCGGACTGACGTTCACGAAGATAGCATCCCAAAACGCGGACCCCGCGAAGCGGCAGCGCAACCAGAGAAAAGCAAGGACGGCTTACGACACGGTGCAGCGACACCTGAGAGGTGCGCATCTGGCAGAGGCAGATGAAGCTGAGGTCCAGACGCGCATCGCAGAATTAAGATCCGCATTGCTGCAACTGGGTGAATCCCTGTGATTCTGATGGGCTGGTTCTACGTAACCATGTCATAGCCCGTTGCAAAGCTTGTGTAGCGCCGCGTTTTCCGCTTGTGTAGCGCCGGCTCGACTTGTGTAGCGCCGGGTCTCCGACCCGGCGTACAGCCGACGCGAAAAGACCAACCTTCATTCGCAACTGAGCAGCAAGCCGGGTCACAGACCCGGCTCTCCACAACCAAGACCACCTGCGAACGTCAGAACGACTCGCCAAGTTCCAACAAAGCACCCTTCAGTTGTGCCAGCTTGGAGTAAATTTCGGCCATATCTTCTCCCGATAGACTTAGCTGCTGCACGTGGCGCAGGACCGAATCATGCGCGATGCGCGCGTTCTTACGATTGCGCTCCCGCTTGCTTTCGTTGCGTACGGATTGCAGAGCAATGGTTGAGAAGGTCAAGCCGACTTCAACGTCTGTCTTCAGAATGGTAGTGAAAAGACGGTTGTATCTCGTTCCGGGTAGGTTGTAATTCTTCACATCATCCGGCTTTCCCGCCGCTGCGCACCGGCTTCGCGGTGCGGGGTGGCCGCTATCGAGCTGTATAAACCGTGATCGAGTAGCAGCCTTATCTCGCGTGACATCGCCAACGCCGACTCTGCCATAAGTCGCACCTCCCTGGCTGTACTTAGAGTCCTCGATGCCCGCTCTCGCGCATGTCTGCTCCGCTCTCGCACAATCTGCACTCGGTTCGCATCAGAGTTCGCCATTTCTCTCTGCCCTGAATCCTAAGTTCCACTGCATTATGTGATGCCGCCGGGCACCCTCCAGGGGTTGCCTTCGTGCGGGTACCCCGTTTTCGGCGGGATACCCCCTCACCTGATTCTACCGGCCAGGCTTTGTCTTGCCCGGTTGCCTCGCCGGCGCGTGCATGAGCGGTCACCTGGGACGACCGAAATCGGTCAGCAGCATCTTAAGATCCGCATCAGTGGGCACCGGCTTCTGTTTGTCTCTCCCGCCACTCCGGAGAAGTTCACGCAGTCGCTCTGGAGCATACTGAATGCGAAAACACGAGAAACCAGAAACAAGAAACCAGAAACTAAATCCGGCATGGCAGGCAAGTCGACTCACGATTCCGCGCTTCGCGAACACGTTCTTTTCCTGCTTCGCGGCGGTGGCGCCCATGCCGGGTTCGACGCCGCCGTCGAGGGCCTGCCCAAAAAGCTGCGCGGGACGAAGGCCGCCAACATACCGCACACGCCCTGGCGCCTGCTCGAGCACATGCGGTTGGCACAGTTCGACATCGTCGACTTCTGCGTAAATCCCGAGTACCACGAGCGAGCCTTCCCCGACGATTACTGGCCCGCCTCCGACGGCCCCGAATCCGACGCCGCCTGGGACCGCAGCATCCAGCAGTTCCATCGCGACCTGAAGAATATGGAGGACCTGGTCTCCGACCCCAAGACAGACCTGTTCGCCACCATTCCCTGGGGAGACGGCCAGACCTATCTTCGCGAGGCCCTGCTCGTCGCCGCCCACAACGCCAACCACATCGGCCAGTTGATCACCCTGCGCCGCGCGCTCTGCGCGTGGAAATAAGCGTCAGCCCACCAGCCAATCACCAATGAACAGCCTGAGTACAGACGCCTGAGCAACGCCATCCTGAGCACAGAGCGCCTAAGCACAAGAGTTCCCTGAGCTTTTGTCGATTCCAGAGTTAAGCCTCAGCTCTTGCATTCCAGAGTGAAGCCTCCTTAGCTTTTGTCATTCCGAGGAGCGAAGCGACGAGGAACCCCTACCCCCGGCACAACCTTCTCGTCCTCAGTATTCAGTTAAAAGAACTGACAACTGCCAACTCAGCCGTCAATCTCCATCCCTGCAGTGTCCACGCTTTCGTAACTTGCGCCTGTTGCGCGCGCGCCGGAAACTCTATCGGTCGGAGTCCAGACTTCGATTGACTTTGCCTGCGCGGGAAAGTACCTTTCCTGCAACTCGCAACTGAAGGACATTCGCCGTGGCGCTACGAATCTTGCTCGCTGATGACAGCATGACCGCCCAGAACATGGGTAAGAAGATCCTGACCGATGCCGGTTACGAAGTGGTAACGGTGTCGAATGGCGCCGCCGCAGTCAAGAAGATCGCCGAAGTCACGCCCGATCTCGCCATCCTCGACGTCTATATGCCGGGCTACAACGGCTTGGAAGTCTGCGAGCGCGTCAAGGTTTCGCCAACCACGGCGCGCACTCCGGTCCTGCTCAGCGTCGGCAAGATGGAGCCCTTCCGCCCCGAAGACGGCATGAAGGTAAAGGCCGACGGCGTCATTATTAAGCCGTTCGAAGCCACCGACCTCGTCACCGTGGTGGAGAAGCTCGTTACCCGTGCCATGCCCGCCGCGGCGGCAGTCGCCGCAGCGGCAGCCGGCGCACCCGCTTCGGTCGCTCCGGAACCGCTACAGGACGCGCCTGCGCCGGATGCCGCGAGACACCACGACGAAGCACCGATTGCCCAGCCCGAAGCGGGACTGCAGACCTTCGAGCCGGCCGGCGACCCCATCGCCGTCCTTGACGAGCCGCACTTGGAGATGACTGCCGCTTCGAGCATCGGTGCTGTGGACGCCGTTGCGCCTCCCGATTTGGAGGCCACGTCGCTGCAGGCTCCGGAAGAACCCGCCGTTCGCCACGTAATGACGGACGCTGCCCTGATGGACGGCTACAGCTTTGCAACACCCGCGCCGGAAGACACGCCCAACCTCGAAGACGTGCTGAGCGATGAAGATCGCGAGTTCCTCTCGATGACCGCGCGGCCAGATGCCGTACCCGAGTTCTCCGCGGCTCCGCACTCCGCGGAACAAGAAATCGCTGCCGTTGACGTGCCCGAAGCCGCACCGGTCGAGGCTGAAGCTGTTGCTTCGCCCCAATCGGAACCGGTGCCCGAGCAACCGGTCCTGGAGGAACACACCAGCGCAGCATCGGTTTGGCACGCGGAAGAAGAAGAGCTTACGGAGGACGACCTTGCGCTCGACCTGGAAGAGGTGATGCGCAAGTCCGAACCGCAGCCTGCCCCGGCCCTTGCCAATGAAGCCCTTAAGGACGAAGTTCTGTACGGCGGCTCCTCGCAGCCCGAACAGGCTCACCCCGAAGTTGCAGGTTTCACTGCCCTGACGCAGGACAGCGGCGAGACAGCCGCGTCCGACCCGCACGACCAATTCGATCCTTTTGTAGATCTGGCTCCGCCTGTCGCGCCCGCTCGTTCCACGGCGGCTCCCTTGCTGGCGCCCATCGGCAAGACCAGCTTCGACGAACTCGACGCCGTGATGGAGCAGGCCGCCTCCCAGTTCGACGCCGCCCCGTCTGCGGCGCCGGCCGAGATTGAGCAGACACAGACCGCCCCCGCCGAGTCCGCCGACCCCTTCGCGGACCTGGTACCCGAAGCGCATACAGCGAATGACGATCTTCTAGCCGTTCCGCTTGGTATGGAATCTGAAACTGCGGCCGAACCCGATGCCCTTCCCGACCTGATTGTGGAAGAGCCGCCCGTCGAGGCCGAATCTGCGCCGTCGGGCCTGCATAGCTCCAATGGCTTGAGTGGCGTCTTCGAACTGGACCCCCCCCCCCCCCCCGCGCCCCCACCCCCAGTCGCCCGGGGTTCCGGATTAGCAACCG
>JAEZPW010000104.1 GCA_023441255.1 Acidobacteriota bacterium
TGGGCCCCTCCACCCGGTCACGTTGCGGCCCATGGTCACTCCAGTCGGGGTGACGGAGGTTTGAGGCGGGAGTGGTAAGAGCTCAGGTTTCGCGGGTAAGCTGGCGTACTCTCTCATTTTCTGCAGGTTGCGAGGCTCAGAACCTACAAGTTCCTGCATCTTGCTACGGAAAACTGTAGAATTTCCGCCTTTTCACGAACCATTGAAGCTGACGTAAGTACAAGAACAACAACAACTTGTCTCCGAATGAACACGTTGGAACCTGACTTGCTGAACAAACCTTCAGTTCCACTTGAAGTGTTTTGGGGTCTACGGTTCGAACCACGGCAGATCCCTTTTCGCAACGAAGGAGGTACCCACGGGGGGCGTGGGTGCCAAGGGCATCAAGTCCGCCACGGAACCCGGAACGGATAGCAAGGGCTGAAAAGGAAGGGGAATTGGAGCCCATTCCTGAGTCTGCATTCCGAACCGGAACACGTAGTGTTGTGCTCTCGGAGTGCTGAGAGCAGGGCCGTGATCTTCCATCCGAACGCTGTTCAGGAGGCTTAATGAAGCGTCGAGTATTACTCGCGACGTTCCTGGTATTGGTCCTTTCGCTGGGCCTTTACGCGCAGGAACGCTTTGGTAACGTTGCCGGCACAGTGAAAGATCCATCTGGCGCAGTCATGGGTGGGGTTACCGTAGCCGTGAAGAACCAGAGCACCAACCGGACCGTCACAACCACAACCCGCGGTGACGGCACGTTTTTCGTTCCGGACGTCGATCCGGGGCAGTATACGGTCACTATCGAAAAACAAGGTTTCAGCAGATTCGAAGCTGCGAACGTTCTCGTGCTCGTCGGCAAGACATCGAGCGTCGAGGCGAACATGAAGGTCGGAGCGGCCACGGAAGTGGTAGAAGTTTCCGGCGCCGCACAGGCGATTGACGTCAGCAGCACCACTGTTGCCCACAACGTTACGATCGATGAGATCGATCGCCTGCCCAAGCCGCGTGACTTCCAGTCAATCGCGGTTTTCTCGCCGTCAGTGAATACAGGCCAGATCGAAGGCGGCTACCAGATCAACGGCGCCAGCGCTGCCGAGAACGCCTACTACGTTGACGGCGTGGCGACCAACAGCGTCATCGACGGTTCGGCGCGCCAGACGGCAACGTTTGATTACATCCAGGAAGTGCAGGTTAAGACGACCGGTCTGGATGCGGAATTCGGCGGCGCTCTCGGCGGAGTTGTCAGTGCCGTGACCAAGTCGGGCGGCAACGCCTATCACGGCGACCTGCACTACTACTATTACGGCAATAAGCTGAACGCAGGACCAGCCGATCGCCTAACCATCAACAACAATCTTCCCGATCCTGGTACGAACGACGTTCAATATTTCAGCGACCCAAAGGGGAAGCGGGACAATCACGAATTCGGTGGCTCCTTTGGCGGGCCGATTGTACAAGACAAGCTTTTCTTCTTTACCGCATTTTCGCCGAAATGGCTGAGCCAGCGACAGAACTACCAGTTCACGGAAAGCGTGGACCCGGTCACGTTCGTACCCAACCTCGTCCCTGGCACGATGAGTCGTCAGGCCAGCCAGATGAACTGGTTCAGTAAGATCTCGTGGGATCCGACGGAGAAGCTCCGCTTGAATCTCACGTACCTCTACACTCCGCAGTACCTTACCGGCTCGATGTTTGGCTACGATCAGTACGCAACAAGCGGCAGCACGAACTCGCTAGAGACCGCACAGGGACAGGCGAGTCGTGGCTACGCTCAGGCAGAAAACAGCACCACCGGGCAGGTCGACTACACTCTCTCCAGTCGCTCGCTGTTGAGCATAAAGGGTGGCCGCTACTACCTGAACTTCAAGGAAAACGGCATCCCGTACAGCTACTCCACCAGCTGGAGTACGGCCTCTGTCGGAATGGCGGGTGTTCCGGCCGATCTGCAGCTGCCGTTGGGAGCCAACACGCCCAGTGCAGCGCGCACATATCATGACCTTACTACCAGAACCTATGTGCAGGCAGACTTCAGCCAGTTCGTGAACTTGGCCGGCCAGCACAATTTCAAGTTCGGCATCGGCACCCAGAAGAACATCAACAACGTCGATGACTCCTGGAACGGTCATCTTGGCCGCGTAAACCTCTTCTGGGCCAGCAACCCTGACCCGACGAAGAACGTATGCGCCGCCTGCAAAACTAGCGTTCTCGGTACCTACGGATACTACTCGGTGGATGATTCCGGCACAGGCGGTTCAGCTGGCGCCAACATCACCCACTTGTATGTTCAGGACTCCTGGAAGATTCACTCCCGTTTGACCATCAACCCCGGCATTCGCTTCGAGAAGGAAGTCATTCCCTCGTTCCGGCCGGATGTTCAGAAATACGCGTTCAAGTTCGGGTTCAGGGACAAGATCGCTCCTCGCATTGGCGCCAGCTTTGACGTGTTCGGCAATGGCAAGATGAAGATTTCGGGCGGCTGGGGCCGGTTCTATGACTGGACCAAGTTCGACCTGCCGCGCGGCACCTTCGGCGCCGACTACTGGCGTGTGTACTACCGCACGCTGGATACGCTGGACGTCTACAACCTTAACCTGCAGAACATGCCAGGTCAGGACCTTTGGACCTTGGGCCATCCAACGGGAACGGTGCCGTATCGTGACCGTCGTCTTCCGGGCTTCGAGTACCTCGATCCTAACGTGAAGCCGATGAGTTCCGACACGATGAACGCCGGCGTCGAGTGGGAGATTGCGAAGAGCATGGTCTTCACCGGGCGCTGGGTTCGTAACAAGCTGAACCGGACCATCGAAGACATGGGCGTGCTGGATGCGAGCGGCAACGAAGTGTACCGCTACGGCAACCCGGGCGAAGGTTCCAATACGGCTGAACCGGCTTCGGGTGCAAGCTGCCCGATACAGGTCGCTGGAACCTGCGCTGTTCCGATGCCAAAGGCCAAGCGCCAGTATGACGCTATGGAGCTGTCACTGTCGAAGCGATTCGGCGGCGGATGGCTCGGCAACGTCAGCTACGTCTACAGCAGACTGTGGGGCAACTACTCCGGTTTGCAGAGCACCGACGAAATCCGCCCGGATACACTCGGCTACGGTTTCGGCGGCAACCAGGCGTTTAACGCGCAGGATTACCGTCCTGGCGGCAACGCGAACCGTTACTTCGACCTTGACGAAGCCTTTTACGATGCGCACGGCAACAATGGTCTGTATGGTCTGCTTCCGACGGACCGCCCGCACGTACTTAAGCTGTATGGTGCGAAGCAGTTCAAGTTCGGGACGGAAATCGGTACGTTCTTCCGTGTGATGAGCGGCACGCCGGTCACCACGCAGGTTAACTCGGTCAACGGCATCCCGATCTATGTGAACGGGCGCGGTGACATGGGCCGGACTCCGACTTTCAATCAAACTGACCTCATGATTGCTCACGAGTTGAAGATCGGCAAGAGCGAGTCCAAGAAGCTGCGGTTCGAATTCAACATGATCAACCTCTTCAACCAGAAGACGAGCATGTTCACGTTCGACCGGTACAACCGCGAAGAAACCTACGATACGACAGGTATCGATCTGAGCGGAACCGACCTGACGCAGGGCTTCGACTATAAGGCGATGGTTGCGGCCGCCGGCGGACTTGATCCGCGCTACGGCAAGCCGGCGTTGTTCAACCAGGGCTTCCAGGGTCGATTATTGGTGAAGTTCATCTTCTAGTTTGAACTTTGCAGAACTTGATGGCGGCGCCTGAGGGCACCGTCGGGCCGGTCTAAACGACCGGCCCATTTTTTTGTGCGGGCGAGCGAAGAATCTCGACGTCGTGAACAGCGTTGCTGCGGTAGAGGTTCCTCGTCGCTTCGCTCGTCGGAATGACAACGTTGTGGGAGTCACAGGCTCTCGGAACGAACACAAGAGCTGGCGTTTTCTGCGCGCCTGTGAGGCACAGTGCAGAACGGGTGTTTCCTACCCCCTGTGAAGCACCCTGCAACGAACGGTCGACGCCCCTGTGCGTTTGCACGTCCCTGTGAAAGCGTGCCTTTTCAAAGAAGCCTTTTCGCAGCAGTCTAAGACCGAACTAATTTCGTAACACTCTGTCGCGTGCGGAAACCTCGCTGGAGTGCGACATCTGCGGGATTCTCACTCAAGGTGCGAAATCGGACAGAGGGTCAATGGCGGAACGGTTCTACTCTCGATTTCCCGGTGTTTACCATTGTGTAAACGGTCGAGAGCTGCTAGTGTCGTTCTTAACGTTCAAGAAGTTCGGTAAGTCCTGCAGCAGTTCTCGCAAAACAGCCGGCCCTGCCCTCGCACTCCGTCCTTCGGCGTAGATCAATCAACGGAAGAAAAGCAACATGGAACAAGGAACAGTTAAGTGGTTTAACGACGCAAAAGGTTTTGGTTTCATCGGCCGCGACAATGGCCAGGATATTTTCGTGCATCACACGGCGATACAGTCGAATGGGTTCCGCACGCTGCAGGAAGGCCAGCGCGTGGAGTTCGAAGTAGGCCAGGGAAAGAAAGGTCCGCAGGCGGAGAACGTGCGGGCGCTGTAGAAATGAAAAGCCCCCCTTCGCAGCGCGAAGGATCGGGCACCCAACGGGTCAGCCCATATCTGCCGGCACACAGATATGGGCACCGTCTTGTGTCGTCCCTCCGGGACTCGGACAATCTTCAATTTCGACCGGGAGCTGACGCCCCTTCGGGGCTGAAAACGGATCGGCATCGCACTGGCCCAGACGCACTGACCCACATCTGCCGAATGCAGATATGGGGCCCCCTCACGTACACCGTCACGCACCGGCATCGCACGTACCCAGACGCGCTGACCCGCATCTGCCAAATGCTTGCAGGCCCACATCTGCCGAATGCGGCAGATATGGGGCACCCTCAGGCGTATTACGGAAAGTTTTTGGCGTAAGTTTCTGGCATACCGGCAGACGTTTCAGGGGGCCTGTTTCAGGCGGCCTTGAGTTCGGCGCGTGAATGCAGCACGTGCAGGATGCTGTCGCGCGAGAGGACGCCCTCGAGGCTGCGGTCGGAGACGACGGGCAGTTGATTCAGGTCTTCGCTCGCCATCAACTGCATTGCCGTTAGTACAGGAGTTTGCGGGGAGATGAAGCGGACCTTGTCCATGGGACGCATGATGTCGCGTACCTGAGTGACCGGCCAGCGGGAGCGGTCGAGGTTGCGGACGTCATGAGGGGTGAGCATCCCGATCATGCGTCCGTGGTCCGTGACGACGAAGCAACGTCTTGCGGTGCGCAACAACTGCTCGTCGACGAACTGCTGAACGGTGAGCGAAGCGTCAAGGATGACGCAGTCTCGTGACATCAGGTCTTTCGCAGAGAGGTCCTTCAACAGCGCTGTCGCATCGGCTTGCAGTTGGCTGGCGCCGGCGGCCTGAAGCAGAAACCATCCAATAAAGCTAAGCCAGAGGCCACCCAGGCCGGCACCGCCGAAGAAACGGAAGATGCCGTACAGGATCATGAGGATTCCGACGGCTTGTCCGACGCGCGCTGCAATGCGCGTGGCACGCTGGGCGTTACCGGTGATCCACCAGGCGATGGCGCGGAGGACGCGACCGCCGTCGAGTGGGAAGCCGGGAACCATGTTAAAGACGCCGAGAGCGATGTTGATATAGCCCAACCACAACAGAATGGCGAGGGATGGCGTTTGCGGCGCAACGCCCGGTATCCAGCCGCCGCCGCGGGCGATGGCCAGCAGAGCGACGCCGATGACGAGACTAGTGATGGGTCCTGCTATGGCCATCCAGAATTCTGTCTTGGCATCGGGCGTGTCTTGCTCGATCTGAGTGACTCCGCCCAGAGCGAAGAGCGTGATGCCTCTGACGGGCAATTGTCGAGAGCGCGCAACCAAGGCGTGAGAGATTTCGTGGGCAAGCAGGCATGCGAAAAAGAGTACCGATGTGACAACGGCCGACCCCCAGACAACCGCGGCGCTCCAGTTCGGGTCGGAGAGACGAAAGTGCGATGCCAATGAGAAGGTGATCAGGAGGGCGATGATCAGCCAGCTGTAGTGGAGTCCGATTTCGATTCCGAAAACGCGGCCGAGTTTGAGGTGCGCTCTCATCTGGCCATTTTGATTCACGGTCGTTTTGGGCCAGTTGCCATGTTTCGGAGTCGGAGCGGCAGATCGGGGTCTAATCTGGGACGCGATTTCAGCAGCGAGAGGGGATTGGAGGCGCGGGGCGGAATCGAACCGCCGATAGAGGTTTTGCAGACCTCGGCCTTACCACTTGGCTACCGCGCCCCGTTTCAACGAAGGGGACTTCCCACGTTAGCTTCGCAACGTGGGACACCTTGTCAAAGATACCCGAAAGCGGGTCATAGTAGAAACCCTCGCGAAAGCGAGGGTCAAAGTCTGGAGCGGGAGACGGGATTTGAACCCGCGACTTCGACCTTGGCAAGGTCGCACTCTACCACTGAGTTACTCCCGCTCAACAGGTTGGATTATAGCGGAGCGGCGCGGAGAGAAGCAATAGAAGCGTCGCAGATTGAACGATGAAGGATGATGGCAGATGGATGATGTAATCGCAGATTTCAGATCGGGTGATCGCAGATCTGAAGAACAGGCGATTCACTTGCGTGCGGGTTCGAGAGTCCTTCACGAAAGGCGATTCAGTCGTCCCTGCTACGTTTGAGAATTGCGGGACGGGGCACAGCCCCGTCCCCACACGGTCGGCCACGAAAGCTGATTCAGTCCCCTTACCAAACGTGAGATTCGCTGGCGAGGTGATTCGGAGTCGGTGATGAAATGTGGTTACTTGCCTGCGGCTTTGGCGAGGCGATCGTTTACGACCTGGAGCACGCGGTCGATGACCTGAGAAATGGTGAGGTCGCTGGTGTCAACGATGACGGCGTCGGATGCGGGTTCGAGCGGCGAGGCGGCTCGGGTGCGGTCGCGCTCGTCGCGTTTGCGTAACTCTTCGGCGACTTCTGCGGCGGATTTTTGGGAGCCGTTGCCGGCGATCTGCCTGGCTGCGTTCTGAAGAAGACGGCGCTCGGCGCGCACGTTCGGGTTGGCGTCCAAGAAAATCTTCACTTCGGCGTTGGGGAAGACGGCCGTACCGATGTCGCGACCTTCCATGACCACTCCGCCGTTAACACCCATCTCGCGCTGACGGTCGACCATCCAGCGGCGCACGCTGGGGTGGACGCTGACGCGGGAAGCGGCGTCGCTGATCTCCTGGGTACGAATGATGGCCGTGATGTCGCGGCCATCGAGCATGACGCGATTGCCTTCGGGCGTGGGCTGCAGATCGATGTCGGATTGGTCGCAGAGCGCACGAAGGGAAGGTTCGTCTTCGAGGCCGATTCCCTGCTCGATGGCCTTAAGGCCAAGGGCGCGATACATGGCGCCGGATTCGAGATTGACGTACCCGAGGCGTTTCGCAAGGACGGAAGCGATCGTGCTCTTGCCCGAGCCGGCGGGGCCGTCGATGGCGATAGTCAGTCTGCGCTGCGGAGCCTGGTTCATGGTTTTTGTCCGATAGGCCTGCCTGGCCGCCTCGCGATCGGTTGCTTTCGCGCACGCATTTCCGGGGTGACCCGCGGTGGAACTACTTGAATGAGCGAACGGTTGCCAACGACGACGAACTGTAGCTCGCGCGCAGACAGCAAGGCGTTGATGGCTTCGTTGACTTTTGAGCGCGGGACGAAATTGGAGAAGAAGTCGCCGATTTCCGCCTGGTCGGCGGCGACGACGCACTCCAGATACTTCGAGATAAGAGCTGTAAGCGCCTCGGGCACTGAGGACTGAATGCCTTCGCGCACGGCGTCGGGCGACCAGCGGTAGAGCGCGTCCCAATAGGCACCCTCGTCGGGGACGTAGTCGACGCGGGTGATACGCAGGCGCGACCACAACTCACCGAGCGCGCGGTCAAGGGCCTGCGGAGTGAGTTCAGCGCCGAGTTTCTCGCGCAGCTTGCTCTTGGTAACGGCGCCCTGCTCGCGGATCACCTCAAAGATGTCGAGTGCGAGAGGGGTGTAGTCGGAACGCTTGCCGGGTTTTGGCTGCTGCTTTGGGTTGCGGTCGCCCACCAGGCCGTAAAAAAACGGGAAGGCCGAGGCAGAGACGAGAAAATTGGTTTCTCCGAAGAGGTTCGCCTCGTAGGCTGCTTTGTCGCGAAGCAACCGGACCATAAGTTCGGTGGCGTCTTTCGCGCGTGGGTCCTGGAACGCCGTCTTCCACGTGGGGAGGTTCCGGTCTTCGCCTGCATATGCGCCGATGAAGGTGGGAACCAGCGGCATCGGGCGGAGCGGATACATGAGGCAGAAGCCGACGGATTCGATGAACTCGCGCGCGTCTTCGAGAGTGCGCACTGCGCGGCCATCGAGCCGCCACTTTTGCTGGCGAAGCTGGAAGAGTTCCTGTTCTGTCATTGTATCCGTCGCCGGACAGGCAGAGCTCAAATGCGTTTGAACGCGCGCTGAATGTCCTTAACAGAATAACGTAACACGACCGGGCGGCCGTGGGGACAACTCATGGGACATTCGGTGCGGGCCAACTCGCGGATGAGCCATTCCATTTTATCCGGAGTAAGCGGAGTGTTGATCTTGATGGCAGCGTGGCAGGCGATGGAGGCGGCGATCTCTCGACGCATAGTCTCGAGATTCAGGGCCTGACGTTCGCGCTCGAACTGGTCCAGCAGTTCGTGGAGCATGCGTTCGATATCGGAGGCGTCAATGCCGGCGGGAGCAGTCTTGACCGCGATGGTGCGGGTTCCGAACGGTTCGACCTCGAATCCGTTGCGTTGCAGTTCGTCGCAGATGTCGGAAAAGACAGCGTGCTGGGCAGGGGTGAGTTCGACGACGAGCGGCATCAGCATCCGCTGGCTTTCGACGTGCTCGGCCTCGCGCTGGCGCAAGACTTTCTCGAACAAAACACGTTCGTGCGCGACGTGCTGGTCGATGATCCAGAGTCCCTCTTCGTTGACGGCAAGAATAAAGGAATCGCGAACCTGGCCCAGGGGCTTCAGGGTGGCAAGCACGGGTGTCTCATCGGCCCCATTCGCCGCGGGTTCCTGAGGTGCAAGGTCTGCACGGGGAGCGACGGGATTGGCAGGACGCAGTTCCCCGCCGAAAGTTTGGGGTGCAAAACGTGCGACGGGAATGGCGGCGTTGGCTTCGATGGTGATCGCGTCATCGCCAAACCCAAGCCGCTCATTTATGGGCGGAGGTGAAGGCGGATGCAGCGCGAAATGGGCGTCTACCTCATTGACCAGTTCGCCGATGATGCCGGCCCGGGAAGCCATATTCTCGATCTGCTGCGACATGCGGGCGCCGGGTGTGAGGTGCTGCGAGGCCGTGGGTGAAGCGTGGATCTCGGACGTAAATTGCGGCACGGGGCGCGCCTTCATGAGGGCTGCGCGGACGGACTCGCGGACGAAGTCGTGAACGAACGACTGCTGGCGGAAGCGGACCTCGGTCTTCGAAGGGTGGACGTTGACGTCTACCTCGGTGAACGGCATTTCCAGAAACAGCAGCACGACAGGAAAAACCGTGGGCGGAATGATGTTGCGGTATCCCTCGGTGAGCGCGTGAAGAATGAGGCGATCGCGGATGAGGCGACCATTGACGAAGATGAAGATGGAGTTGCGGTTAAGCTTCTGCACTTCAGGCTTTGACACGAAGCCGTGGGTGCGCAGCACGCCGGGGTTTTCGGCAGCGGCTTCGGCAATCGTGAGTTCGTCTTCGCCGTGGCGGATGCGCTCAGCCTCAAGGCGCGCGCGTACCCATGGGGGAGGCTGCGGAAGTCCGGTGTGATGCAGGGGCGTTTCAGCGGCCAACGGGATGAGCTGGTTGAGAGTTTCGCGGCCAAATACCTGGTAGATGCGCTCGCTGTGATCGCGAACCGGAGGAGCGACAAGCATGGCGTTGGTGGTGTTGTGCAGTTCGAAATGCTTGTCGGGATGGGCGAGCGCGTAATGCGTGACGAGTGAGGCGATATGCGAAAGCTCGGTCGATTCGCTCTTAAGGAACTTCTTGCGTGCCGGAGTATTGAAGAAAAGGTCTCGGATGGTGATGGACGTACCGAGAGGCAGGCCGGCTTCTTCAATTGTCAGAATCTTGCCTCCGGCGATCTCGATGACGGTGCCAGCAGGTTCTTCAGCGGCGCGGCTTTCAAGGCGGAGGCGAGAGACGGAGGCGATTGATGGCAGAGCTTCGCCACGGAAGCCGAGGGTCGCGATACTCAACAGGTCATCGGCGTTGGCCAGCTTCGACGTGGCATGCCGCTCGAAGGCGAGCATGGCGTCATCGCGCACCATACCGCAGCCATCATCGGTGATCTGAATCAGCTTCTTGCCACCGCCTTCGACGTTGACGCGAATACGGCGGGCACCCGCATCGAGCGAGTTCTCGAGAAGTTCCTTAATGACCGACGCGGGCCTCTCCACGACCTCGCCAGCGGCGATCTTGTTGGCAACGTGCTCCGGAAGTACGTGAATGCGGGCCATAGGTGAAGTACTCAGCCGCAGGTAGCCGGCTGATTCGCCGACTATCGATCAACCGTTCATAAAAGTAAACGGCTGGACGGATGGAGGCAAATGGTATTGAGACGACCCAGCCTTCGTTCCGGAAAGGATGGGCACTCCGCCGAGTCAAACAAATTGCTGTTCTGAAGACTGGTTGCTCTTTAACATGTGTGACAAACACCATTAAGAGAGCACCACTGATGCGCATAACACGGAGAGATTTTTGTCGGACGACGGTAGGAACGGGCCTGGCACTCGGCGTAGGCACTTTTAATGCTCCTTACATTTCTTCGGTTGCGCACGCAGCGAACACCGCGACCTACGTGAATCCCGTGCTCGGCGGAGATCATCCGGACGCCGGCGCTATCCGGGTGGGAGACGACTTCTATTTGACGCACTCGTCATTCGAATACGCTCCCGGCCTGCAAATCTGGCACTCCAAGGACCTCGTGAACTGGGATCTCGCAGGCGCGGCACTAAGAAAGTACTACGGCGCAATATGGGCTCCGTATCTGTGCGAACATGAAGGACACTTCTATATTTACTTCCCCTGCAACAACGAGCTGCATGTTGTCCACGCGAGTCACCCTATAGGCCCCTGGAGCGAACCGGTCAACCTGAAGATAAACGCAATCGATCCAGCCCACATCGCGGCCAATGGACACCGCTATCTGCACTACAACGGCGGTTACATGGTCGAGCTCGGCGCTGATGGGTTATCGGTGAAATCGCCCGCGCGAAAGGTGTTCCAGCCCTGGCAGATTCCGGGCACCTATCGGGTGGAATGCGAGTGCCTTGAAGCACCGAAGATATTCAAGCGTGGAGACTACTTTTATCTGACGATTGCGGAGGGCGGGACAGGCGGGCCGTCGACCAGCCACATGGTGGTTTCGGCACGAAGCAGGAATCCCGACGGACCGTGGGAGTATTCGCCATTCAACCCAGTCGTTCATAGCCAGTCGAGAATGGATCGATGGATGTCACTTGGCCACGGACGCCTCGTCGAAGCAAAAGACGGCAGCTGGTGGATGACCCTCCACAGCTACGAGAACGGCTACCGCGCACTGGGGCGCCAGATGCTACTTCTTCCGGTCGAGTGGACCAATGATGGATGGTTCCGCCTGCCAGCGGGCGTTTCGCCAGAGCAGCCGATCACGATGATGGCATCGGGCGCTGGGCAAAAACCGCAAGCCAGCCTAAGCGACGATTTCACCTCACGGGAACTTGGCCTGCAGTGGCAGTTTTGGCGTGAGTTCGACAGGTCGCGATTCCAGACAGGCGATGGTCGCCTGGTGCTCGCGGCGAAGGGCAAGTCGTTGGCAGATACTTCCGTGCTCAGCTGCGTTACGGGAGGTCACGCATACACCATAGAAGTCGATGTGGAATGTGAGCCGGGCTGCGAAGCTGGGTTGCTGCTCTATTACAGCTCGGAGCACGCATGCGGAATTCAAATGGGGCCGAACGGAATCGCCGTTCGACTGGCGAACGGCTATACGCCGGAGATTGGCGTTAGGGCGACGCGCGCGACCCTTCGGATCGTCAACGACCGGCAGGAAGTCGATTTCTACTACCGTTTGCCGGGACAAGAGTGGAAGCGAACGCGGGAGTCCGCCGAGGTCGCCGGTTTGAATCACAACGTACTTGGCGGGTTCCTCGATCTTCGCCCGGCGATTTACGCCTGCGGCTCCGGCTCGGCAACCTTTCGTTCTTTCCGGCACACTGTTGGGTCATAACCGCTTCGGCGTTGATCAGCCGGTCCTGCCCATTGCTGCGCCAACTCAGGCAAGGGATGGCTTTCCTCGTTAGGGGAGTGGCGGTCCCGACGCGTGAAAGTTGCCGGTGTAAGCTGCACGGCTTTGGTATTCAGGACGGAAAACGCCCGCTCGGAACAACCCTCTCCAGCAGCAAAAGACTCCAAGCGTTGTGAATCCACACAGGACATCGATGATGCTGACCAGAATCATTTCAGGCCTGCTATTTGCGAGCGTTCTGCTGTTCATCGCCTGCGGCGGGGTCGGAAAAAGCAGCTCTGACCCATTGAGCCCGACCGGCGGCGGTGGAAACCATTCTACGAGTTTAACGGGCGTGCTCATGTGGAAGGGAGATGGTTCCGGGGCCGGGTTGTACGGGAACGAGACAACGCTGACGCCGCAAAACGTTGCCGGCGGAGGCTTCGGCAAGAAGGCTGAGTTCCCGGCGGACGGCCTCATCATGGGCCAGCCACTCTATGTCTCAAACCTGAATATGGGGGCCAGTGGCACTCACAACGTGGTGATCGTGGTGACCGAGCACGATAGCGCATATGCGTTTGATTCGGATTCAACTTCGCAGACGCCGCTCTGGGAGAGGCACTACACAGACGCAACAGCGACGCCCTACCCTGACAACATCGGAGGACGAACGACACTGGGCGGGGAAATAGGCATTACGGGAACACCGGTGATCGACCGCGCGACGGGTGCGATGTACTTCGTTACGATGTTGCAGCGGAACGGAAAGGCCGAACAGTGGCTGCGCTCGATCGACATCAGGACCGGGCAGGACTACGGGGCAGGAAGCGTCATCATCCAGGCATCGATTCCGGGCGATGGAGTGGGCAGTGCGAACGGTCAGATCCCTTTTGATCCCTCGATCCAGAACCAGCGGGCCGGCTTGACCATATTGGGTGGCTCGGTAGTGATTGCGTGGGGATCGTTCTCAGACCAAGGCGTTTACCACGGCTGGGTGATGGCGTATGACGCGAAGACACTGCAGCAGCAAGCCGTATTCAATTCAACCACGCAGTACCAGGCTGTCGATTCGGCGTACGGCCCGGCGGATCATGGTGGCGGCGGCGCGTTCTGGCAGTCGGGGGCGGCGCCGTCTGTAGACTCCGCGGGAAACATATACGTTGTAGCTGCCGATGGAAGTTTCAATGCCGATCAGGGTGGCACCAACTTCGGCGATACCGTGCTGAAACTGCGGCTCGCGGGCAACTCATTCAGCGTGGTGGACTGGTTCACGCCCTCGAATCAGGCGTGCGTGAATCCGGCAGACATAGAGATCGGGTCGGGCGGCGTGGCACTGCTGCCGGATTCGGCGTCGCCGGGCAAGAAAATCGCCGCAGTCATCAACAAAGAAGGACGCCTGTACCTGCTGGACACGAACAACCTGGGCCATTACAACGCAGCAGGCGATACGCAGATTCCGCAGCAGTTCCTGGTGGGGAATCAAGCCTGCTTTGAGGGAATGGGCGAAGCGCATGCGGAGGGAACGGACTGGCAACGGCTTTATGGCAATGCGTCGTATTGGAACGGGAACCTGTACCTTGGCGCGGCAAACAGCACGTTGCGGCAATATCAGTTCCAGAATGGCGTCCTGAACACGACGCCGGTCGCACAGGCAGGCCCGGTATTCAGCATACGAGGCGCGAATACCGTGGTCTCGGCGAACGGAAACCAGAATGCGATAGTCTGGGTTTACGAAAAGAGCAGCAACGGAGGCAGGGCGATCCTGCACGCGCACGACGCAAATAACGTCTCGAATGAACTATGGAACAGTGACATGCACCCAGGGGATGGCATGGGCGTAGGTGCCGGTTTCGGCACTCCGATCGTCGCTGACGGCAAGGTGATAACTGCATACCACACGGCTGTAGTGGTATACGGCATGCGATAACGCAGTGGGTGACAGTTCTGTTCGGCGCAGCGGGACGGGGCACAGCCCCGTCCCCATCACGCGAGAGACCCACGGGGCAGTTACGGCTTCGGGACGGTAATGCCCAGTTCTTTTAATTGACTCTCGGCCACGGGTGTTGGCGCGTCGCACATGAGGTCCTTCGCGGCGGCCGTCTTCGGGAACGGGATGACCTCGCGAAGAGAATCGGCTCCGGCGATAATCATGACCATGCGGTCGAGACCGAGGGCAATTCCGCCGTGCGGAGGCGTACCGTACTTGAGGGCTTCGAGAAAGAAGCCGAAACGCCGCTGCTGCTCGTCGTCATTCATGCCGAGAGCTTCGAATATTTTCGACTGGATATCCTGGCGATGAATACGGATGGAGCCTGAGCCGAGTTCGGTGCCGTTCAATACGACGTCGTAGGCGAGGGCGCGGACATCACGCAAGGCGGAGTTCGGGTCCTTGGCGGCAGCGAGACCGGACGAGAGCTTTTCCATGTCACGCTCGTGGGGTGATGTGAACGGGTGATGGGCGGCCGCCCAGCGCTGGTCCTGTTCGTCCCACTCGAACATCGGGAAATCGGTGACCCAGAGGAAGCGGAAGTCGCCTTGCTTGAAGCAGCCGTGGCGCTCGGCGAACTTCTGGCCGAGGGCGACCCGAAGCAGACCGGCCGACGTGTATACATTGACGTCGTGCAGTTTGACGATGGGCTTGGGCTGCACGGACTCGCCGGCTTCGACCGGGTGATCGGTAGTAACGTGCTGCGGCCCCGCAACCAACACAAGGAGGTCGCCTTCCTGCGACTCCGCTCGCGCTTTAATCTTCGCCGTGACCTCGGGGAAGGCTTTCTCGAGGCGTTTCCAGTCCTCGAAAAGCTTGGCGCCATTGGATTTGAACAGGGTCTTGATCTCGTCGCGTTCCTTGCGCGAAAGCTCGCCGATCCTCGGAATCCGGACCAGCATGATGGGCATGTTGGGATCGATCTTGAGGCTGTCACAGATTTCAGGCGAGAACTCGCCGCGAACGTCGGTCATGGCAGGCAGACGAAGGTCGGGCTTGTCACTGCCATAGAGGCGCATGGCCTGGTCGTAGGTCATCTGCGGAAACGGCGTTTGCAAGTTATGGCCCGCGACTTTAAAGGCGGCGGTCAGGAAGCCCTCAACGGTGTCGAAGATGGTTTCCTGCTGCGGGAACGACATCTCAAGGTCGATCTGGGTGAACTCGGGCTGACGGTCGGCGCGCAGATCTTCGTCGCGGAAGCAGCGGACAATCTGGAAATACTTGTCGAAGCCGCTGATCATGAGGATCTGCTTGAAGAGCTGTGGCGACTGCGGCAGAGCGTAAAACGAGCCGATGTGGACGCGGCTGGGGACGAGATAGTCGCGCGCGCCTTCCGGCGTGGAACGGGTCATGAAAGGCGTTTCGATCTCAAGGAAGCCCTGCGAAGCGAGGTACGCCCGGATGGCCAGAGCGATGCCATGGCGCAGGATGAGGTTCTTCTGCATTTCCGGCCGCCGCAAGTCGATGTAGCGGTACTGGAGGCGCATTTCCTCGTAGGGCAGAACGTTGTCGGCCGGGGTGAAGGGCAGTTGCTTCGAGTCGTTGAGGATCTTGAGTTCGGCAGCAACGACTTCGATCTCGCCGGTCGGAATGTTTTTGTTGACGGTCTTGTCGTCGCGCTTCTTTACAGTGCCGGTCACAGCGACCACGTACTCGTTGCGCAGGGTTTCGGCCTTCTGGTGGACTTCGGGAACATCGCTGTCGAAAACAACCTGGGTGATACCGGAGCGGTCGCGGATGTCAATGAAGATGAGGGAGCCAAGGTCTCGGCGACGGTTGACCCATCCCATGAGCGTGACAGTCTCGCCGGCGTTGGAGGCGCGGAGTTCACCGCAGGTATGCGTACGTTGAAGATCACCTAGAAAGTCGAGCACGATAGACACTTCCTCGCGTGAGTATCAAAGACTCTAGTTTCGAGGGTAGCGGCGAAAATTGCAAACAAGAGTGGAGTCTAGCTGCGATTCTCGAAACGGCCAGCGAAGAGGACGGGGCACAGCCCCGTCACCACACGAACTACGAGTTTCCGTTGCGCCCTGCCGGGCGGATGCTATCAGCCAGAGCAGCGCGTGCGACCTTGACCTGTTCACCAGTTGCCAGGTTCTTGAGAGCGAATTCGCCGGACTGAATCTCGTTCTCGCCCACGATGATGGCAAAGCGCGCGGCGAGTTTGCTGGCGGTTTCGAGCGACTTCTTGAGGCGAAAGTTCTCGTCGCCAAGCTCGACGATGATGCCGTCCTGACGAAGCTCACGGGCGAGCCGGGCAGACTCTGCGTTCATACCCGCACCAAGGGGTGCTATGTAGGCGTCGGGGATCTCTGCCGCAGCGCCAGCGGTCTCCTGGAGGGCGAGGACCATGCGGTCTTCCCCGATTGCGAAACCGATGCCGGGAGCCTTCGGTCCGCCGATTGCTTCCGAAAGGCCGTCGTAGCGTCCACCTCCTAGCAACGCGTTTTGCGCGCCGAGCGCTCCGTGTGTGAACTCGAACGCTGTGCGAGTGTAATAGTCGAGTCCGCGGACGAGGCGGGGGTTGATGGTGAACGGCACGCCACAGGCGGTCAGAATCCGCTGTACTTCGGCGAAGTGCTGGCGGCAACCCTCGTCGAGGTAGTCGGCGACTTTGGGCAGGCTCTCGATGATGGGCTGGTCCTCGGGAACCTTGCAGTCGAGGACACGGAGAGGGTTGGTCTCTGCGCGCCGCTGGCAGTCAAAGCACATCTTGTGTTTTACGCCCTGAAGAGCATCGCGCAAAGCCTGGTTGTAACGGGCTCGATCTTCGGCGCAGCCAACGGAGTTCAAATGCAGGGTCCAGTTCTGGATGCCGAGGCGGTCGAGCAACGTGGCAAGCATCTCGAGGACTTCAGCGTCGCGCGCGGGTGACTCGCTGCCTGCGGCAGGCGGACCAATGATCTCGGCGCCAATCTGGTAGAACTGGCGATAGCGTCCCTTCTGAGGACGCTCGCGGCGGAACTGGGGGCCCATGTAGTAAAGCTTCTGCACGCCTGGACGTTCCCAAAGCTTGTGCTCGATATAAGCGCGGACCACGCCGGCGGTATTCTCAGGACGGAGCGTGAGGGACTGGCCGCGGTCGGATTCAGCCCGGCCACGGTCTTCCCACGTATACATTTCTTTGGAAACGATGTCCGTCTCTTCGCCCACGCCGCGAGCGAACAGTTCGGTGCTCTCGAAGATGGGTGTGCGGATCTCCTGGAAGTTGTAGGTGCGGAACACCTCACGCGCGATCTTCTCGACGTAATTCCACAGTGCCGTTTCCGGCGGAAGCAGGTCTCTCGTACCTCGGACAGCCTTGATCATGGATAGAAGCCAGCGGTCAGCCGTGAGCTGTCAGCCGTCAGATCCTTTCGTTCAGATACGTTTCCTTGTAGTCCAAGTAATTCTTCGCGTAGCGCAGGATCATTTCCTGCGTTTGCTCGTCGTCGATCTTCTTGCGGAATTTGCCCGGGACACCGGCCCAGAGTGAATTCGGCTCGACGATTGTTCCCTCGGGGATAACGCTTCCGGCGGCAATGATAGAACCCGCCCCGATGTGAGCACCATTAAGTATGACAGCACCCATGCCGATGAGGCAGCGGTGTTCCACGACGCAGCCGTGCAGAGTGACCGAATGGCCGACGGTGACCCAGTCGCCGACAACGACCGGCCACTTGTTGAGCATGCCGTGCAAGACGCTAAGGTCCTGAATGTTGGAATTCGCGCCGACACGGATGTAGTGCACGTCTCCACGCAGAACGGCATTCATCCAGATGCTGGCGTTCTCGCCCAATGTGACGTCGCCGATCAACTGAGCCGACTGGTCGACATAAGCGGAAAGGGGGACTTGCGGATATTTTCCTTTGTAGCCTCGGATCATGGTCGTGCCGTACGCCTCGCCGTATTGCGTCAATAGCTGTGGGCGGAAGAACGAACATAACACGCCGGAATAGACCCGGCAAAACAGGCCTGGAGGCGATTGTTCTGATTTTGTAAATCTTCGCGGCCTCATGTTGCAGCAGAAGCGGCAGGGGCTAGAGTGCCCTTCATCAGCGCCACATGGAATTCCCCACGTTAGCTTCGCGAACGTGGGGCACCAAGACTGAAAGGGCACGACGCACATGAGCCAAGGTCGCCGTCCGCACCGGCGGATGTATGAGATTTTTTTGATTTTTGCAGTTCTCTCTCTGGTGGCAGTTCAGGGTTTCACGCAGGATGCGTCCACCGGCGCCATTCGAGGCAGTGTTGAAGATGCGTCGGGAGCGAGGGTCGCCTCGGCAGCGGTGACGATCACGAACGCGGCGATGGGGACATCGCATTACACGCAAACGGGCGCCGACGGCACTTTCGTGGTGCAGTTGCTTCCTCCCGGTGAGTACGAGGTACGGGTGGAAGCGGCGGGAATGGCGGCTGCGTCGCGCACGGTGCAGGTGGAAGTCGGCGGCAGGTCAGACTTAGTGCTACGAATGAGCGTCGAGCAAGCATCGGAGCAGGTCAGCATTTCCGGGGACACGCCGACCGTTGAGACCCAACCGAGCACAGTATCGACGGTGATCGCCGAGCACGAGATACAAGAACTACCACTCAATTCGGGGCGCTACAGCGACCTGGCATTGTTAGCGCCGGGAGTGACCCAGGACCCGCGCGGCTTGACATCGAGTTCGACGGGCGATTTGTCGTTCGGCGGCCTGCGAGGATTTCAGACGAGTTTCCTGGTGGACGGCCTGAACGCCACGAACGGGTTCTTCGCACAGGCGAGCGGTCGCTACCGGACTAACGGGCAGCTCAGCAATGAAACGGTGCAGGAGTTCAGGGTTTCGTCGAACACATTCGGAGTTGAGTTGGGGCGGAGCGGCGGGGCGGTGGTAAACGTGGTCACGAAATCTGGGTCCAATCGGATGCACGGAAGCGCGTTCTACTATGTCCGGGACAGCGCTTTCGACGCGCAGCATGCGTTTACGGATGTGAAACCGGCGGAGCGCCAGCAGCAGTTCGGGTTCACGGCGGGCGGCCCCATCAAGAAGGACAAGGCTTTCTTCTATACCGGGTTTGACGAACACATCATGCACATACCGGCCATTGTGCGGTTCCTGAACGGAGCCGAGACGGTGGTGCCGGGAGCGGACGATTACGAGGCGCATGACGAGGATGTTGTTCTGGCGGCCGCTGGGAAGTTGTCGAGGCTGGGCGGGGAGTTCCGGTCGGCACTGAGGGCTGCGACAGGACTGGCGAAGGCGGACTGGAACATGAATCCGCGGCAGTATCTTTCGGCCAAGATCAACGTGTCGCGGTTTGGAGGCGAAAACAATGTGTATTTCGACCCGACCAGCCCGATCACGACCTATTCGGTGACAGAAAACGGGACGGAGCATGTGGCGACCGAAACGGGTTCGCTGTCTTTGACGAGTGGATGGTCGTACCGGCTGACGGGAGTGATGCGGGCACAGTTTTCGCGAGACTTGCAGCAGAGTGAGCCGAACTCGGAGGACGTCCGGACCCGGGTGCATGACTGGATCGACGCGTTCGGAAGGAGCGCAATTATGCCCCGGCAGACGAGGGAGCACCGGCTGCACCTCGGGGATACTTTCACCTATGAGGGATCACGACACTCGTGGAAATTCGGCGGGGATGTTTCGCTGACGTGGGTACGGAACTTCTTCCCGATGCTGTTCGGGGGACAGTACATCTTCGATGACATCCGGGTTAGCCCGTGGACTTTCCAGCCGCAGAGTTATGGCATGTGGATCACGCCGCTGCGAGCTTACGCGCACGGAACGCCAAGGTACTACGCGCAGAACTTCGGGTCGGCCGTATCGAATCCGGACTCGAAGGATTATGCCTGGTTCGTGCAGGACACGGTCCGGGTTACGGATCGCCTCGCGGTGACGCTGGGGGTACGCTACGACCAGCAGACGTTCCGCAGCGATGGGTTGGTGTCGAATGCGCTGTATCCGGACTCGGGCAAGGTGCCGCTGGACGGCAATAACTTCGCTCCTCGCGTCGGATTCGCGTACTCGCTGGGCGACCGGCGGCCGTTCGTGTTTCGCGGAGGGTATGGCCTGTTCTACACGCGAATCCCACAGATCTACAATTCAGCAGTCGAGAGGCGGAATGGCCTGAACGGGCACCTGTTCCTGGACAACTCCGATTACTGGGACCGGCAGCTATTTCCAGCGTACCCGAACCCGCTGGTTGAGTGCGCTTCTAAGGCGGCAGTGTGTGACGCGCCAGGGCCGGTGGCGGCGAAGCTGACCTCCGACATGTCGGCGTTCTCGCGCGACTGGGTGACGCCGTCAGTGACGCAGGCCAGCCTGGGCGTGGAACGCGAAGTTGCGAACCGGTTCGCGGTCGGCGCTTCTTACCTGTACGTTCATGGTCAGCACCTGATCCGGGCCAGGGATGTGAACCTGCCGGAACCGGAAATCGTGCAATACCCGGTTTATGACGAGACTGGGACCGAATTCCTGGGCGACTACTATTCCCTTCCGTCCTTTGCGGAATGGCAGATGAGAAGTTCGCTGACGTGCCCGTGGGCTCCCTGCGTGAACGAGGTTGAACGCCCTCTGCCGGAGTTGGGGGCGATCAATGTGTTCGAGAGCGCGGCAAGCAGCATTTATCACGGGCTAACGGTTTCGGCGAGACGCCGCATGACCCGGGGTTTTTATTTCCGGGTGGGATACACCTGGGCGCGAGCGATCGATGATGCGCAGGATGCGCTGGTGGCGGGCAGACCTGCCACGGTGCAGAACTCATACTCTCCCGCAAGCGAGCGGGGGCTCAGCAGTACGGACCAGAGGCAGCGCTTCGTGGTGTCGTGGACGGGCGAACCGCGCCCATTACACCGGGACCATCCGGTGCTGAAAACGATCTTTAATGGCTGGAAGTTCTCGAACGTATTCACCTTCGGGACGGGCCGACCCATCAATGCGCGGGTGGTGGGGGACGCGAACGGGGACGGCAACGGCGAAAACGACCGGCTACCCGGGGTCTCCAGGAACTCTTTCACCGGACCCAACTATGCGACGGCCGACTTGCGTGTCACGAGGATTCTGCGTCCCTTTGACGGACTCAGAGTTGAATTGGTGGCGGAGTCGTTCAACCTGCTAAACAGGGTGAACAAGCGGGTGGACATCAGTGATGACGGGTTCGAGAACTCGGCGGCACGTTTCGTCTACCGGGACATCAACGTCGGCGGTACGCACTACCCGGCACAATTCCGGCTGTCGTCAGGGTTCCTAAAGCCGACGAACGCCTACGCTGCCCGCCAGATGCAGTTTTCAATCAAGCTGAAGTTCTGAAAACAGGGCAGGAATGATTCCCTCCAGAGGCATAGGGCGGTGCAGGCCGGGATTTGGAAACTGGGCTGCTCCGCCCGATGCGGATCAGGGAGGAGGTTACTGTGGGACATGTATTCGTTCCCGTTTCGGATTCTTTGGCGCGAAAATTGCTCTGTACACTTGACTTACGAGCGCAACCCTGCAATAAACTACGATGGTCTACCGGACGAGTCTGGGGGTGTTGTCAGTTTGGCCGAGGTCAGAATTCAAGAGGGCGAATCGTTAGAGAACGCCCTGCGCCGGTTCAAGCGCAAGGTCCAGCAGGAAGATATCATCAAGGAGGTCAAAAGACACTCCTACTATCTGAAACCTGGCGAAAAGAAACGGGCAAAAGAAGCTTTGGCGCGGAAACGCAGTCGTAAGAAAGCGCGCAAGGAGCAGGACTAACAAGAATCCGGGCCGCTGTCTCCGGCGGCCCATTCCTTTTACCGCCACATTTTTTTGCCTTCATTGAGTGGCGGGGATTCATTCCGCAGTCCGCACCAGACTGAAGTACGTGATGCTTTGTCCGCCGAGCACATTTGCGCGCGGCGATGGGCCGAATAGAAGGTTTGTACCCCCAAACCACAGGGCGATGAAGTTGACCCTGAAACGCCGGGTAGTCCGGTGGAGAGCAGCGGCCGAACAGGGCAGTCCGCCTGTGCGATCGATGTCACAAGGCTGATTGTGGGCTTGAAGGGAGCTCTTTCATGGAATTTCAGGACAAAGTACTCAAATGTGTAGATTGTGGTGCCGATTTCGTTTTCACAGCAGGGGAACAACTGTTTTTCCACGATAAGCAGTTTAAGAACGAACCCAAACGATGCAAGGCCTGTAAATCCAAACGAGCTTCGGCGCTCGGAGTGTCGCCCCAGGGTTCTTATACGAAAGTAGAAACGCGAACGACGTGTTCGCAGTGCGGCAAAGAAACAACTGTACCGTTCAAGCCCACGCAGGGGCGGCCGGTATTCTGTCGCGAGTGCTTTCAGCAGCGGCGTACTGGCGCGGCGAGCGCAGCAGGAGCCGGCGTTTAGCAATCGGCGGGGTGCCTGGCGCGACTGACAGATTTGATTGCGGGCGCACGCCCGTGCGCCCGCATGATAGTGCTTGGTGATTATCTCTTTTTTCCTGCAGGGATTACCGATTCAGCGGGACGAAACTATTCCGTCCGCCTACTCTCCAGTCAACTCGCTTTGCGAAGCCCATTGCGGATGGACTTGCCGTTTGCGACCGAGGCCGCTTTCAGCGGAGTGTTCTCGGTACGCCGCTTCTCGTCCTCGTGCTGAATGAGGAGGGCTTCGATCTGGCGCAAGAGTGCTTCCGTCCCGACGGGCTTCACCAGCAGCGACTGCGCGCCCTGACTCTGCCAATCGGTTCCGAGGGTGGGGTAGGCGGTAAGGATAGCGGTGGCCGGATTGTAGGGCTGGCGCTTGGAGGCACGGATGACGTCGTAGCCAGACGTGTCCTTCTCCATCTTCATGTCGGTAATGACCATGTGATAGGTGCCGCGCTCAAGTTTCTGCTCCGCTTCCTTGGCGGAGGCCGCCGTCTCAACCTCGAAGTCGTGCATTTCCAAGATAGCTTTCAACGTAAGGAGAATGGCGAGTTCGTCGTCGACCAAGAGGATTCGGCGCTTCATGTTTTGCTCCAGGGGAACTATCTACAACGTGTGACTGTTCTGATGCAGGCACGCATGGCCAAGTTGCGGAAATGCGCACGGCATCGAGGTCCAGAGCACATATCCGACCAAAGCGGTTGCTATAATAACACCGTGTCCAGCTTTTACGTCGAGAACTTCGGCTGCCGCGCCACCCAGGCAGACGGAGCAGGGATTGAACGGGATCTGATGGAGCGTGGTCTCGTTCGTGCCGACCAGGCGCAGGACGCCAACCTAGTCGTCCTCAACACATGCACGGTAACCGCGTCCGCCGACCAGGATGTCCGCGCGACGATTCGCCGAATTCACCGTGAGAACCCGGCGTGCCGCATCGTGGTGACCGGCTGCTACGCGCAGCGAGCACCTGAAGAGATTGCGACGATACCCGGCGTCAGCATCGTGGTGGGAAATTCCCACAAGCACGAAGTGGCGCAGATCGCGGCGGAAAGATTTCTGTCCCAGGAAGGTGCTGTGCCAAGTGCATCGGGGTTCGTACCCGTGGGACATGTGACGGGGCACAGGCCCGTCACCACAACATCGGCGGCATTGACAACACCGGCCGGTGAGGGCACCGGCGCTACATCTGCGGAAGTGATTGTCGGCGATATTTTCGCCCACACGGAACTGGTGGCGGCGCCGGTGTTCGATGCAGGCGCCGAGAGGACGCGTCCTAACCTGAAGGTGCAGGACGGATGCGACAATCGCTGTTCCTTCTGCATTATTCCGTTCGTGCGCGGGCAGAACCGTTCGCTGGCGCTGGATGAGGTTCTGCGCGAAGTGGATGCGCTAGTAACGGCCGGATACCGGGAGGTGGTCATCAGCGGCATTAATCTGGGCCGCTGGGGACGCGACTACGAGAAGCCCCGGAAATTCGTGGACCTGGTGCGGGCGATCGTGGATAAGACCGCACTGGAGCGCCTGCGGATATCGTCGGTTGAACCGATGGACTGGACCGACGACCTGATTGCGCTGGCAGCGTCTTCAGCGCGCATTGCCAAACACGCGCATGTGCCGATGCAGTCGGGCAGCGACCGCGTGTTACGGAAGATGCACCGCAAGTATCGCCCGTGGCATTACGCCGAGAAGCTGACGAAGATTCGGGAGGCCATGCCGACGGCTGCGATCGGCGCGGACGTGATGGTCGGATTCCCGGGGGAAAGCGACCTGGATTTCGAAGAGACGCGAGCCCTTGTGGAGCAGCTGCCATTCACGTACCTGCACGTGTTCAGTTACTCGGGACGACCGGGAACCCCGTCTTACACGATGCCGAACCAGCTGCCGGTCCAGGTGATCAAGGAGCGGAACCGGATCCTGCGCGAACTGGCGGCGGAGAAGAAACTGCGGTTCATGGAATCGTTTGTGGGCAAGCGGGTCTCGGCGATCACTTTGACTGTGCAGGAGCACGGGTGCACCGAGGCGCTGACTGAGAACTATCTGAAGCTTTGGTTGCGGGGGTCCCACAGAGAGAACCAGATTGTGCAAGCGATGATCGAGCAAGTCAGTCCGGATAGCTTGACGGGAACTCTCTAGAAAAAAGCGGAGAGAGGATATGTCCTCCCTCCTGTTCTCTTACCAGGAAACCTACTGCGGGTGCGGCCCTCCGCCAGCCCACTGAGGAATGCCTTGCGCATCACGCAACGAGAGAGTCTTGTCGCCTTTCTTAATCTCGCGCGCTATTATCACTTCTTTGCCGCCCATCGTGACCTTGGATCCGGTCACTTGGATTTCATCTCCCTTTGCAAATGAAAATCCCTGTTTTTCGACGTAAGCCGACGGCCCGACATGCACTTCGTAAGTTCCGTCTGCGCTTTTCAGATCGAGATGGATGCCGCTGAAACCACGCTGCCCGGTCTGTTGCATAACGTTCTCAACGGAGCCCTTGACCGTGGTTTCAGTTTTGGGATCGTAGTTCCGGCCGCCGCGCTGCGCCAGTGATGCAATCGAGGCGAGGGCGACGGCGACGACTACCAGGATCGGGGTACGGTGCTTCACCATGTGTATGTCTCCTGCTGAGTGTTGAACGCCGAGAGTGTCTGCCATTTCGCGCTGCTGTTTCTCAAGCCGTTTGGCGGACTGGTCCACCCCTGTTGTGTGCTGCCGGGCCGGCTGACATTGCTCTATGCCCAGAAACGCATTTCGCGCGTACTAGTTTCAGCGCCGTGAACGTATTTGTGCAGAAGGGTTCAAAATGGGAAGGTACGGGGGTTTCCTGGCGCGCAAGAACATTGATCAAGATGAAGTGCGTTTTCAGCGATTAGCGGCAGTCCGCTCGTGCGGGCGATTTGGTATAATTCCGTATTCCTTTGTCAGGTTTTCAGGAGGCCTGTATCGACAAACGGTTCATTCGCACCAATGAGCGCATCCGCGTGCGTGAAGTACGCGTGATTGATGATCAGGGTAATCAGCTTGGCATCATGCCGCCCTACGAAGCGCTCAAGATTGCCCGGGAAAGAAACCTGGATCTCGTGGAAGTGTCGCCCACGGCGCAGCCGCCCGTATGCCGGATCATGGATTTCGGCAAGTATATGTACGAGCAGGAAAAGCGTGAGCGCGCCGCCAAGAAGAATCAGAAGGTCATCACGGTCAAGGAAGTTAAGTTCCGCATCAACGTGGATGAGCATGACTACGAGACGAAGAAGAACCACGTGATTCGGTTCCTGGCCGAGGGTGACAAGGTCAAGGCGACAATCTTTTTCCGCGGACGCGAAATGACTCGCCAGATGCTCGGACGCAACATCCTGGACCGATTGGTTCAGGAACTGGGTGACAAGGCTATCGTCGAGTTCAGACCGCGACAGGAAGGCAATACGCTGCACCTGATTTTGGCGCCGCCGAAAGCGGCACCGGTCAGCAAGAAGCCCGAAGCTCCGCGCGGGCCGCAGGGACAGGGCGGCCAGGGTGGACCGCCGCAGGCGCCTCCGAGCCAGGGTACGCCGCAAGCGCCGCAGGGTGGACAGGCCGCGCGGCAGGCGCAGTAAGAATCAGGCCATCGGGTGATCGGGCCATCGCGCCATCGAAGTTCCGCTCTGCGGTACTTCCCCGAAAAGTATTGAGGCGAACCGGGCTGGTTCGTTAAGCCCCTGCCTCAGTGTTGTGCCCCGCCAGAGCAGGCGGGTGTTGTACCCGCCGTTCGCGGCGGAATATGATCCAGGTGATTTATGCCGAAACTTAAAACGCATAGCGGAGCCGCCAAGCGCTTCAAGAAGACCGGGACCGGAAAGGTCAAGCGCGGCCACTCGCACCTGCGCCATATCCTTACTTCCAAGGACACCAAGCGCAAGCGCAAGTTGGGCGAGCAGGTCGTCGTAAGCCCGGCGGACGAAGCGAAGATCAAGCGGATGATTCCTTACTAGTCCGCGTATTGACGCCCCCCGCGCTACCGTCTCCCTGTACCCGCTCAAGCCAAAACCGGGCTTGAACGGGGCACCAAGAAGAGATTGGGAAACGCTGAGTGGGACGGGCCGGAGTTTCGGGACGGGGCACAGCCCCGTCCCTACACAAGAGACGGTTCCGGCAGAACCAGCGAGTGAAGAGGCCCACGGATTCATAATCCTCCTGCCTCCAGCCGCATAGCAGGGCCCGGCACAGCCAAACGGTGAGCCAGATGGTCCGCAGAAATCAAAAACGGAGTGAACAATGCCTCGCGTAAAACGTGGAACTAAGCGTCACGCAAAGCGCAAAAAGATATTAGAGCGCGCGAGTGGTTATTTCTTAACGAAGTCGAAGCTGTACAGGTCGGCTAAAGAGTCCGTCGATCGCGCATTGAATTTCGCGTATGCCGGACGCCGGCAGAAGAAGCGCCAGTACCGCTCGCTGTGGATCGTGCGCATCGCCGCTGCCTGCAAACTGAACGGCATCAGCTACAACCGGTTCATCAGCGGCCTGAAGACAGCCGGCATGGACCTGGACCGCAAGATTCTGGCAGACATCGCCGTAGCAGACCCGGCCGCCTTTACCAGCCTGTGCGAACAGGCGAAGGCCGCGGGCGCTACCGCACAGGCGTAAAACAGAACCAAAAGCATTAGCCGCGGATTTACACGGATTTGCACGGATTGAAACCTGAAGAGTTTTGATTCGCGCTCCTCCGTGTGGATCCGCGGTTTACTATTGGGGGGCAAATGCCCACGACATATACAGTTTCGAAGCTCGAAGATTATTCGCCCGAGGCGCTCGATCGCGCAGCTGCCGAACTCATGCGCGCGCTGGAAGAGGAAGCCGGTTCGCTACAGGACGAAGCGCAGTGGAAAGAGTTCCGCGACCGCTGGATGGCACGTAAGAACGGCGTCCTGACACAGGTAAACGACCTGTGGCTGAAAGCTGCACCGGGCCCGGCGAAGCGCGACGTCGGCCAGCGCGTGAATCAGCTTAAGCAGAAGGTGGAGGCCGAAGTCGAGGCGGCACTCGCGAAAGCCCAAGGCGGCGGTGCGGCTTCGAAGCTCGACTCCGAGCGCATTGACGTCACGCTGCCCGGCATTCGGCGTCCGCTGGGCGTGGAGCACCCGATTCTGCGTACTATGAACGCAATCGTGAAGGTCTTTCGCGATATGGGGTATTCGGTGGGCGAAGGGCCGGAGGTCGAGAGCGATTACTACAATTTCGAGTCGCTGAATTTTCCGCCGAACCATCCGGCGCGCGACACGCAGGACACGATCTTCATCAGTGGCCAGGAGTCGCGCCCGCAGCGCGATCGTTTGCTGCTGCGCACGCATACGTCTCCGGTGCAGATACGCACGATGGAGAAGAAGAAACCGCCGCTGCGCATCGTGATCCCGGGCAAGGTGCACCGGAACGACGCGCCCGACGCGACGCACTCGCCCATGTTCCACCAGGTGGAGGGACTGGCCGTCGACGAGAACATCACGTTCGGAGACCTTAAGGGCACGCTCGATCACGCGATGAAGGCGTTCTTCGGATCGGCGGTAAAGACGCGTTTTCAGCCGTCATTCTTCCCTTTCACGGAGCCGAGCGCCGAAGTGGCGATCAGCTGCGTCTTCTGCGGCGGCAAGGGTTGCCGTGTGTGCAAGTACAGCGGCTGGGTGGAACTGCTGGGCGCGGGCATGGTCGATCCGGCGCTGTATAGCTATGTCGGTTACGACGCGAGCAAGTACAGCGGCTTTGCGTTCGGCATGGGCGTGGAGAGGATCGCGATGTTCATGTACGGCATCGACGATATCCAGCTCTTCTATCACGGGGATGTGCGGTTTTTGGAGCAGTTCGCGTAAAAACCCGTTCAACACGGATTTGCACGGATTGGGACGGATCAGAGACAAAGGAAGTAATGACTCTCGAAGAGATATCACAGTCGCTTCCCAACGGCTTCCATGACGCGGAAGTGCGTCGAATCGTGCTCGACTATTCGAAGCGGACGATGGAAATGGAAGCGGATGTCTGGGTTGGGACGATGAAAAGCCCGCCAGAAACGCGGGAGGCTTACCGTTTAGCCAGACTAACTGTTTCTGGTTTGCTGTTCTGTGCTATTGATCAACCCGGGGTAGCGGCGCGCGTCGACGACGTGCCGACAGTCGACGATATCGAGACGATGAAGGCTGCACCTGATCCGACGGGATACTGTGCATGGTCGACGCCCGAAGCTATTACGCTTCGCCCGGAGCTGCGAAGCTCCATGCCAGCCGGCACGTTCCTCCACACGTTTTACGTATTTGATTGGTACAGCTACATCCATGTCGCTGCCGAGAATGCAGAACTGGAGTGGTTAACACCTGTGAGCTACAGAGAATGAAGATTTCACCTGCTTGGCTTCGCGATTTTGTTGATTTGAGAGTGGACGAGCTTCAGCTCGCCCGTGATTTGACGATGCATGGCATCGCCGTTGAGGGAATAAGCGGCGAGGGCAAGGACACGGTGTACGAAGTTGAGTTCACCGCCAACCGTCCGGATGCGATGAACCATTACGGCGTGGCGCGTGAGTGCTCGGCGATCTACGACGTTGATCTGAAGGGAATCAAAATTCCCACCCTTGGCTACGCCAAGGATGGGGCACCCTCCGGATCCGCGGAGATACCTGCATTCCCCATCATCATCGAGGACGCGCAGGGGTGTGCGCGGTATACGGCACGGGTAATTCGTGGAGTGAAGATCGGTGTGTCGCCGGAGCGGATCGTGAAGCGGCTGGAGTCGGTGGAGCAGCGTTCGATCAACAATGCCGCGGATGCCAGCAATTACGTGCTTTGGGAGATGGGTCATCCGACGCATGCGTTTGATCTGGACAAGCTGGAGGGCGGGAAGATCATAGTTCGGCGCGCGAACGACGGTGAAGTTCTGCGGACGCTGGATGGCGTTGAGCGCAAGCTGTCGAAGGACGACTTGGTGATCGCGGACGCAGTGAAGCCTGTGGCGCTGGCAGGCGTAATGGGCGGCTTCGACTCGATGATCACCGAGTTCACGAAGAACATTCTGATCGAGTCGGCGTGGTTTGATCCGGGTTCGGTGCGCAAGACGGCAAAGCGGCAGGGACTGCATACGGACGCCTCGCACCGGTTCGAACGTGGAGCGGATTACGCGGCTACGTCGCTCGCTTGCGATCGCGTTTCGCAGTTGATCCTGGAATCTGCCGGTGGGCAGATTGAAGGAGGCCAGATTGATGCCGTGGCGCGGAAGATTGCGCCTGCGCCGGTTGCGCTGCATCATTCCGAGGTGAAGCGCATTTTGGGCGAGGATATTGCTGATGTTGAGATCGAGCGCATTTTGCGGCGCCTCGGATTCAGTTTGCTAGCCGGAAAGCTCGGAGACGGCGCTTTGGCCCGTCCTGATGCCGGGCGCGGCGAGAAAGTGCGGGACGGGGCACAGCCCCGTCCCCACACAAGCATTGCGACGACCGGTTCCGGCGGCGCTCATGCGGCGGTGGCGGAAGAGGTTGCGGACTGGACGGTGCAGATCCCGACGTGGCGGTTGGATGTGGAACGCGAGATCGATGTGATCGAGGAGATCGCGCGCATCTGGGGCTACGACAAGTTCCCGAACACGCTACCTGAGTTTGCCGGGGCCGTTGAGGATCTACCGGATGCGGCGAAGGACGCGAAAGTACGCTCCACACTGCTGGCGCTTGGCTATGACGAGGCGATGTCGCTGACTTTCATTCCGAAGGCGGACGCGCAGGCGTTCACGGGCGCAGCTCCGGTCGAGATTGCGAACCCGCTGAGTGAAGAGGCGGCGTTTATGCGGACGTCGCTGGTTCCGGGCATGTTGGACATGCTTGCTTACAACCTCAATCGAGACACGGCTGATGTACGGCTGTTTGAGGCCGGCAACATCTACGAGCGAGTGGGCGAGCGCACGGAAGAGCACGAGCGCGTGTGCCTGGGTGCGACCGCGTCGGCTCTGACGGCCGAAGTTCCGCAGCAGGCGATGCTGGACATGAGCAAGAGCGAGAACGCACACGCTCTTGAAGCTTTCCGCGCGTTCAAGGGCGACATCGAAGACCTGCTCGCACGCTTTTCGTATCGTTCGCTCTACTACGACGAGCACGCGGCAGAGTTCTTCCATCCGGGACGCTCGGCGCGTGCTGTGATGGACGGCACGACCGTGGCGCGGTTCGGACAGATTCATCCGGACGTGGCAGCGGGACGCAAGCTGAAGCAAGACGTGTACGTGGCCGAGATTTACCTGAACCGGCTGTATGAGCGAGAACTGCGCGAACCGAAGTATACGCGCATTCCGCGCTTCCCTGCTGTAGACCGAGACTTCTCGTTCATATTCCCGAACGAGGTGACGTTCGAACGTATTCGCACGCAGATCGACGCGCTGCATCTGGCTGAACTGCGCGGCTTCACTCCGGTCGAGATTTTCCGGGGCGGAGCGATTCCGGCCGGGAAGTATTCGGTGCTGTTGCGGGCCGAGTTCCAATCGGCCGAGCGCACGCTGACAGACGAAGAAGTTGCGGCGTGGGCGGCGCAGATGGTAAAAGCGCTCGGCGCGATCGGGGGAACGCAGAGGGCGTGAGATGGCTGTGAGCTTTGAGCTCTGGGCTGTGGGACCTGGACACCGAGTACGCAGGCCTCACTCCCGTAGCTCATACCCTACAACTCAGAGCGCTTCTTGGTACAATGCGCGACTCAGGAGTCTGCCATGCCTGTTTCGCGACGACGATTTCTCGCCACTGCTGCGGTTGGAACCGCGGCCGCTGTGATCATCGAGTTCCCTGCCCTGGATGCTGCCGGAAGGACGATGCCCGCGGCTCATGCTGCACAAGAGGCCAGTGCGGCGGCCGCGCCGATCATCCTGAGCAACAATGAGAATGCTTACGGTCCGCTGCCGAGCATGGCAGCGTCGATGCGCGACGCGCTGACAGTGTCGAACCGGTACCCTGATTCGCAATACGACGCGTTCGTGGAGGCGGTCGCGAAACATCATGCGGTGCGACGCGACGAGGTGATCGCGGGCAACGGCTCCACCGAGATACTTCGGATCGCTGTGGATGCCTTTACAGGGCCACAGCGCAGCTTGGTAATGGCAGCCCCGACATTTGAGGCGGCCGCGTTCTACGCGAAAAGGAACTCGGTGCAAGTCGTGCCGGTGCCGTTGACCAGCAGCTTCGAGCACGATCTGGATGCGATGGCCGCAGCGGCGCGCAACGGCGGCGGCCTAGTGTACATATGTAACCCGAACAATCCCACCGCCACGCTGACTGGGCGATCGCGGTTGGAAGCATTCATGAAGGCGCTGCCGGAGACGGTATACGTCGTCGTAGACGAGGCATACCACGACTTTGCGGTGGGTTCGCCGCAATATGTATCTTTTCTCGACCAGCGCGTTGACGATCCCCGCCTTATTGTTGCGCGCACGTTCTCGAAAGTGTATGGCATCGCGGGCCTGCGGATCGGCTACGGAATCGCGCAGAAGGACACGATCGAGCGCATGCGCCCTCACCAGCTCTTCGACAATCTCAACATGGTTGCCGTACAGGCGGCCGTCACGGGAATGGCAGACGTTAACGGAGTGCGGTCGGCGGCGGCGCGCATTGCGGCGGACCGTGCCGAGTTCATGAAACAGGCGAGTGCGCGTGGCCTGAATCCGATGCCGTCGTATACGAACTTCGTCATGATGGATTCGCCATTGCCAACGGCTCAGGCAATCGATTTCTTCAAACAGCGTGGCATAGCGATCGGACGCGACTTTCATTACGGTCAGCGGGTGAGGATCTCACTGGGAAAGCCGGAGGAGATGACTGCGTTCTGGCGAGCGTGGGATCGAATGAACCAGGCGTGAAAGGACACAGGTAGCCGGCAAATTCTGTTTCTTACCTCCGGAAGTGATGTCGGCACTTGTCACTGAGGCGGTTTCACGATACAAATCCCGGTTTGCCCTAAATACTTTTTGGTGCAGGACGGGCCTTATGCCGGCTTACGAACAAACGTACGCACTCACAAATCCCATTTCCCTGATCGTGGATAAGCCACGCCAGGAGTTCACTCGCGAGGACCTGCTCAAAGTCATCGAAACGCAACAGGTCGAGCGCATAACGTTTCACTACACGGGACTGGACGGCAAGTTCAAGGAATTGAAGATCCCCGTCCCGGACCGCTACCAGGCAGAGCGGATCCTGGCGGACGGTGAGCGCGTAGATGGGTCCTCCCTGTTCAAGGGGATCGTGGACACGGAGCTTTCCGATCTCTACGTGGTACCCCTGTACAAGTCTGCGTTCCTGGACCCGTTCGAAGAGAAGAGCCTTCACCTTGCGTGCCGGTATCTGACGCGTCACGGGTGCATGGCGCCGTTCGCGCCGGATACGATCCTGCACAACGCGGCACAAATGTTTACCGCGAACACGGGCTTTGAACTTTATGCGCTGGGCGAGCTTGAGTTCTTCCTGCTGACGGAGAACTTGTCCCCGATCTTTCCGGCGGCAAATCAGCGCGCGTATCACTCATCGGGACCGTTCCTGAAGACCGGCCAGATCCTCAACGAGATGGTCAGGTACCTGACCCAGATCACCGGTGCGATCAAGTACGCGCACAGCGAAGTAGGGTGCATCGGCAGCGTTCGCAGCGATCTGGAGGAGATCAAGGGCAAAACGGCGGAGCAGTTGGAGATTGAATTCCTGCCTACGCCCATCGAGGAGACGGGCGATAACCTGGTACTCGCAAGATGGCTGATTCGCAATGTGGCGTACCGACACGGCTGCGTTGCAACGTTTGCGCCGAAGATCGAAGAAGGCGTCGCCGGGAATGGCATGCACATACATATGGCCGTGATGAAGAATGGCCGTAACCGCATGACTGACGATGACGGGAACCTGTCGCTTGAAGCGAAGGAAGTGATCGGCGGCTTGTGTACTTACGCTGACTCACTCACTGCGTTCGGCAACACGGTTTCGTCGGCTTACTTGAGGCTGGTCCCGAACCAGGAGGCCCCAACGCGGGTGTGCTGGAGTGACATGAACCGCAGTGCAATGATCCGCGTGCCGCTCGGCTGGTCCAAGGTGGATAACCTGGCGGGGGCGCTGAATCCGCAGCAGAAAGATGGGTTCCGCGAAGTGGAAGGACGGCAGACGGTGGAGTTGCGAACTCCGGACGGAAGTGCGATCGTTCACCTGCTGCTTGCTGGAATCACCATGGCGGCAGAATGGGGTCTGACGCACGGCGAGTCGTTGGAACTGGCGCGGAAGCTGTATGTCCGTGGCAACATCTTTCAGGACCAGGAACTGCTCCAGAAGCTGAGTGCTCTGCCCCGGAGCTGCGTGGAATCTTCGAGTCTTCTTCAAAGAAAGCGCGAGCTCTATGAACGCGGGGACGTGTTCCCCGCCAGTGTGATCGATTATGTAAGCAGGCTACTGAAGGCCGAGAATGACGACGGCATGAACGAACGCTTGATCGACATGCCGGCGGACGACCGGTTGCACGAGACGCGCAAGATCATGCACAAGGACCTGCACAGGCACTGATCGACAAGCTAACTTCTCGGTTTGGGGCGGTGAGTCAATCCCGGGCTCGCCGCCCTGCTGTTTGTGAGTGGTTGCTGCTGCGGTGGGGAGCTGTCCGCCATTGATGATCGGTGTCGTGAGAAGTGGGTTCCCGTAACCAGCGCGAGTGAACCATTCGGCATCTCTATAACGGACACCATGGATGTCGAGAAGACAATTTCCGAAATAGAGTGGCTGGAACAACTCTACTCACTCCCCGACAGAAGGGCCATGACGCCGGCGGAACGTACTGCGGTCAACCGCAAGCATGACGAAACATACGCCCAGAATCCCTGGTTTCGGCTATGGAAGAGATATGGCGTGTAGCAGCTGCAAAGGCCTGCAACGCGAGGGTTCACGCAAACTGGGGAAGCGACGAAGACAACTTTTTGCGCGTTTGTGGAGAGCAGTTTGGTCTATTCGCGCACCTGCAGGACAGACTAGCTGGAACAAAGAACAAGATGCTCAGGGCAAGGGATCTGGGACCGGAAACGCAGGCAAATATGGTCGGCTCTCATTGATTTACTGCATCTTGCTACTCGCCCCCACCACTTAGAATGCTTAGTTCTGCGACGCGGCGAAAGATTTCGGCGCGGTCTATCTCACGATATTTTGCCGGCAAGAGGCTCTTGCTGGTGCATTCCATCACTGCCACCAGTGTCTGCAACTCGATCTCAGTGGGATAGGAAGGCGGTATGAAATCTTCGATCGCAGATTTGACGTCATCCACATCAACGGTTGCGTCGTTCTCGAGAGCGCTTTTCATGCGCGCTCGGATCAGTACCGCTTCAATGTCCGCACCGGAGATATTCGTGGCCTTCTCGAGAAAGAACGTTTCGACTTCCTGAGAGGCGAGTTGGGTGCCGGTCTTTTTCTGCATGGCCCGCAGCAGTGCAAGGCGTTCGTCGGCGGTTTCAGGATAGAAGAGCGCGATGTGTTCCTCGGCTCGGCCTTGTCGTTTGAGATCCACGGGCAGGAGGTCGGGGCGGCACGTAAGCAGGAACCAGATGACCTTGCCGCGCAGTTCGGTGTTGCCCATGAATTGCGCGATCTGCGCGAACACGCGGCTGCTGACGCCGCTGTCGCCGGTGCTGGACCGCGTACCGAGCTGTGCATCAGCCTCATCGACAACCACGGCGATGGGACTCATGGCCTTCAGCAGGTTCAGTACGCGTTCGAGATTGCCCTCGGTGACACCCTGCCACATGCTGCGAAAATTTTTTAGCATCACAGCGGCAATTCCGACATGACCGGCGAAGCAAGTGGTGAGAAAAGTCTTGCCTGTGCCAACGGGGCCGCAGATGACATAGCCCATGGGGAGCACTTCTGTCTTGCCGGCACGAATGGCGGCGGCGGCATTCTCAAGTTTCTTTTTCGCCTGGTCGTTTCCTGCTACGTAGGAGAGGTCGAACTTGCTCTCGACGAATTCCAGCAGACCTCCCGCTTCGGCCTCGATCAACTCCTTCTTGCGCTGACGCAGGAACTTGGCAGTCAAAGGCTGAGCATTGTGAACGGCTTCGGAGATGATGCTGTGCAGCTGCACCCGTTTTAGGCCGGCGCTCAGCTTGGCAAGAAGTTCCGCATTAACATCGGATGCCGCGGGCAGGGGCGTCGCCGCAAGCTGCGTGCGCGCGAATTCGAGCCGTTCGGATTCATCGGGGAGCGGGACAGTGATGGAAGCCACGCCGGCGTTCTGAACGAGCCCGAGGTTCAGTTCGCTCTGTTTCTCCGCAACGAGGCAAATCGTCAGGTCCGAACGCAGAAAGTTGGCGTCTTCGCTCCAGCGCTTCAGGATGACAAGGGAGTTTCGATCCTCGCCGGACATGCTGCCGACCTCCCCGGCGGGCACGATAGTCTCAGCGAAGTCGATGACCAGCGCAATGCGCTTGCCGTCGGCGAGGCGCAGGCGAATGTAGCTGTCGAGGATGGTGAGTACGCCGTCAACATTACGCGGAAGCGACTGGGCGTAGGTTGTGCCGTGGAAACTGTCGTAACCGCTGAGGGCACTGCGGAAATCGGTTTGCATGGCGGGCGTGCCGAACTTCAGGCCGCCGCCGCGGTCGTAGTGAATCACGAGGTCGCGCTGGCCGAAAAGGCTCTGTTCAAGGAAGGCGGGCAGCTGCACAAAGTCGAGTGCGGAGCCGCGCTTCACCGGCACCAGGTCGCGGACATTGCCGTGCAGCAGAAAGAGCGTGAACGTGCGGGAATAGTACTTTTCGGAGAGTTGCCGTGCCCATGCAGGCAGTCCTTCGAGCGAGCTTGCTGCCGTGGTCGAGGCCATTTTCAGCTCCGGATGCGATTACGATTGCTGGCAGGCGGTTCAGAGGAAGCCGCGAACGACAGGTCCTGGGCGGTGAACTCCGGCTCAGCCAGCTGGAAAATCGATTCCACTTCCTGCACGGTTTGTTCGGTCTGCTCGACCTCGTGCACCAGGCCGCCTAGTTGCTCGCTGACCTGCTGCGGATCGCGCAACGTGACCGACTGGTCGCGGATGAGCTGCAGCACGTCTTCAATGGCGGCGCACTGAGCGTCTATGACCTTGGCGTTTTCCTGCAGCTTGCCGTACTTCTCTAGGCGTTTGTTCAGGATCTCAATGCGGCGGCGGTTGATGTCCTGCACTTTGGCCGGTTGCGAATCGAGGTCGGCCTGCAGCTGTTTCAGCTCACGATTGATGAGGGCGGGATCCACGTTCTTGAGCAGGTCACGGTGCAGCTGCGCCGCGCTAAGCATGCGCACATACGCCTGCAGCAGTCCGTCAAGGCGGTCCTGCATTTGCCCGATGAACATCTGGGAGGTCGAGGACAGCTGTCGATAATTGAAGCGAATGTTGTCGCACAGGGACTGCAGTGCCGCGTAGCGCGTGCGCTGCGTGGGAGGGAGCGACTGCAGCACATCGCTCAGTTTCTGCTCCAGTTGCCGCTTCTCTTCCGCGTACTTGCAGGAGCGGATGAAGCGCTTAAAGCGCGAGCTGTTCGGAATGACACTGAGGTAGATCAGTTCCAAGCCAGCCGCTAGCACCAGCGGCAGCGCACTCAGCGACACCACCGAAAAGGCGGCTGCGCCTGCGAGGGCAATCCAGTTGTACTGGTGTTTGAGCGCTTCCTTTACATAGTTGATGGAGTCGCCCATCTCAGAGGCAGCCGAGTTGATGTCGCGAGGCGTACGATCGTCGGGCATCAGACCCCCACCCTAACTTGACCGCGGCCGGGCGCGCGCTTCAGCGAGGCCAGCACGTGCTGTTGCAGCTCCTGGAATTCCGCCGTCTGACGAATCGCGGGATCACGCGGGCGACCGAACGGCACGGGCAGATCCTCGACTATGGTACCCGGGCGCGAGCTCAGTATGAAAATGCGGTCGGCAAGATAGATGGCCTCTTCGAGATCGTGGGTAACGAAAAGTACGGTGCTGCTCGCGTCGCCCCACATTTTAAGCAGAAGGTCTTGCATGTCGGCGCGGGTCTGAGCATCGAGGGCGCCAAAAGGTTCGTCCATGAGGATGACCCCGGGCTTGACCGCCAGAGTGCGGGCGATGGCGACACGCTGTTGCATACCGCCGGAGAGCGACGCCGGATACGAATGCTCGAATCCACTCAGGCCGACTGCCTTCACCAGCTTCTCGACGGTCTCGCGCCGTTCCTCGGCCGGCACACCGTTGATCTTCATGCCATAGGCGATGTTGTCGGCGACGGTCAGCCAAGGAAAGGAAGTGTACTTCTGGAACACCATGCCCCGGTCTTTTCCCGGGCCCTCGACCCGCTTGCCATTGACCTTCACTTCGCCGGAGGTCGGGAAGTCGAGGCCGGCGATCATGCGAAGGATCGTGGATTTGCCGCAGCCCGAAGGTCCGAGCAGGACGCGAAACTCGCCGATGTCGCGACCGTCGGAAGCAAACTCGTCCTGCACCTCGAGGTTGATGTCGCGCAGGGCGTCGATCTTCTCGCCACGCGGACTGAGGAAGGTGCGTCCTACGTCACGAAGGCTGATCTTGATCTTATCCGCCATGAGCCACCCCCGCCTTCGCCGCGGCCTTCGCCGGTTCACTTGTGACGCTCGGGGCTGCGCCCGATGCGCGGTTGGAGAACAAATACTTTTCGAGGGCCGTCAGCAGGAAGCGGAACAGGAAAGCCGCGATGCCGATGGCGATGATGCCGGCGTAAACGCGTTCGAAGTCGAGTACCTTGCGGGCCGCTTCCACCATGTAACCGACACCCTTGCGCGCGTTGACCATCTCGGCCAGGATCACGTAGGTCCAGCCGATGTCGTAAAGGATGCGGAACGAACCGAAGATCGCGGGGAACGAACCGCGGAAAAGCAGCCAGATCGCGTGCCGCTTCTTTGCGCCCAGCGTGTAGGCGGTCTCAAGCAGGCTGTCGTCGACCTTGTTCACTTCTTCCACCACGAGCGCGAGCAGGTAGAAGAACATGCCGAACCAGAGGAATGCCACTTTCATTCGCTCTTCCATGCCGAAGAGAGCAATGAATGCGGGTAGAAACGCGGTGATGGGCATCGCACGCATGGGAGCGGCGATGGGATTTACCAGGTGGTTCAACCAGCGAAAGCTGCCCATCAACACGCCGAGCGGGATGGCAATGAGGGCGCACCAGAAGAACGCCTGGCCGATACGCCACCAGCTCTGCAGCACGTTGCCGAGTAGGTCGTATTCGCGCCACAGGCGCACCATGGCGTGAAGTACGCCGTCAGGTTTGGGCAAGGTGAAAGGAGGCAGGATATCCCAGTGAGTGAGACCGAACCATGCCGCCACGATGAAGATCCAGGTGGCGAAGCCCAGCGCGACACGCACGCGGGGCTCCACCTCTTTTCTGATCGCAAACAATTTGGACATTTGGCCCACTCACATCGTCGGGTTCGGATAGACCTTGATATCCGTACGGCGGTTCTTCTCCCGTCCGTCCGGCGTGTCGTTGTTGGCTAACGGCCTGTCGGGACCGTTGCCCAAGGCGCGCATACGCTGCGGCGGGAAACCATACTTCTGCATCAGGTAGCGCCTGACGGCTTCCGCGCGCCGCTTTGAGAGTTCCTGGTTGTAGATACGCGCCCCGGTCGAATCGGTGTTACCTTCGATGTCCACGACGGTGTTTTCGTACGCCCGCATCATGCCGCCGATTTCATCCACGATGGCACGAGAATCGAGGCTCATGTCGGCGGAGTTCGAATCGAAGTAAATCGACCTATGCTGGGTTGCAATGGGCGCTGCGCCCTTGGCGGGAGCCTTGTACTCGATCGCAGGCTCGCTGCTGGCCACCGAGAACTGGCCCTGAAGATGATCGATGAAGCGACGGTCAGCAGTCATTTCGGGATCGTAGGTCTTCTTGATCAAGCGATCTTCGCGGTACATCTCCTGAGCCATCTTGAAGACGTTGTTGTAGTCCGAGTCCTGGCCTGACTTGCCGAAGAACGCGGCGTTATCCGCGTAGTCGGCCAGGCGCACGCCCTCCAGCATGGTCTTCGCGAGGTCGGAGGGGATGTTGAAGTCTTTGATGGTGCCGATGAGATTGTAGGCGCGAGAGGGTTCACTCTTGATAAATTCCACGCCCTGCAACCAGCCCTGCATAAACTTCACCAGCGTCTGCGGATGCTGGGCGGCGAACTTGTCGCTGACCACGAGAATGTCGGCGATGAGGCGGTTCGCCACGCGAGTGTCGTAGATCTTCTTTGCGCCCGGGCGCTTCGCCACAGCGTCGCTCATATCCGGGTCCCAGGCCACGGCGGCATCCACTTTCTGCTGGGCGAACAGGGTTGCCGGCTCGATTCCGTCCTTCGTGTGAACGGCCTTAGCGAAGATTTCGTTGCGCTGCTCGGTGCTGAGACCGGACTGTTTCAAACCGTTCCAGAGCAGGAAATGCGAAGGCGTGTAGGGAGCAAACGCGACGGTCTTGCCTGCGAGGTCCTCGATGCTGTTAATGCCCTGCTTGCCGATGACGCCGTCGGCACCGCGCGACCAGTCAACCATCATGAAGGCGTGGGCATTGAAGCCCTTGTCGCGGAGCTGGGCATAGTCCTTGGCCCACACGTCGGCCGTGGTGAGCATAACGTCAACGTTGTCGGTCGCCAGCGCCGCTGCGCCTTCCGTCCAGTCATCGATGATCTTGAACGAGACGTTGAGTCCCTTCTGGTCGAAGATGGATCCCTGGGCCGTTTCAAGTCCGCCATTTGCAACGAGGCCGCCGACGCATCCCACCCAGATGTTTACGCGGACGCGGATGGGCACTGCCTGTTCGGTGGAACTGGCGGGCAGCACCAGCGGCTTCGAGGTGTCCAACGGTTCAGCGGAGGCCGTCTTGGACTTCGTGAACGACGACAGATCAAACACGCCGTATTTGTACAGGGCATAGCCGACCAGGCCGAGCCCAATTAGGAAGATGAGAATCCAACCACCCTTTTGAATGCGCACGGCCATAAGTCACCTCAAGCAGTAGTCTTGTTGATTTGCTTTTCACCGATCGTCTTTTCCGGCGCGGCTGCGGGCTGGGCTTCCGGTGTAATCAGGCCCATTTCCATCTTGAACTGCTTAACCAGTTCGTTCGACCGGATCTTTTCGGCTTCTTCCTCGATCTTGAACTTCTGCTGGTCCACGTTGCCGAGGGCCATCTCCATGCGAGCTTCGTTGACGGCGGTCGTTTCTTCGATCTTGCGGACCATCTCGTCGTGAGTCTGGCTAATACCGGCGACTTCGAACTGCTCCATGGCGTCGGCAACTTTCTTCTGCCACTGGGAGCGGCGGTAATCGCGGATGGCATTCAGTGCTTCGTGCGTCTTGCGGTCCTTTTCGCGCAGGAACGCCTGCTTGACGGCGAGCGCCTTGTCGAAGGCGGCGCGTGCGGTGGTCAACTGCCCCTGCGTGCGGGCGAGCGCGCTCCGGGTCTGTTCCAATTGCAGGGCGAAGCTGCCGGCGATGTCATCACGCTGTGCCTGGATGGCGGCCTTCACCTTGGCGGTGAGGTCGTTCATTTCGCCTTGATACTTCGCTTCTTCCTTCTCGAGGAGCGTGACGTTCGCCTTGACCATGGCGATGCTCTCGTTCATCCGCGGAACCTGGTCGTTCATGTCGCGGATGTTCTGCTCCAGAATGATCTCCGGGTCCTCAGCCATGGAGATGAAGAATCCGAAAAACGAACGGACCATGCGCGTTAAGCGTCTCCACATCGCGTCCTCCTTATTTGGTTGAGCTGCTGCCGGCTTTGGTCGCCGGGGTTGCTGGAGCCGCAGTCTGGCTCGTGGTTATCGGGTTCTCCGTGACGAAGTAGGAGACGGCATCGGCAATCTTCTGTTCTTCCTGCTGCTTGTTCAGGCGCCAGCCATAGAGGCGTTCTTTTTCGCGCGCGACGGCGTCGTTGTTGGCGTCCATCTTCGCTTTCTGCTGGGCCACGTAGCGGTCAATGTCAGCCTGTATGCCGGCATTCTCCTTGAGCTTGCCTTCCTGCAACTGCTCGAAGGCCTTTTGCTGTACACGTTCGTAGGTATCAAGCGCCCGGTCGCGCAGGACGGCATCCTGGATGATGTCTTCGACTTTCACGCCCGCCGCATCGAGAGCCAGCAAGACGGAGCTGCGCTTCACATCGGCGGGCAGGTTGCGGATGCGTTCGCTCTGCAACATATCGGCGATCTTGTAGATGGTGTAGCCGTGGGCCGGAGTCTGTATTTCAGCGGCGCGATAGATCTCTTCGAAGGACGTCGGGTTCTTGACTGCGGAGGTGAACTGCGGCTGCTGCGGAAGCTTTGCCGCAATTTCCGCGACCGTCTGGGCGGCTGTGCGGCTGGCGCTCGTCTCAGGGGCAGCATTTGGCCCCGGCGAGACGCCTTCCGGACTAGACCCCTCATTCTCGACCGACACGAACAGCTCATACCACTTCTTGGTCACACGACCTCCTGCGGCTGACATGCGGTTCCGGTGCAGAAAAGTTCCTGCAAAGGGCGGAAACTTACCTGGAAACGGGATCGGCGGCGCACGTCAGGAGCTATTTATGGCATCCGCGAAATTGTGAGCCGCTGGCTCGTTAACGTCAAGGGCTGATGTTTGTCACCAGCTAGCGGAGCGAAGACTGCCTCCAAGCAAAGCGAGTACCCACGCCCTGAACCCACCATCGGGAGCGGGGTACGCACAACCTGCTATTTGGCACGTGGAAGCAGCAAGCCTGAAGTAATTTTGGGGGCAAAGTAAGCCATTCAGGCAGGGAAAGACGTCGGAGAACACAGGAAATCGCGGCAACTGGAGGGTTTGACAGCGCAATCGGGAACGAACCGGTTTGAAGATTGAGAACCGCTGGCGCAACGCATTCCCTTTCAATAACTTGCGTTTCAGGGGCAAGCCGCAACGGTGGTGGTCGAAACTCAGATGGCAGTTTCACGATGTGGTTCAGGGGGTTGCGCGGCGTTGGCCCTCTCCTCCGCGGATCTCCGCAGCTGTCTTATGTTGCTGCGGGTTGCTATCGAATAAGCGGGCAAGTATTTCCAAGCTGACTCTCGTTGCTCGCGACACGATATAGGGTCGCGTCAAGTTGCGCCTCCTCGCGACCACGACAACTTGCCGCCTGAGGTTGGGCATCCAGCCTACATACATGACCAGCCTAACGGGCCACGACCGCTCGTCAAATGCGGTGTAGTAGGAGGAGCAAGCCTCGGATGCGCAATCCGACTTTCCGGCTCCGGACACTGGTTGCCATGACCCTCATGGCGCTGATGTTTGGAGCAACAAGTTGCAAGGGTTCCAAAAGCCACCAGTCTTCCGCCCAGACCGCACCGCAGGGTAGCTACACAGCACAGCAATACAGTGGGAAGATGGAATCCGACGACGGCCAGTGGATTCGGCCGGCCAAAGACTACGCCAGCACCCGCTACAGTTCTCTCGACCAGATCAACACCAGTACCGTGAAGAACCTGCAGGTTGCGTGGACGTTCAACACCGGGACCGACCGCGGTCAAGAAGCTGCTCCGCTGGTGGTGAACAACACGATGTACGTCGTGACGCCCTGGCCGAACCTGCTGTACGCGCTGGACCTCACGAAACCGGGCGGTCAGTTGAAATGGAAATACGATCCTCGCCCGGCGTCGGCAGCGAAGGGCGTAGCGTGTTGTGACTGGGTCAACCGCGGTGCAGCATATGACGACGGCAAAATCTTCTATAACACGCTCGATGGTTACACCGTCGCCGTTAACGCCGACAACGGCCAAGAGGTCTGGAAGACGAAGATTGGCGACATCACCAAGGGCGAGACCATCACGATGGCGCCGCTCGTGGTCAAAGGCAAAGTGCTGGTCGGCAACAGCGGTGGCGAGTTCGGGATCCACGGCTGGCTTACTGCAGTCGATGAGAAGAGCGGCAAGATCGCGTGGCGCGCCTACGGTACAGGGCCTGACTCGGCAGTGCTGATCGGCCCTCGTTTCAAGCCCTTCTACTCGCAGTACAAAGGTCAGGACCTCGGCGTCAAGACTTGGCCGCCGGATGCGTGGAAGGTGGGTGGCGGCGGCATGTGGGGCTGGATCTCCTACGATCCCGACCTCAACCTTATTTATTACGGCACGGCGAATCCGGGTCCGTGGAACTCCGAGGACCGTCCCGGTGACAATCTGTGGACCTCCGGAATCTTTGCGCGCGATCCCGATACGGGCGAGGCGGTCTGGTTTTATCAACTATCGCCGCACGACCTTCACGACTATGACGGAATCAACGAGAACATCCTGCTCGATCTCCCCGTCAACGGGCAGACTCGGAAGGTGCTGGTTCGGCCTGAACGTAACGGGTACATCTACGTCATAGACCGGACGAACGGGCAAGTGCTGTCGGCTACGCCATTCGGGTACGTGAACAGCAGTCGCGGTGTAGACGTCAGCTCCGGCCAGCTTCAGTACGTGGAGGAAAAGCATCCGAGCATGGGCTCGGTTGTGAGGAACATTTGCCCCGCTTCCCCGGGGATGAAGGATTGGCAGCCGGCAGCGTTTTCCCCGAAGACGGGCCTTCTCTATATTCCGCACCAGAACCTCTGCATGGACGTCGAGGAAACAGAAGCGAACTACATCGCCGGTACACCCTATGTCGGCATGAACGCCAAATTTTACGCCGGCCCGGGCGGACACATGGGCGAGTTCACAGCTTGGGATCCAGTACACGCGAAGGCCGTGTGGGTGCTGAAAGATAAGTTTCCGTTCTGGAGTGGAGCCCTTGCAACAGCGGGCAACGTGGTGTTCTTTGGCACGATGGACGGCTGGTTCAAAGCCGTGGACGCAGTTTCCGGGCAGGAGTTGTGGAAGTTCAAGACAGGTTCCGGAGTCATCGGCCAGCCGGTCACATACAAGGGTCCTGACGGCAAGCAGTACGTGGCTGTCTTGTCCGGAGTGGGAGGCTGGGCCGGAGTAATTGTGTCCGGGGGGCTAGATGCGCGCGACAGTAGCGCGGGACTTGGTTTTGCCAACGCCACCCGGGAATTGCCGAAATACACGACGAAAGGAGGCGTGCTCTATGTTTTCTCGCTTCCTTAGTCTGACGGTGCTCGCGCTGACACTCGTGGCGGCAGGCTCAGGGGCTGAGCTTCGGGTCTGTGCCGATCCCGACAGCCTGCCTTCATCCAATCGCCAGCAGCAGGGCTACGAGAACCGTATTGCGGCGGTGGTCGCGCGTGATCTGAACGCCAAGCTCGTGTACGAATGGCAACGCCTGGGGCGCGGCTTTGTGCGAGAAAGACTGGTAAAGCTTCTGCCCCTCTGACACCGCGTATGCGTTGTATTGAAACGGCCCCTGGTAATCCGGAATGCGGCCCCGGAACGAAGGCATTCCATTCGGCCGGCCTTCTACGATCGTGTCATGGATGTTCTGCAACTGCGTGGGCTGTCACGCTCACGGTGGTGGCGGCATCGGGCCTCCGCTGATGGACGCCAACTGATGTCCTTAACAAGGGCCGCTGCGACGTACTGCTCGGAGTCCCGACGAACTTTCCGCGAGTGCTCACAACCGACCCGTACTATCGATCCAGCTACGTCTTTGTGACACGCCGCGATCGGCAGCTTCACCTGAGATCGTTCGACGACCCGGCGTTGCGCAAGTTGAAGGTGGGAGTGCAGGTGCTCAGCGAAGAGTACGCGCCGCCGGGCCAGGCGCTGGGACGTCGCGGCATGGTCGGCAACATCGTTGGTTTCGAAACACCGGGCGAAGCGCCGAGCGCGATTGTGAATGCTGTTCTGCAAAAAAGAGTGGACGCTGCCGTGGTCTGGGGACCGCAAGCGGGCTATTACGCTCGCGTCCACAGGAACGAGCTGGAACTCACGCCCACTCCGGCGGCGGATACCCCAGCTTTGCCGATGCAGTTCTCGATTTCGATGGCAGTGCGCAGGAACGATCACAAATTGCGCGACCGCTTGAACGCCATACTGAACCGCCGAAAAACGGAGATCGACCGCATTCTGCGCGTCTATGGCGTGCCGCTGGTGGACGAGAAAGCGAAGGCCGCCGACTGATGCGCCACTTCGCCATCGCGACCCTGCTCATGCTGGCGTTACTGTCCGGCTGCGAACGTGAGCGCCGGGACTTCCGCCAGCCGACCGGTTCGGCAGCTACAGCCGATACAGGCGTCGAGCAGAGCCCGCTTCATCCGGGAGGTCAGCCGCCACTGAAAGCGGGAGAAAGCGAATCAGCAGCCAATGCATGCCCGGGCGTAACGTTCTCAGGCTTCTTGACGTTCATCTCGTCGGAACGCGCAGGCGCGACAGTCGGCGGCAACTGTCCGCTCATCGAGCGCACGTAGGCCACGATCTCCCAGAAGCCGCCAAAACAGCGATGAAACGCAGTGTCGTACATGTCGGCGAACTGATCAGCGCAGGAGCTGTTTGTCTGCTGCTGACGGCGTGCGGGGGACAACAACCGCAGCAAACAATGCTGAAGCCCGTCGGCCCGATGTCGTCGCGCATTGAGAGCTTGTGGTGGTTCATTTTCACGATTGCGCTTGTCGTCTTCGTCATCGTCCTTTCGTTGCTCGCCACGGCTGCGGCCCGACGAAGAGTAACCGAGCAACTGCCTCCGGAATTGCACCCCGATCCGCTGGTCGAGCAACGGCGGTTGCGAGTGGTCATAGCCGCGACGGTCGTAACTGTGCTTGTGCTGTTCGCTATTCTCGGCCACTCGGTAGTCACGGGGAAGTACATGAACTCGCTGACGTCGAAGAACCCCGTGAGCATTGAGGTCATCGGGCACCAGTGGTGGTGGGAAGTGCGGTATCCAAACACGGATCCCAGCATGCTGGTCGTCACGGCGAATGAGATTCACGTTCCGACCGGCGTACCTATCGTTTTGCAGACTAGCTCGCGTGATGTGATCCACAGCTTCTGGGCGCCCAACATACAAGGCAAGCGCGACCTGATACCGGGCTACAGTAACGCAATTTGGTTTCAGGTGGACCAGCAGGGGACGTATCGCGGCCAGTGCGCCGAGTTCTGCGGGCATCAACACGCGCACATGGCGTTCTACATCGTGGCGGAACCGGCGGCGGACCCCAGCAATCACCATGATGTTCCTGTTTGCCGTGCCGATGATGTTCGAGGCGCTCAGTGTTTATGTCATTCCGCTCATGGTTGGCGCGCGGAACATCGCGTTTCCTCGCCTGAACGCGTTCAGCTACTACATTTACGTGATGGGCGGGATCATGCTCTGGGTCGCGTTCCTCTGGAACACCGGCCCGGACGTCGGATGGTTCGCGTACGTGCCGCTGTCTAGACCGGAATTCACGCCGGGCAAGCGCGCAGATTTCTGGGCCCAGATGATCACGTTCACGGAGTTGTCGGCGCTCGCTGTGGCTGTGGAGATCGTGGTGACCGTGTTCAAGATGCGGGCGCCCGGGATGTCATTGAATCGGATCCCAATGTTCTGCTGGTCGCAGGTGGTCACGGCGTTCATGGTCATCTTCGCCATGCCGGCCGTGATGCTCTCCAGCACCATGCTGATCATGGACCGCCTTATCAACACGCATTTCTATAATCCGTCGGAAGGCGGAGACGCGCTGCTATACCAGCATCTCTTCTGGTTCTTTGGGCATCCCGAGGTTTACATCATCTTCATTCCGGGTACCGGGATTGTTTCTACCATTATCGCGGCGTTCTCACGGCGCAAGGTGTTCGGCTATCTCGCACTGGTGCTGTCGACAGTTGCTACCGGCTTCATCGGATTCGGCGTTTGGGTACACCATATGTTCGCCACCGGATTGCCGCAGTTGAGCGAGAGCTTCTTCACCGCAGCCAGCCTGATGATCGTCGTACCCACGGGCGTGCAGTTCTTCTGCTGGATGGTGACGTTGTGGGACGGCAAACTGCATTTCGAACTGCCGATGTGGTGGATCGGTGGGTTCTTCTTCAACTTCCTGATCGGTGGTTTGACGGGCCTCATGCTCGCGGCCGTGCCTCTCGACTGGCAGGTACACGATACGTTTTTCGTAGTGGCCCACCTGCATTATGTGCTCATAGGCGGCGCTGTGTTCCCGTTGTTTGGCGCCTTCTATTACTGGTTTCCCAAGATCACGGGACGGATGCTTGGGGACACTCTTGGCAAGTGGCATTTCTGGCTGTTCTTCTTTGGCTTCAACCTGACGTTCTTCCCCATGCACATTCTCGGGCTGCGCGGAATGCCGCGACGGATCTACACCTACCCGCTGGAGATGCACTGGGGACGCGTGAACGCGCTTGAATCCGTTGGCGCAATGTTGATGGGCGCGGCGGTGATCCTGTTCATCTGGAACGTGTGGGCGAGCAGAAAGAACGGCCGCGTGGCTGGCGATAATCCCTGGGGTGCCGGTACGCTGGAGTGGGGAACGACGTCGCCGCCGCCGAACTATAACTTCCTTGATCTGCCAACCGTCGGCGGACGCGAGCCGTTGTGGGAGAACCCGCCGGATCAGCCAGTCGTCACCGGCGTGCGCGAAGACCGTCGCGAAGTGCTGGTGACTAGACCTTTGGATGCTGAACCGGAACACCTCACGGAGTTCCCATATCCCACGATCTGGCCATTCTTAGCGGCATTGGCAGTCACGGCATTGTTCATCGGAAGCATCTTTACACCGTGGGCGATCGTCTGGGGCGCGATTCCCGTGGCGATCACACTGACGGCATGGTTCTGGCCGAAGCGCGGAGAAAGTGAGCACCGCAGGCAGGTGGAAGTATGGGAGAACCGGTAAAGCGGCGCGCACTCGACGTGTCTGGCTTGCCCACGGTGGTTTTCGGTCACCGGAGCCTCATCTGGTGGGGCACAGCGGGCATGATGGCGATCGAGGGAACGATGTTCGCCATCGTCGTGGTCAGCTATTTCTACTTGCGAACGCGGACTGCCGACTGGCCTCCCGGACTGATGCCGCCGGCCATTCTGTACGGCTGTCTGAATACCGCGCTGTTCGCCTTGAGCATCGTTCCGAATCAATGGGTGAAGAAAGTCGCGGAGCGTGGAGACGAACAGAAGGTCCGACTTGGCCTCACGGTGCTCACTGCGATCGGCGTTGTGAACATCGTCTTTCGCGGGTTGGAATTCGCATCGCTCAATTGCCAGTGGGACGCAAATGCCTATGCATCGGTGGTGTGGACGCTGTTGGGTCTGCATACAGTTCACCTCGTTACCGACTGGTTCGACACGGCGGTACTGGCGGTTATGTTCTTCACCGGGCCGATTGACGGCAAACGGTTCATGGACGCCTCCGAGAACAGCGACTACTGGTACTTCGTCGTGTTTGCGTGGCTGCCCATCTGGTTCGTGATTTACTTTGTTCCCCGATTACTGTAGGAGCGCGATGGCTGAGAACAAAAAGGCAACAATGGCCAGGGCTCCAGTGCCGCAGGTGATGGGCGTGATTATCGGCCCGCTGGCCTTTGGCGCGGACCTGCTGATCAGCTATGCGCTCGTGCAACATGCCTGTTCCACTGGGCACCACTACGTTCTTCATCTGGTCAGCATCATCTGCTTGCTGATCGCGCTCAGTGGTGCATGGCTTTCATGGCTGCAGTATCAGGCGGTGAGCAACGCCAATGATGAAGGCGGCTCCCCTTTCGATCGCGCACACTTTGTCGCCTTGCTGGGAATAGCGTCGAGCCTGTGGTTTGCGTTGGTCATCATTGCCAACGCGGTGCCGCGATTCATCCTGAGTCCGTGTGATTGATGAAGACCGCGCTCAAACTCGCAACGAGTGTCTTGCTGGTCACGACCACCACAGCCGCGTTCGCACATCCGAGTGCCGGGATGCTGTCACGCGAGGCGGCAGAGCGTACATGGAGTTTCGAGCCGGGCGTGTTGATCCCCCTGATATTGACGGCGGCTCTGTTCATCGTTGGAGCCGTACACCGGTGGAGCAAGCCGGGATGGTCCGTCGCGCATTTCGCGTGCTTTGTTGCAGGCTGGCTGATGCTAGCTGTCGCACTGGTGTCGCCCGTACACCGCCTGGGAGCGCTGCTGTTCTCAGTTCATATGGGCCAGCACGAGGTGCTGATGATCATAGCTGCGCCGCTGCTGGTTCTCTCGCGGCCGCTGCTGTGGTTCCTCTGGGCGCTGCCTCAAAGCTGGCGCGAGATCATGGGGCAATTCACGAAGCGGCCAGCCGTTTCGGCCTTATGGATGACGATGACACTGCCGCTCTTTGTGTGGCTGCTGCACGGGGCGACGCTGTGGGTCTGGCATATCCCATCGCTTTACGAAGCGAGTGTCGAATACGAGTGGGTTCACGCTCTGCAACATGCCAGCTTCTTGTTCACAGCATTACTATTCTGGTGGACCCTGCTCCATGGCCGGCACGGTCGTCTCGGATACGGCATGGCGGTCGTCTACTGTTTCACGACTGCGGTGCACACCAGCATCCTCGGCGCACTGATGACCTTTGCGCAGCAGGTCTGGTATCCAATTTATGAGGGCCGAACCGCCGCTTTCGGCCTGACACCGATAGAGGACCAGCAAATTGGCGGCCTCATCATGTGGGTTCCGGCGAGTGTAGTGTTTATCGGCCTTGGCTTGTGGCTGCTGGCAGCCTGGATTAAGGAATCGGAACGGCGCGTGGTGTACGGCGCCACGGAACAACTTGCCGGCGGAGGCACTCGTGCGTAATGCCATGGTGCCGACGTTGTTGCTTGGCGTACTGACACTCGCGGTTGTCATGACCGCCTGTGATCCACATCGGCCCGACTACACGGCACAAGTGAAAGGCATGACCGGAGGTGATCCGAATGCGGGACGCGAGAAGATCCGCAATTACGGCTGCCATTCGTGCCACACGATTCCAGGTGTAACTGGCGCTGACGCGCTGGTAGGGCCTCCGCTGATTCACTGGTCCAGGCGTGTCTACATCGCGGGCGAGCTACCAAACACGCCCGAGAACCTGGAGAAGTGGATCCAGCACCCACCGCAGATCGAGCCGAAAACGGCCATGCCGGACATGGGCGTCACCGAGCAGGACAGCCGCGACATTGCTGCGTACCTTTACACGCTTCGTTAGAAGGAGAAGTGTAGGTGAAAAAAGATCACACGATTGGCAGATTCGTCTCGCTTGTCACTGTAGTAATCGTTGCGGCGAGCCTCGCAACGGCTCAAACCAAGGGATCGGGAGATTGCAGTCAGGTTCCGGACCTCAGCAAACTGAAGGCAGCGCTACAAGCTGCGGTGAAAGAGGGCAAGGCTGCAAACAGCGGCATGGGGAACCAGGAGTGGGCGGCCGTCGTGAACCGCGACGGAATCGTGTGCGCCGTCGTGTTCAGCGGTCCGGATCGCAATGCGGAGTGGCCGGGAAGCCGCGTAATCGCCGCCGAGAAGGCGAGCACCGCGAATGCACTCAGCTCTCCGAATTTCGCGCTATCGACCGCGAACCTTTATTTCCCTTCAACCCCGGGCCAGAGTCTGTTCAGCCTTACAACCAGCGCGCCACCGAATCCACAGGCTGCCTATGGCGGAGACCCCCAACATTTCGGCCAGGCTGATGATCCAATGCTGGGCAAGCCGATCGGCGGCATCATCGTCTTTGGCGGCGGACTTGCGCTTTTCGAACCAAAGGGTCACATCGTGGGTGGCCTGGGCGTGAGTGGTGATACATCGTGCGCCGACCACGTGATCGCATGGAAGATCCGCCACCAGCTCAAGCTCGACGCCGTCCCGCTCGGTGTAGCCCCCGGCGGAAACGACAACATGATCCTCGACATTCTGAACGGCACGAGTGGCAGCGGCTTCGGCCATCCAAGTTGCAAAGGTGGTCAGCCGCCCGAGGACATCATTAAGCAGTTGCCCGGAAAGTACCCGATCGGTCCCAAGTAAAGGCTACGCTGCACGTTGTTGCGAACGCGTTTCTGTCCAGTGGATGGGTTCGCACATCTGTTCTTCCGCACGTTGATAAACCGCTGCTTAGCAATGGGAACGGAGCACTGGCGCAACGGCGAACGAGGCGGGGTAAGCTCTCCGGTTTTGCGATAGACCTTTTACGGTCGCGAAGAGACGAGGACGATCTTGCCTATCACGCCTCCCTTCCCTAGTAACTCGTGGGCCTGCCTGGCTTCCGGAAGGGGAAATCGGCGCGAGATGATTGGCTTAATCTTCTGCTGTTGGAGGAGGTCAAACAAGGTGGTCAAATCCTGCCGAAACCATGCCGGTTTCAATCGTTTGAGTGTCTGGATGCTGTAGGGGATCACCCGCTTTCGGCCGGGAAGAAGCCAGCTCCCGGCGATGTACAACGCGAAAATGCGGATCCCGCCAAAGCGATTACGGCGACCTGAACGGCCTGAAACCAATCGTCCGCCACTTAGCGAAGCGGTGAGGCCGTAGGCTATCACTCTCCCGCCACCGCGGAGAGCCTTTCGGGAACGCCATATGTGCGCGCCGCCGATGCCGTCAAACACTGCGTCCACGCCCTCACCGCTCAGTCGGTGAATTTCGCTTACGAAGTCCTGATCTTTGTAGTCAATCGGGATACCGCCCAGCTCGGAAACGGCCGAAGACCCTCGCGATGAACAGGTACCGTACATCTCCAGTCCGGTCAGCCGCCCGAGTTGCAATAGTGCCGAGCCGACCCCGCCCGCTGCACCATGAATCAGCACACGCTGGCCCGGTTTGACCTTGGCGGAACGATGCAGCATCTGGTAGGCAGTGATGTAGTTCAACACCAGGCTGACGGCCTCGGCGGCGTCCAACCCGATTGGCACGGTGACCAGTTCACGTTGCGGCAGGCAGACGAACTCCGCATACGCGCCGCTTATCGGCATGGCGGCAACTATCCGGCCTAGTTCGATTCCAGAGACACCTTCGCCCAGCCGATCAACCGCGCCAACCAGGTCCCAACCCGGCGTGAAGGGCACGCGCGGCGTCTCGGGATGAATGCCCTCGCGCGCCATCACGTCAGGCAAGGAGACGCCTGCGGCCAGCACTCGTACTCGCACCTCACCGCGCTTCGGCTCAGGGTACTCTTCTTCAACCACCTGCAAAGCATCGGGGCCGCCGTAGTGCGTGACGACGATTCGCGTGTGTCTCAAGCGGTGAAACCCCCGCCGGGATTTGCGCCGGATTATACTCCGAGACACATCGCGCAGGTTCTGGGAGTGGGGACACGAATCATAGAAAATCGCTTCGGCAGCAAGGTCGGATTCGATCAAGACTCGGTGATGAGAGTAATCTTAACCGCCCTTGATGGGTCGTCGTGCGCTGCTCTCCTCGGGTTGGAACGAGCTCGGGGATTCGACCCTGCCGTCGAACGTCTTTCCGAAGAGGCTAATCTCCGCCCCCGGCAATGCCCTTATTTATGAGGATTGTTACCTCGACCCGGCGGTTCGCAGCTTTTCCGGTCTCTGTCTCGTTGGATGCTGCCGGATGTTTCTCGCTCATTGCACCGGGGGCAACAATCCGGCCCACGGGAACGCCACAGTCCTGGATTAAGTACGAGACGACGGATTCCGCACGCTCTCGGCTGAGCACCTGATTTGCAGCGAGGTCACCAGCGGAGTCGGCGAAGCCCTTCACCTGGAGCAGATACGCTTTGTTCGTGAGGGCCTCCTGGGCAATGGCTTTAAGCTTCTGCTTCTCCTCGGCGGAAAGCGTGTAACTGCCACTGGCGAAGTACACAACCGCTTGTCCTTTAGCCTCGTACTCGCCCAATTCCTTGAAGCGCTTTGCCGTGGATTCCTCAACTTCCTTAATGTTAGAGCTGTTGGCCGCAACCTGCTGTGCCGTAGGATTCAAACCGGCCTGGATCGCTTCCGCCAAGGCCAGATCGTCACTGTCAAACGAGATCTCCGTCGCCGTGAAGTCGTGCTCGCGCCGTATTCCCTCGTAGCTCAACCTGAGTCCGGGAATCAGCACATCCTGCGGCATCTTCTTGGTCCGCCAAATCCCAACTGGCTGTTCGACAATTGTGTCACTGGTGAGGAGAAGGGTCACGGGGCCGTCTGGAGTTTTGACGGTCAGCGTATCTCCCGAACGGAAGGTGATCACTCCCTTGCCGTTGACCTTCTCATCGTTTTTCGCTTCCGCGTTGTTCTTGGTTTGCGCGTTCTCGTGTTTGCTCTTGTGCTCTTTTGGTGCGCCGCCTAGTGCCGCACCAACGCACACGAGACACACTACAAGGATGCTCGCTCCGATCCCAATTCTTCTGCACATCATAGGTGGCTGCTCCTTAGCAATGCGATGCCGCTTCATCTCCAGCCGACGATTACGGGGACCACCGGAAGTAGTAGAGCGTATAGCGAATTCCTGAAGGGTGCGAATAGGCAAAAGTCATAGTTGCGAGTTGCCAAAGATTTGTACGAGCGCGACGGTTGAAGCTCTCTATGATCTGCTTTTCGCGGGTGAGAGCTGCGCTGGAGTCCGGGCAGTGCTTTATGTAAGTTCTAGTAACAGTGCCAGTGCGCGCTATTCACAGTTTCGTAGTAAACATTCGTCGTACGAAACTCCGCGTTAGCTCAGAAATAGTGAGGGACGACAACCACTAGAGTAGCTGGAATGCGACCTACAGGGCCGTTGACATCGCGACGGCTGCTTTCGGCTTCAGGACCGATCGTTCAAGTGGGGCTCCAACTCCTCAGATTCAGCGTCATCAGGAGAACCAGATGAAAGCGATCACCGTGGCGCCTAACTGTGCTGGCAGCACGTATCTCGAGGAGATTCCGGAACCAGACAGTCGCGACGGCTCACTTCTCGTGGAGTGCGTGGCGGTGGGAGTTTGCGGTACCGACATTGAGATCGTGGACGGCAGATATGGGTGGGCTCCTCCGAACAAGAACCGACTGGTCCTTGGCCACGAGTCCCTCGGTCGCGTTTTGCAACCCGACGTATCGGGCCAGTTCAGGCAGGGTGATCTTGTCGTGGGCATCGTCCGCCGCCCTGATCCTGTTCCCTGTCCGAGTTGCGCCGTGGGAGAGTGGGACATGTGCCGCAACGGCCAGTATCGGGAAAGGGGCATCAAGCAGATTGATGGCTTCATGTCAGAACGCTGGCGAATTGAACCTGAATACACCATCAAGGTCCACGATTCTTTGGGATTGCTCGGCGTCTTGCTCGAGCCTGCCACGGTAGTGACCAAAGCATGGGAAGCAGTTCGCTCGGTCGGCCAGCGTTCGTTTTGGGAGCCACGAACAGCATTAATAACAGGCGCCGGACCGATCGGTCTGCTGGCAGCTCTTTTGGGCAAGCAGCGTGGCCTTGATGTTCATGTACTGGATCGTGTCAGTTCGGGACCTAAACCAGAACTGGTCCATTCTCTGGGCGCGACCTACCACACGGGAACGGTGTCAACCCTTGCACTCGCGCCGGATGTGATTATCGAGTGCACGGGGGCAGGGCAAGTCATAGCTGACTGTATTCAACACGTGGCATCCGGCGGAGTAGTTTGCCTGACCGGAGTTGGGAGCGGTGGGCGTACCAGCGGACTCTCTACCGCCGACGTAGCGACGGAAGTCGTGCTGAACAATAAGATCGTTGTGGGCACCGTCAACGCAAACAGGCGCCACTGGTACCAGGCCGGCGAGGCACTTGCCCGCGCCGATCACTGCTGGCTGTCACAACTAATCTCGCGATGCGAAATCCCGGAGAACTTCGGCCAAGCCCTACAGCGAAGACCAGATGACATAAAGGTCGTCATTCGATTCGCTGAGGCATAACCCTGCGTAATCTGCCTCGGATCTCCATCCCCGCGACAATCGTCCAGACCGCCCATTGTGCCGCGGAGTCCGCAGTGAAGTGTCGGGGCTAATCGATGAAAAAGACCTAGGAATTATGGCAGTTGAGTCAGACCAGCATGGATGTTAGGAACGAGTGATCGCGCTCGACCAGAACTTCCAATCTGCTGAAAGCCACTGGAGTAACCAATGCAGGAATCAACTCCGAGGATAAGATCCGGCTGTTTATCGGCATTCATTCTGGCTCTGCTGGTCATTTCACCTGCTCGCCCTTTGGCACAGGCACAGACTCCCGTCGAAAGAGCATGGAGCGTGTTGGAAGCAGGACTGAGCAACAAGAAGAGCGAGGAGCGTGCCGTCGCTGTTCGCTCTCTCGGCCTGTTGCAAAACGACGACAAAGGACAGCAGTTGGCGATCAACGCACTGGGGGACCATAAGGCCGAGGTTAGGATCGCCGCAGCCGACGCTCTCGGCCAGATGCAGGCGAAGTCCTCTGTGTAAAGATTGGGCGAGATCATTCCGGGAGAACAAAAACACGTCCGCGTGGTCCTGGCGTGCGCCCATTCCATGATCCAACTCGGCGACAAACGCGGCTACGCTGTGTACTACGCCGTGTTGACCGGACAGAAAAAAAAGGGCGGCGCATTGCGCGACGTGCAGAAGAGAATGTTGCAGCAGCTGTTCCAGGATCCGAAGAAGATGGCAATCGGTTTCCTGCCATTCGGCGGCACGGCGTACAGCGCGTATCAGAATTTTCACCGGGACGATGACTCGCCGGTGCGAGCTGCGGCCGCTAAAGAGCTGACAAAAGACCCGGACACAAAAACTGAGACTGCCCTTGTCAATGCGACTTCTGATAAGAGCTGGGCGCTTCGAATGTCAGCGCTGGAATCGCTCGCGCATCGCGAGAATCCCAAAGTGATTGCGCACATCGAGCAGAGACTTAAAGATAAGAAACACGGGGTTCGCTACACCGCAGCGGGAGCCATCATTCACCTCAGCAGTGTAGAAGCCGCTGCAGTCGCGAAAAGGTGACATACATTTCGCAAGCGACCTTCATCTACGTTGAGCTGCCAACTAGGACGATCCCTGTCGGGTTCGAAGCGCCGCACCCTTCATCGGGAAGATTGGGAGAGACTGGGAGGGGCACACAAGTTGCACTGCGCGAAATCAAGAACCTACGACCGACATACTGCTCGCCACGGAGCGCGCTGAGTACCGCAGCAGCTAGCTCGGCCGTGACATCCGCTTTGCAGACGTACCCTACCGCCCCTATCCGGAGCAGGCACTCAACGATGTGGATGGAGGATTCCTGACTGACGAACAGAATCTTAACTTCTGAAGAGAGTTCCCATATCCGCCTTGCGGCATCAATTCCATCTAGAGTCGGCAGAGCCATGTCCATCAAGATCAGGTCTGGCCTGAGTTCTGCTGATTTCTGAACGGCCTCCAGTCCATCTGAGGCCTGACCGACTACTTGGCAACCGGGCATGTTCCCAATAATTGAACATAGCTCCTGCCTTATAGGTACGAAGTCGTCCACGACGAGAATGCTTGCTGCATGATCGGTGTGCCCGGGGCCCATGGAATGTCCTCCAGCTACACTCGATTCTGAACCGCTAGTTGTAGTGTTGGTACTCGCAAAAATACTAGTCGCATGTAGCGCAAATAGACGGCATTAACAGGGGAATATCGCGTTCGGGTAAACGAGGGCGGCGAGCCCGGATTATCTCTGGTGCCACCAGGTCTGTGGGAAAGTCGAATGAGAGCCGGACTATAAGATCTGCTAGAAGACAACTCCCGACGCGTCGGCTATGCAGTCCGCCTCTCTCGCTCTTGACTGGGGAGAGATTCTTCAGCTCGCCGGGTGGTAATCACCTCGGCAGGCATACGGATCATGGTGTAGATACCCGCGGCCAACATAGCTCCGATTACAGGCGCAACAATGAAAAGCCAGAGCTGACTGATCGCCCAGCCGCCCACAAAAAGCGCTGGCCCAATGCTGCGTGCCGGGTTGACAGAAGTATTCGTAATCGGAATCCCGACGAGGTGAATGAGAGTCAGCATCAACCCAATCGCAAGACCGGCAAATCCGACCGGCGCCTTCACGTCTGTGGCACCTAGAACGGTAATAACCAGGAACAGCGTGAGGATGACCTCGGAAATGAACGCCGCACCCAACGAGTAGCCGCTGGGAGAATGTGAGCCGAAGCCGTTCGCGCCGAGGCCTTCAGCCAGGTTGTAACCACCTGCTGCGCCCCGGGCAATAAGCAGAATCAAGCCTGCGGCGATAATGGCACCTACAATTTGCGCCACAATGTACGCTATCGCGTCCCTGGTGCTTATTTTTCTGACAAGCAGAATTCCTACGGTGACAGCAGGATTGATGTGACAACCCGAGATCGGCCCAATCGTGTAGACCATCGCCAGCAGCGCCAGGCCGAACGCGAGAGCGACGCCAACGTGGAATTCCTGAATCTTGCTCCCTGCAAGCACGGCACTGCCCACTCCGCCGAAAACCAGACAGAACGTACCAAAACACTCGGCCCCAACTCGATTCTTAAGATTCATGACCCACCTATCACGAGCGAATGCTCAGTTATGTTTCCGCTCCTTACGTGCATCTCGCCGTCACGTCGCCAGGCTGAATCAACCCGTTCATCAGCGTTCTGATGTGAGCCTCAACGCTGTGTTTGTGCACCGACGAGCGAAGAACGCTCGCCGTTCTATCATCCATTCCGACTGGGCTCAACTGTGAAAATTAGGAGCTTTCGGTTCGCGATCACGGGAAGAAGCGACACGGAATTCAGTGCTTCTGAACTTTAGAAATTCGTTCTGCGATTCCTAGGGTGTTCAGGATTTCGGGTGAGGCCTCGTCCGTTGCTAATGGTTCGTGGCAAGTATTGCAATCTTGAGTGATGGTCCTGCCATCGGCCGCCATGTGCGCACCGTCGTGACACCGAAAGCATCCAGGGAAATCCGTATGTCCCAGATTGTTCGGATAGGTGCCCCACGTTAGCTTCAGCTCCGGTGAGACGTTGCGTCTATAGATCGCAAGTACCGCCTGGGCTGCCTGGTCAATGTCTTGAGAGCGCTTTGTATAGAGGTCCGGGTAGTTGTTCTGATAAAACCCAACAATGGAACGCGGCAATTTGTCGATTGCTTCCTGGGTCGTGCTGTAGTTTGCCTTAAGGGCTTGTACACCTTCCTTCTTGATATAGGGCAGAGTGACAACAATGTTGCCCTGGGCCAACGCTTTGTCCATGGCGCGTTCAGGCGGCTCAAACGTGTGCGTGGGGCGATTGTGACAGTCCACGCACTGCATGTCGTATTGCGGCAGAGGGGCGGCAGGATCCTGCGCACTGGAGGTAACAAAGGTGTGAGTATCCCCAGTGGTCGTGTTTCGGTATTCCACCGACGGAATGGTTTGGCGGGCTGGGTCCGCCGCTGCGAAACGGATATGAATCCCTGGGCCGAAGTGCGCTCCATGAATGCCAGCGATCTTGTTTCCACCGATCATCATCATCAACACAGTTTGCGTGCGCGTGTTGGCCTCGTCCTCGGCGTACTTATTGATCACACGCAGAGTTACGCCTCCGAACTTCTGCGGCCAGTGGCAGTTCTCGCAAGTCTGTGTCGCGGGGACGAGTCGATTGCTTTCGATCGCCGAAGGTATCGGCCGCCGGTATGTGCCTAGTGCCGTTTCGACGAGCTGACGAAGACCTGCAGTTTTACTGCTGACCCATCCTGCTGCGCCGGGAGCTACATGACACTCGACACATTCGACCCTGGAATGCGGCGAGTTTTGATACGCTGCGAATTGCGGGCTCATCGTATGACACGTCGCTCCGCAGAATTGTGGCGTCTCCATGTGATGGACAGCACGATATGTGATCTGTGTACCAACGATCACGTTCAACAAAGTCGTAATGCCAAGAAACCACGCAACACGCTGCAGAGCACCTTTGCGATCGAACGTGTCTTCGGATAGCCCTTTGCGAATCTGGCGTTTGCCTAGATAAATTCCTATCGGAATGAGAGCCAACCCAGTGAAGAACACTATCGGCAGAATCAGAAAAACTATGATCCCGATGTAGGGATTAGAGGCGTGGCCACGAATCTGCAGCGGCAATACAAAGAGCCAGGATAGTAAAGCCGTTGCTAGAAGTCCTCCGCCCAGAAGACTGAGCCAATGTCGGGTCAGCAGGAACCAGACCGGTCGGTTGCTCGTAGCATTCATGGAATCAGCTCGGGGGCGCTTCTTCAAAATGTTAAAGGGGGGCCTTGGTCTTCTGATACTGGAAGAACTGACAGTTCAGTCCCATTTCGATTTCACTGCTGATTGTGTGGTGTGGCCACCACACGCATACCTGTAGCAGGGGCAGAGACTACTCGGTCCTAGCGAAGCCCTGGGTCGCCGCCATAACGCCAGCCGAGAGACACGCGATATCTTTCACGTCCAGTCTCCTATGTGCATCATAGTTGAACGTCGCAGTCTACATTGGGCGAGCTAGCGCATTCGAGGGCTTGCATCCATGCTTCCATACCTTGCGCGCAGGGTCCTCTGGCTCACCGTTTACTTACTGTTCGTTTTGGCTCCGGTATGGGCGCTGTTGATGGGCGACCTGCCTCCGGCGCGCGATTTCTGGACTGAGTTCTCGGCCGCGATTGCTTATGTAGGTCTGGCGATGATGGGACTGCAGTTCGGCCTCACTGCGCGCTTCCGCTACGTCACCGAACCGTGGGGCGAGGACGTTATCTATCACTTTCACCGTCTGCTTTCGATGGTTGCGCTAGGGCTGGTTATCGCGCACCCGGTAATCCTTTTCATACTTCACCCAGCCATGCTGCATCTGCTCAAATTCTGGGAGGCTCCTCCCGTTGCACGCTGGGCTTCCTTGTCCACCTATTCACTGATTGCACTTGTTGTGCTGTCGCTCTGGCGGGTGCAGTTGAGGATCCGCTACGAAATATGGCATTTCACGCACATTCTGCTCGCGGTGATCGCAGTTGTCGCGGGCATTTTTCACATGATCGGGTGGGGTTATTACCTCGGGGATCCGCGCAAGCGAGTTTTGTGGATAGTGTTACCTATCTTCTGGATCGCCCTGCTGCTCTACGTGCGTATTGTCAAGCCGCTGTTCATACTGCGCCGGCCATACATGGTTAACGAGGTTCGCACGGAGCGTGGTAACAGCTGGACACTCGTGATGCAGCCGCACCGTCACCCGGGGTTCCGGTTCACACCAGGGCAGTTTGGCTGGCTGACGATTTGGGGTGGGCCGTTCAAGATCACCGGCCATCCCTTCTCCTTCTCATCCAGCGCCGAAGTCACCGACGGACACGTCGAGATGACGATCAGAAATTTGGGCGACCTGACGAGCAGAATTCATGAAGTGCCCGTGGGCCGGCGCGTCTACATCGACGGTCCCTACGGGGCCTTCACGATCGGGAACCCCGCTGACATGCACGTGCTGATCGCGGGCGGCATCGGCATCACGCCCATGATGAGCATGATTCGCACGCTCGCCGACCGCCGCGACAAGCGCCCGGTGATCCTGATCTATGGCAGCATGGACTGGGAATCAATCACGTTCCGGGAAGAACTCGAAGAACTTCGTTCGCGTCTCGACCTTAAAGTCGTTTATGTGCTGTTGAATCCGCCGGCGGGCTGGAAGGGAGAGAAGGGCTACATCAATGCCGAGATCATGAAGCGCCATTTGCCGCCTTCTTATCGAGACCACGAGTACTTCATCTGCGGCCCGAACCCTATGATGGATGCGGTTGAAAAGGCACTCAGCGAACTACACGTACCGACGTCGAAGTACCATTCCGAGCGGTATAGTTTCGTATAGGGGAGGCCGCAATGCGACGTCGTCTTGCCGAACTCCTGGTCCTAGCTACCGGTGCTATCGTGATCCTGATGTCTGCCTTGTTCGCATATCTGCGCGTGACAACGTAGCGTCCGTTCTAGTTGATTTCAATCGGTAGTTCGTCCTGCGCGAACTCATGAGTAGTTCCTGGCCTCTCGTTGAGACAGCAGCGCATGCGAATACGCACATCGAGCCATTGCCATGTCAAACCAGACCTAACCAGTCTCTCAGAGAACCTGTTGACGTGACCGACTCAGAAGGCATCTATCGTTACATTCACCCGTCGCAATCATCGAAGTTCAGTCCCTTGAAGTCTGGAGGGACCGGCAGAGTGAGTAACCACTGCTGCCACTCCACACCCTGATTGGGCCTGCACCGCTGCACGCGTGAGTGAAGGCAAAGATCCCGATAGATCGAAGCAGAAGAGCTTCGGGCGCTCGAATACCACTTGCAGGCGATCCGGAAAGGGACTTGAACGGACTTTATGAAAGAGCTGCTAACGTCCGCCAGACGCCCGGAATTGGCGTCAAGCATTGCCAGTTCCGCGCTTGGTGGAGTCATCGGGGGAACGCTTGCGGCCGCACTGGTCATAGGGTTCACAGAAATACTCAAGGGAATGCTGGCCGTCGTCTCCAGACAACACACCTGGGTCCTTATTGTTGTGCCCCTCGTGGGACTGACGCTGTCAGTTCTGGTGCTCTATGGATTCGGGCTGAGTGGTGAAACCGAGAGTTTCGATCGCCATACTTGGGCGGCTGCGTGGAGAACATTTGCGCCGCGCGCCTCTCGCTCGTATCTGACCGGCGATATGGTGGGGTTCGCAGGCGAGGAGGAGCATTTTCCCTGGCGCCTCGCACCGATCCGCATGGTTGCCATGATAGCGACGGTAGGCTTCGGTGCGGCGATGGGAACCGAGGCGCCGGCAGCTTACATCGGGCTGGCTACAGGAGCAGCTCTTGGAGAGCGCTGGTGGAGCCCGCTTCTGCGTCCGGCAGCGGTGGGGGGTGGCGCCGCGGGAGTGGCGGCGCTGATGGGAATTCCCTTGATCGGCACGGCGTACATTCTTGAGTTGGGTCAACGCCACCATGCCCCAATCAACGCCGAGCGGGTTACTGCGGCACTTGCAGGGGGAATTGTCGGATGGCTGTTACATATCGCTCTTCGTGTCGACCTGCTGCGCCTGGTTGTTCCCAAGGAACCGCCGCATACGTTTTATCAAGCGATGATCACGGCGCTCCTTATCGGGCTGCTTTCCGGCACAATCACCGCGCTCTCGGGAGCAGCGATCTATCGAGCAAAGTTTTACCCGGTGCACCCGTTTATTCGCCTCGCGGTTAGCGGACTGGTCCTGGTTGTGGCTGCAATCATTCTCGCTAAGATTGCCGCTCCGTCAGCCGCCGTGGGCCCGGGCGGGGGAGCGATCAGCTGGGTAGAGAGCACTCCTGCCTCCGCGCTTACCATCTTCGCGGTCGATGTCCTTCGCGCGATTGCAACCACGTCTACCGCGGCGGCTGGCGGATGCGGCGGCCTCTTCGTGCCATTTCTGGCGATCGGTGATCTCGCGGGACGGGTGTTTGCACCATCACTTCGGGTGCCGGGAGACCTTGCCGGGGCGGCCGGTGCAGCGGGCGGAATCAGCGGGGGGTATCACTTACCTTTCACTGCGATTGCGATGGTTCTCGGCCAGGGTGGTCCTCTGTTAGCTATGCTGACCTGCCTGGCGACGGTGGCGGTTGCAGGCTCCGCGGGCGCGCTTCTAGCGTCGCTGGTTGGCCACTCCTATATTGAAAAGAGGCCTCACCAACTCGAAAACTGAAGAAGGAAGTCGCGACAATGCGCGCGCACTGGCCGCGAGAAATAGTACCGGCCAGAACACTCGTGCTCATTTCAGAAAAATCGCTGTCGTTACGGATGGCATCTTTTTCTTGCGTCGGAACGTCCTTTCACTGAACAAACGAATGCCTGCCACATCCACAACGACTGCAGCCGATAATCATGCCAACAATCCGACTGGTGCGCTGATCGCGTTACAACGCGGACAAGCAGGAAGAAAGGTCTGATGGTTCTCCCCAAGCACAAAACTAGAATTGTCGCCACGATCGGCCCAGCGTCGGAAACAGCGGAAATGTTGGAACGCCTTATTCGTGCGGGCCTGAACGTCGCTCGACTCAACTTCTCGCATGGCGACCTCGCTGGTCATGGGGAGCGCATCAAACGAATCCGCTTGGCGGCAGAGGCGGTCGGCCGACGTGTAGCGATCATGGCCGACTTGCCAGGCCCAAAGATGCGAATTGGCAATATCGATCCAGAGCCGATTGAACTTCATCCCGGTGAGAACTTCACACTTACTACCGAGGACGTCGTCGGAAATTCACAACGAGTGTCGGTCAGCTTCGAGCTTCTGCCGAGAGTCGTGAAGCCCGGCAGCAGACTGTTCCTGAAGGACGGCCTGGTGCAATTGAAAGTCGAGTCCGTCTCAGACAGGGATGTTCACTGCAAGGTGTCGGTCGGAGGTGAACTGCGTTCCAGAAACGGTTTGAATTTGCCAGGAACCGATCTCGGCATCAGTGCGTTTACCGCCGACGACCGGGGTTTTCTCGAATTTGCGTTGCAGCAGGGAGTCGATGCAGTGAGCCAGTCGTTCGTGGCGCATGCGAGCGATATTGAAGCTGTGCGGGATGCCGCGACAGCCGTCGGCAAGCGGCCCTTCATCATCGCCAAAATAGAGCGGTTGGATGCCTTGAGGCACTTCGATGAAATCCTGAGTGTGAGTGACGGAATAATGCTGGCCCGCGGCGACCTTGGCGTGGAAGTTCCAATTGAGGAAATGGCGGTCTTACAGAAACAGCTCATCGCCAGAGCGCATCTGGCTGGCAAACCGATCATCACCGCAACACAGATGCTCGAATCGATGGTGGCCAGCCGCCTGCCGACCCGGGCCGAGGCTACGGATGTCGCTAACGCTGTTCTCGACGGAACTGATGCCGTCATGCTTTCCGCTGAGTCGGCGATTGGCCGATATCCTGAGGAGGCAGTGGCGATGCTCGCGAACATTGCCGCCTATACTGAGTCGCAGCGTCCGCCGTTCCGTCTGGCGAAACTTCGCTCCCGATTGGGAAAGGGCCCGCCGAACACCTTCGCTGACGCCATCACCTCCGTGGTGGAAACCGCTCTTGATATTGTTCCATGCGCGGCGGTCTTCGTGCCCACGCGTTCGGCCACCACTGCTCGAATGATCTCGCGCTTGAATCGCCCTCTCTGGATTGTCGCCCTCAGCCGGGATCCGATTGTCCTCCAGCAGCTCTCCTTCTCCTACGGGGTGGAGCCTGTTCAGATTGTCGAGGATCCGAAAAACTGGCGGGATTTTGCCAAGACCTGGCTTCAGGAACATCAAGTCCCTGGTGCAATCGCGCTGCTTGTTGCGGGTCCCTCTACGCGAAACCCAGAGGCAAATTATCGTCTTGAGTTCCTTAAGTTCGGTGAAGTCCCAACATCATTGGGTAGTTCAGCACAACCTCGGGACAAAGGTGATTAGCTGGAAAACAGGAAGTCGGAACCGCCATTAGCATCGTTGTTGACGCCCCCTTCTGCACTTACTCAAAACGATGTGGTTGTCCGGTAGCTGCGAGTACGGCGCTCCAGGTTGAGCCCTTCGGATCAAGTCGTTTCTGCTGCGTCGCAAGCAGTTCGATCGGGACATGAATGAAGCGGTCGTGCAAGAGCCCTATTACCAAGCCGGTTTTGCCGGCCATGGCGGCATGGGCAGCATACCGCGCGAACTGATCGCAAAGAACCGCGTCTTCGGCATTATCTGGGCTACTCCGAACGAAATAACTCGGGTCAAAATAGCGCATAATGAAAGGAATTTTCCGCGCGCTAAACCATTCTTCGATCTTATCGGACAAAAACAAACCGATATCACTCAGCCTGACGTTCCCCGACGCGTCGCGGGCATTGCCGGTGTTACCGAGAAATTCCTGTCCCGCACCTTCGGCGACGGCAATCACTGCGTGCCCACGTTGCACTATCCTCTTTTCCAACGCAGCGAGAAATCCCCTTTCCCCTTCCAATCGGAACGGCACCTCGGGGATAAGCGTGAAATTCACATCCTGGCTTGCCACGGTGGCTGCGGCAGTCAAGAATCCGGCGTGGCGTCCCATGAGTTTCACTACGGCGATCCCGTTCTGCACACTGCGTGCCTCAGTGTGCGCGCGCTGCAAAACCTCGGCGGCCTCCTGAACCGCGGTGAGAAAGCCAAATGAGCGAGCGACAAAGGGGATATCGTTATCAATGGTTTTCGGGATCCCCACGACCGAGAGCGCATGACCGCGCCTTTTGGCTTCCAGAAAGAGATCTCGTGCCCCGCGCTGCGTGCCATCGCCGCCGATGCTGAAGAGGATATTAATGCGACGGCGGATCAGACTGTCCACAGCCCGAGCGGTGTCCACTGGACCACGCGAAGTGCCCAGAATTGTGCCGCCTCGCAAATGGATCGCATCCACCAACTCGGGTGTAAGGATGAGAGGTTCGGCGCCGTGTTCTGGATCCAGCCCTTGATACCCCCACCTAAAGCCGAGTACCTCTTTTACACCGTACGCGTGATGCATTTCGAAAAACAGCGATCGGATTACATCGTTGAGACCGGGGCACAGTCCTCCGCAGGTGACAATCCCGGCGCGAGTTTCAGGCGGATTGAAGAAAAGATT
>JAEZPW010000248.1 GCA_023441255.1 Acidobacteriota bacterium
TTGTCATTCCGAGGAGCGAAGCGACGAGGAACCCCTACCGCAACGACACTGTTGGTGGCGCAAGGGTTCCTCGCTCCACTCGGAATGACAAAGGCGTCGGAATGGCTGGTACAGCAAAAAGTCACAAAGTCTGAGCTTGCGCTTGATGACGAGTGCCGCTGAGCGGAGCGGGGAAGCGGAGGACCTCCCAACCACACGATACGTTGAAAGCAGAAGATCCCCGCTCGGCTCGGCAAAACTGCTTTAGGTTAACTCACATGCCCGGGAACTTCATCCCCGCCAGCTTGCGTGAGAAGCTGGCCTTGCCCATGTCCTTGAACATCTTCTTCATCTGGGCATACTGCCGCAGCAGCTGATTCACTTCCTGGATGGACGTTCCCGAACCTCGCGCAATGCGTTTGCGGCGGCTGCCGTTGATCGCTTCGTGGTGGGCACGTTCGTAAGCGGTCATCGAGTTGATGATCGCCTCGACCCGATTGATTTCCTTGTCGTCCACCTTGTCCGCCACCTGTTGCAGGTTGGCAAAAGGCCCTACGCGGGGAAGCATTCCCATGATCTTGGAGAACGACCCCATTTTCTTTACCTGCCTTAGCTGATCGCGGAAATCTTCAAGCGAGAAGCCGTCGCCACTCAGGGCCTTCTTTGCAAACTCTTCGGACTTCTTCTTGTCCAGCTTTTCTTCGGCCTGTTCGATGAGCGAGAGGATATCGCCCATGCCGAGTATTCGCGACACGATGCGGTCCGGATGGAATGGTTCCAGTGCATCGTACTTCTCGCCGATACCAATGAATTTGATCGGCTGCCCGGTAACGTTGCGGATCGAGAGCGCAGCGCCACCGCGGGCATCGCCGTCCATCTTGGTCAAGATAACGCCGGTGAGGGTCAGCTTCTTGTGGAACTCATCCGCTGACTTCACGGCGTCCTGACCGGTCATGGCATCGGCGACGAACAATATCTCCTGCGGGTTCAGTAACGACTTCAGCGCCTGCATCTCGTCCATCAGCTGTTCGTCGATGTGCAGACGGCCCGCCGTATCGACGATCAGTACGTCGCAACCAAAATTGATGGCCTCGCGACGCGCTTCTTTCACGAGCCGAATGACCGTGTCCGTGTTTGCCTGTTCTACTTTGCCTTCGTACAGGTTCGCCCCGACCGCCTGCGAGACGATCTTCAACTGTTCCCGGGCGGCGGGACGGTACACGTCCACCGATACCAGCATGGGACGATGCCCACCCTTTTTCAGCCAGTGCGCCAGCTTGGCGGAGGTCGTCGTTTTACCGGAACCCTGCAGGCCCGCCATGAGGACCACGCTCGGGGGCTGCGAAGCGAACTTCATCTTGGCGGTGTCGGTTCCTAGAACTGCGACGAGCTCATCGCGGACGATCTTCACAACCTGTTCGGCCGGCGAGAGTGCCGTCATCACTTCCTGGCCGAGCGCCTTTTCCCGTATGTGGTCGATGAGCGTCTTAACGACTTTGAAGTTGACGTCGGCCTCGAGGAGCGCGAGTCGTATCTCGCGCAGGGCCTCGTCCATGTTTTCTTCCGTCAGCCTGCCCTGGCCGCGGAGATTCTTGAATGCGCGCTGTAGCTTTTCAGAAAGGTTCTCAAACATAGAAAGGGAACTTGGTCCTGAGTGTAAGATGCCTCACTCGTTTCGGAGGTGCAGGCTCACGGACTTCCGTTCCCTATTCTAACAAGCGGCCATGGTCGCCATTCACGGCTGTCCGAACGCACCCTGTGCGGTTCGCACCAGGTTGTCATCCTCGCTCGTCACCCCGAACCCGTGTGCCTGCGCCTTGGCCAACCACTCGTAGGATTTCTCTCTGTCGGCTGGCACTCCGCGCCCTTCTCGGTACATCACGGACATGTTGTATTCCGCTTCCGCCATCCCCTGGTTTGCTGCCGCCCGGTACCAGCGGAGCGCCTCGGCGTAGTCCTGCTTAACGCCGCGCCCTTTCTCATAAACGTAGCCGAGGTTCAGTTGCGCCCTTACGTCGCCCTTTTTCGCTGCCTTCTTGTACAACTCGATCGCAAGCTTGTCGTTCTGCTGACACCCGCGTCCTTTCTGATACGTCCAGGCCAGGTTGAACATGCCCGCTGCCGATCCATCCTTCGCCGCTTTTTCGAACAACTTGTGAGCTTCCTCGAGATCCTGCGGGACTCCTTTGCCGAGCAGGTACATCAGTCCCAGGTTATTCTCGGCCGCACGTTGTCCCTCGGCGGCGGCTCTCCGGTACCACATGACTGCCTGCGAAAAATCCTGCGGAACACCTTTTCCGGAGGCGTACATCACTCCCATATTGACCTGCGCTGCGAGCACCCCGTGGTCCGCCGCTATCCGATACCACCGGACCGCTTCCGCGTCGGATTGCGGCACTCCCTTCCCAAGGTGGTAAGCGAGGCCGAGGAAGAACTGCGAATCTCGATCGCCCTTTTCAGCCCGCGTTAAAAGTTTATCGATGCTCGAAGGGATGTTTGCCTCGGAGAACCTGTCTTCAATCGCCAGGCTTTGCGCATTTCCTGAGGTGGTTGCAATTGTCAGTGCGGCGGCAATCGCGAGGAGGCGTACAGTTGAACGCTTCGAAACCATGGTGATCTCCCGCCTGAATTCGCACCGTTCTCCACACATCGGTGTTGTCGGAATAGACGGGCGTTACCGAACACGGCGGGGCGTGAGGGACGAAACGGGAGAAAAAGGGTGCAGAATGCACGTCCAGCATGACAGTCTCATGCGACGGCACGAGCGACAGCACGAGACGTGGCTCTCATGAACTTAGGTGCTTGCTTATTTCGGGGGCGTTTAGGCGGCGCGTTCCAGGAACTCAGCTCGAACCCTCTTTCGAGCTTTCTTGAACTGCGTCATCACGTTTTCGCCGCTGATCTCGATCACCTGGCCTTCGCCGAATTTCCTGTGCCGAACGCGGTCCCCGATTGTGAACATGGCCGAGGGACCGTTCTCCTGTCGCAAGAACTCCGGAGGCGGCACGGAGATGTTCTGCGCGGCCGCGGCCGGTGAAATCTCTGAACGCGCACCCTCGGGCGTTTTCGCAGCGCCACTCGAAAGGCGCCCTTCCGATCTCGCCTTGCAGTTGTCGCAGTGTCCACACTCAGCTCCGTGGTCCTCGCCGAAGTACTCGCGGAGGTACTGCATCCGGCACTGTGCCGTCTCGGCATAGCGCATCATCTGCTGCAGGCGTTCGCGATCGTTCATGCCGCGCTGTTCGTACTCTGAGAGGAACCGGCCCACTTCCTCGCCTGATCCGAACAGGTGGGCGAGTCGCAGGCCGGCGCGTTTTCGCTCGACTATGCCGGCTGATTCAAGCTGCGCGACAACGACCTGCACCCTCCTTTTCGGCAATCCAGAAGCTTCCACAACATCTGCCATTCGCACGTGACCCTTGCGCTCCGGTTGTGCCGACAGTTGCCCCAGCGTTTCGTAGAGCTTCAGCGAATGCTCTCGCCTCGGATATTTCCCGCCGAGGAAATAGCCTTGTATGCGGCGGTCCTCCAGGCGGTAAAGCAGGCTGGCGTGTGCCGGCTTACCGTCACGTCCGGCTCGTCCTGCTTCCTGGTAGTAGCTCTCAACGGAATCCGGGAAGTTGTAATGCACCACGAATCGGATATCGGGCTTGTCTACTCCCATGCCGAACGCCTTCGTAGCCACCAGCACGCGGCATTCGTTATTCATGAATTCTCGCTGTGCCGTTTCGCGTTCGCGCTTGTTCAGCTTGCCGTGATAACGCCCGGCATTGATCCCATCATCCCGCAGCCATTTCCAGAGCTCGTTTGCTGTTCGAACGGTGGCTGTGTAGATCAGCCCTGTTCCTTCCACCTGCTCGCGAACTACTTGCCTGATGCGTTCGCGCTTCGCTTCGCCGTTCACTGTCCGGAACACCTCGAAAAACAGGTTCGCCCGCTCGATGCCGGTGTTCACGACTGCTGCCTTATCGATGCCTAGCTGCTTGAGGATGTCTGTCGTGACCTCGGGGGTCGCTGTGGCAGTAAGCGCCAGCACCGGCGGCTTTCCGAGTGTGTCGATTGCATGTCGCAACCCGAGATAGGCGGGACGAAAATCGTGTCCCCACTGAGAAATGCAATGCGCTTCATCCACCACGAACAGGGACACACCCGCCTTTCTCAGCAGCTCAACATAGTCCGGATTGTCCAGCCTTTCAGGGGTGACGTAGATGAGGTCGTGCTCGCCCGCGCGTATCTCCTGGACAGTCTCCCTGGTTTCCGTGTTGGTGAGAGTCGAATCCAGTTTCGCTGCTTCAATATCAGCATCCTCCGCCTTCTCCTGCTGGTCTCGCATCAGCGAAATCAGCGGAGAAACCACCAGGACAGATTTGGGCAGCACCAACGCCGGCAGTTGGTAGGTCAGAGACTTGCCTCCACCTGTCGGCAGTAGCCCGAGGACATCCTGCCCAGCCAGCACCCGCTGGATGATCTCCTGCTGGCCGGGACGGAACCTCGTGATCCCGAAGCGCTCCTTCGCTTCGCGACTGAGTTTCGGCCAGTAGACGTCTGCTTTTTGGTTATTTGTCGCTGCCTTCTGTTGCGGACGTTCAAGTTTCAAGGCGTGAGCAGTTCTTCTGCTTGTCGATGGCATGTGGGGAATGAGCGAATCTCATGCCTTTGATGCTTGTTTCGCGGGCTGGAATGTGTGGACGGCAAACTTCCGCAGGTGCGAACGCCATCATTGTTAACGACCAGTCAGACAGATTTTCATTTCAGTTTAGAGGCGGGGGATCACCATGTTCATAAGGGTTATGACCGTGCTCGCTTTGGCTCTCTTGTGCATTCCGGCAGTTGCGCAGGAAGACCAAAGCCAGCAACAAAGCCAAGGGGCGGCCGTCGCTGTGGAGCCGATGGAACAAACGCCCGTTTACCGGGTCAACGTAGTCTCGCGTACGACAAAGGCAGTAAATTATCGCGGCAAAGGCGCCGGCCAAACCACGGTGGACCTGCGCGGCACCGACCTGATGCCGGATGCTAAGGGCGAGGCCAAGGTGGAACCCAAGTCGGGACGCATCGAGATTCAGGCGAAACTCGATCACCTGCAACCCGCGTCGAAGTTCGGCCCCGAGTATCTGACCTATGTTCTTTGGGCCATAACGCCTGAGGGACGCCCCGTTAATCTCGGTGAACTTCGACCCAATGACAACGGTGAGACTTCCACAAAAGTTACGACAGATTTGCAGGCATTTGGCCTTGTGGTTACCGCTGAACCATATTTCGCAGTTACTCAGCCCAGCGATCTTGTTGTTGCCGAGAACATCATCAAGCAGAACACAAAAGGGTGGGAACGGCCCATCGATGCGAAATTCCAACTGTTGGGTCGTGGTGAGTACAGAAGCGAAATACCCATTCAGGAGCTGCCTTCGGTTACAGCGAAACCGAAGACCCCTCTGGAGCTGCTGCAGGCCCGTAATGCTTTGGCTATCGCGAAGGCGGATGGGGCAGCGCAGTACGCCAGCGACAGTCTGAGCAAGGCCGAAGCTGACTTGGCCCGCGCCGAGGATTATTACAACCGGCACCAGAGCTCCAGCGCGATCGCCACCATGGCACGAGGCGCGACCCAGCAGGCCGAAGATGCGCGCCTCCTGGCGCTTCGCCGACGTGAGCAGGCTCGTCTGGAAGCCGAGAAACAGGCGGCCCAGCAGCGAACCCAGGAAGCTCGGGAGCGCGCCCAGCAGGCCACGATTGAGCGTCAGCAGGCCGAGCAGCAAGCCGTTCAAGCCCAACAGAGCGCCGAGCAGGCCCGTCAACAGGCGGAACTCGCTCGCCAGCAGGCCGAACAAGAACGCGCAGCCGCTGAGCAGGCGCGGCAGGAAGCCCAAGCTATTCGTCAGCGGGCAGAGCAGGACAGGCAGGCAGCCGAGGCCCAGCAGCAAGCGGCTTTGCAGCAGCAGCAACAACTCCAGACTGAAGCGCAGCGCGCTCAATTCCGCGCTCAACAAGCCGAACAGGAGCGCGAGCAGATGCGCTCAAGGCTCTTGCAGCAACTCAATCAGGTGCTGCAGACGCGCGACACGGCTCGTGGGCTCATCGTCAACATGTCCGACGTGCTCTTCGATCTGAACAAGGCCACTCTCAAGCCGGGTGCAAAAATACGCCTCGCCAAGGTCGCAGGAATCATTCAGGCGTATCCCGATCTCAAGCTCAGCATTGAGGGCTTCACCGACAGCACCGGAACGCCTCAGTACAACCAGGTTCTCTCGGAAAAACGCGCCGCTTCCGTGCGGGACTACCTGCTCAGCCAGGGCGTTTCCGCAAACAACGTGACTGCGCAAGGCTTCGGTCAGTCCAATCCGGTTGCATCCAACGCCACGCCGGAGGGTAGGCAACTGAATCGACGTGTCGACCTGGTCGTGTCCGGTACCGCAATCGGAACGCAAATCGCGCCGTCAAGTCCGGCTAGCCCCGCCGCGGGCGGAGTCACCGGCGCCGCAGCCAGTGTTCCCGCTGGCAATGAGTCGGCTGGTGGCAGCGCAAATCAGAATGTCGGAGCGAACGCCGCCAGCGGAGCGGCCGGCGATGTTGGGACCAACGTCGGCGCCGGAAGTTCCGGAGGCGGCATGAATGCGGGTGCCGGAGCAAGCGTCGGGACCACATCGCCAACCAGCGCACCGAACACGACGCCACCATCCGGCACACAGCCTTCGCAAAATCCTCCGCAGCGGTTCTGAACTAGCGATGGAGAGCACAAAAAGGGCCTCGACCTCCAAGGGCCGAGGCCTTTTTGGCTGTTGGCTGTTGGCTTTTAGCTTTAGCCAACAGCTAAAGGCCAAGAGCCAAAGGCCCACAGCCCAAAGGCCCACAGCCGATAACCCACAGCCCACAGCCCAAGGCCCGCAGCCGATAACCCACAGCCCACAGCCGAAAGCCCACCGCGCCTTCCTCAACGCCAGTTGAACACATCCTTAGCGGCCTGCACGGTGTTGCAGTGGATGTTGATCGTGTCCTCCAGTCGTCGCGCATAACCTCCCGCATAGGTCACCATCACCGGAAGACCGCGAGTCTTGCAGACTTGAAATACAAGTTCATCGCGCTGCTTGAGTCCGTCGATAGTCAACGCCAGTCCGCCGAGTTGGTCCTCCCGGTATGGGTCTGCTCCCGCCAGGTAGCACAGCAGATCAGGCTCGAACTGCCGCAAACCGGAACTGAGCGCATTGTCCAGCCAGGAAAGATACTCAGCGTCAACGGTGCGGTCGGGCAGGTTCACGTCTATCGACGAAGCCGGCTTCCACGCCGGATAATTGTTCTCCTGGTGCAGCGATATGGTGAACACATCGCCGGCATTCGACTCCTTCACGTTCACGGGATGGGGTGGCGCAAACATCGGCGCGGACCAAGACGGCAGCGGTTGTGGCTGAGTCTGTGCCGTCCCGAAGATGGCTGCCGTACCGTTCCCCTGATGGACGTCGCAATCCAACACCATCGCTCGGGCAATTTTTCCGTCTTTGATATGCCGGCGTATCGCAATGGCGACGTCGTGAATAAGGCAGAAGCCCTCGCCATGGTCAGGGAACGCATGATGGTATCCGCCGCCGATGTTTATTGCGATTCCGTCGCGCAACGCCAATTCCGCCGCCTTGATCGAGCCCCCGGCGCTCAGCCAGAATGCGCGCACCAGCTCGGGCGAATAGGGAACCTCCATGAGCATCTCTTCCTGGCTAGAGAGCATGCCCGTGCGCAATTTGTCGACGTAATCTCGCGTGTGCACCAGCATGACGTCTTCATCCGTGGCAGGCTGTGGTTCGACGAAGTCGGCCGGTTCTGCGATGCGCTTTCCGAGCAGCTGCTGGTGTATAAGCCGGTACTTCTGGCCGGGAAACACGTGGTCCCCGATCGGGAGGTAATAGTCGTCGCTGTAAACCAGTTTGAACCGCAGCATACGAAGCTCGTCAGCTTACGACGGCACATGTCGACAGCACAAGCGCCGTCCCGGGCCGGTACTTGCTGAAACTTCACTTTGACCACAAGAATCGGATAGTGCAGCTTATTCTTGCGGCGTTATCTTGGCGTCCATGACAGCGATTCAGGTTATGCCCCGGCTGAAAGCTACAAAAGACGCTACAACGGTTCCGCAACATGCACCGGAGTGGCTCGCCATAGTTGCGCGCGACAACCGTTTTGATGGGATTGTGTACTACGGCGTGCACTCCACGGGCATTTACTGCAAGCCGTCCTGTCCGTCGCGACGGCCGCGTCCAGACCGCGTCCAGCTCTTCTTCGATCGCGCCGAAGCGGAACGTGCGGGTTTTCGCGCCTGCCGCCGTTGCCACCCTGACCTGCTCGCCGCGCACAACGGCCAGATTGAGACCGTACGGCGCGTCTGCCGCTACATCGAACAGAACCTTGAGGGATCTCTGACCCTCAACGAACTGGCGCACATGGCCAGGATGAGCCAGGCTCACCTGCAAAAAGTCTTCACACGCGTGACCGGCATTTCTCCTCGACAGTACATCGAGGCCCGCCGCCTTTCGGCATTCAAGGTCGAGCTCAGGGTGAATCGCCGCGACGTCGCCGACGCCACTTACGAGGTCGGCTACGGCTCCAGCAGTCGGGTCTATGAGCGTTCAGCCGCGCAGATGGGAATGACCCCGGCGAGTTACCGCAAAGGTGCTCCGGGCGTGAAGGTTCGATACGCGACTGCCGAGTGCTCCTTGGGCCGCGTTCTGCTGGGCTCAACCGATAAAGGAGTCTGCGCCGTCAAGATCGGCGACTCCGACAGCATGCTCACGGCGGAGCTGTTCAAGGAGTTCCCAAAGGCCCTGATTGAACGCGACAAGGAGGGCCTCGGAACGTGGATCGACGAACTCATCGCCCACGTCGAAAAGGGTGCGCCTGCCGCCCTGCCGCTGGATATTCAGGCCACGGCTTTCCAGCGCCGCGTTTACGAGGCGCTCAAGAAAATCCCGCGTGGCGAAACCCGCACCTATTCTGAGATTGCAACCGAACTGGGCGATACCAAGGGACGTCGCGCCGTCGCCCGTGCCTGCGCGACGAACCCGGTCGCACTGGTCATACCCTGTCACCGCGTCGTGGGAGCAAACGGCAAACTCACCGGGTACCGCTGGGGCATCGAGCGAAAAGACGCATTGCTCGAAAAGGAGCGTCGAGATTCGTGAGCCTTCGTGATCTGCTGGAGCGACTATGTCAGTGCTGCGTCTCAGTTCAGCTATTCTCCTTCTTGTCACCGGAGTTGCTGCGCAATCGCCCGATTCGGAGCCGCGTAGAGTCGTCCAGGCTTTTTACGCGATGTTTAACTCGCACAAATTCGACTCTGCTGCACAGTTCACGACTGAGGATTGGGTGCACATAAACCCACTCGGCGGCGTCACTCGCGGCAGGGACGCAGTTCTTGCGGAGCTAAAGGAGGTACACTCCACGTTCCTCAAGGGAGTTACGGATCGTCCCGAATCCTTCGACGTGAAGATGGCAACGCCAAACGTGGCGATAGTCACCGTAGTGA
>JAEZPW010000327.1 GCA_023441255.1 Acidobacteriota bacterium
CCTCGTAGATGTTCACGAGTTGATAGCGCGTGAAGTCGATCGGGTCAGGGAAGAAGGTCCAGGTGCCGCCGAAGAAGTCAGGATGATAAAGCTGCAGTGCCAGCGATTCCCAACCACCGGTGCTTCCGCCCCACAACACCCGCGCGTAAGGCTCACGGATGATCCGAAAGTGCTCTTCGATGTAGGGAATCAACTCCTGCATGATCGCGTCGCCGTAGGGGCCGTTGTTGGCTGAGTTGACGGCATAGGAGTCATCAAAATATGGCGTGGGATGCTGAAAATTCACGGCTATAAATCGCGGGAACTTCGTTGGGCCGGTCCACTGCTCCCTTAGTTCGCGAATCCTCTCTCCCCAGACACCGCCCCCAGAACGCTTTGTCGTGAACCCGAAAGGCGGATCGATCGTGAAGTGGTCCTGCGTGTAAATGACGGGATAACGAACCTCGCCGCGCGTCTCGTAATCGCGGGGAAGCAGTATCGTCGCGCCCAGGAACATCGGCCGTCCCCAGAACTTCGTCAACCGGTCGCTCTGAATTCGTATGTGTTTGACGTATTCCGTGTCGGCCGGAACCTTGACCGGCGGAACCACCTTGCTCAACTCAAGAGCGACGTCGTAGCCGGTTGCGGGATCGAGATGGACCCTTTTGACCTCGCTGTATAGATTCCCCGGCGACTCATTGAACTGTTGCCCCTCCCACTGGTCCATGTGGGCCCAGATCGTGTGCCCATCCGAACGATGGAATTCGGTGTAGATATTGACCAACGCCTGAATGTAATAGTCCCCGGGTGGCAGCTGCGAGAGACTGCGCAGTGGATATCCAAGCGTCTGCGACGTGACCTCCGCCGCCGTGCCCGGCTTCCACCCGCTGACGTCAGTGCCGAGAAACTGCTCCTCCTGCATCCAGTTACCGGCACGCAGCCTCGGCTCCGGCGACTCGTTGCGGCTCACGAACACGAATACTCGCCCTGTGATCGGCTCCGCGTGAAGTGCCGCCGGGAACGTGACTGCAATGCGCGTCTGGCTGGCAATTCGTTGTTGAGCCGGCGCTGTCTGCGCGACCAGCAGTGTTGTGGAAAAAAGGAACGTCGCGATTGCGAGTATGTGAATGCGGACACGATCGTGCATCAGGCTCTCCGGCGGACGCACTCGCGCGCGCCACATGTCGAACGTTCTATGATGCAGGTGGAAACAATCCGAGTGCAAATTTGGAACGCGCATGCTTTTTGCGCGCCTGATGATCTGAACGAGCGCTAAGCGAATCTAATCTGCTGAACGACAATGGCACTGACTAAACACTCTGGGCACGACACGAAACACCTGAAGATCGCGCGCAACTACTGCTTTGGCTGCGGCCCTGACAATCCCGAAGGCATGCGGCTCACATTCAGGCTCGACGAAGATGCAAAACGCTTTGTGTCCAAGTTCCGCCTCGCGCATAAGTATTGCGGTCCTCCCGGCCACGCACACGGTGGCGTTATCGCGACGATTCTCGACGAGGCAATGGGCAAAGTGAACAAACTGCGTCACGTGGTCGCCGTGACCGCGGAGATGACCGTCAACTACATCAAACCCGTGCCCCTGGGGAAATGGTTGGTGGCGGAAGGCTGGGAAAAGCGCGTCCGTGGACGGGTTCACACCAATGTCGCCGAGATTCGCAACGAGAAAGGCGAAGTGCTGGCGCGCAGCACTGGGCGATTCATCGCCATCGACCCGCACAAGATGTTCGGCAAGCACATCCGTAACGGCCAGGGCGGCCAGTGGACGAAAAAACAGCTGAAGAAGAAATAGGTTTCAAAGATTCAGGTTTCGAAAGTCAGAAGAGGTTCTGGAGGTCTCAAGGTGGCCGTGCAACACACTTGAAACCTCCGAAACCTCAGTCTTTCAATCGCGAGATGGCCCGATGACCCGATGGCCCGATTCTTTACGGATGCGTCATCGTTTCCGGCTTGACCACCGCATCGAACTCTTCACCCGTCAGGTACCCCAGTTTCAACGCCGCCTCGCGTAGGCTGCTGTGCTCCACGTGCGCCGTGTGCGCGACCTTGGCGGCCTTGTCATATCCGATCTTGGGCGCCAGCGCCGTCACAAGCATCAGCGAGTTGTTCACATACCAGTCGATCTTTTCCCGGTTTAGCTCGATGCCCTTGATCATGTACTCGACAAATCCGTGGCAGGCGTCGGTGATGAGGGTTACCGAGTGAAGGAAGTTGTAGATGATCACCGGCTTGAAGACGTTCAACTCAAAGTTGCCCTGCGACCCGGCGAAACCGACCGCCGCGGTTGCTCCATGCACCTGCGCTGCCACCATCGTCATGGCCTCGCACTGGGTCGGATTCACTTTGCCCGGCATGATCGACGAGCCTGGCTCGTTCTCAGGAATCGTCAACTCCCCCAGTCCACAACGCGGACCGGAAGCCAGCCAGCGAATGTCGTTGGAAATCTTCATCAGCGAGGCTGCCAGTGTTTCCAGCGCGCCCTGCGCGAAGATGATCTCGTCGTGCGATGCGAGCGCCGTAAACTTGTTCGGGTGGGAGCGGAAGGGAAGTCCCGTCAGCTGCGAAATTTTCTTGGCTGCGCGCTCCGCAAACTCAGGATGCGTGTTCAGCCCTGTCCCGACCGCCGTACCGCCGATGGCCAGGTCGTAAAGGCCGTCAAGCACCTGCTCCAGCCTGTAAATGTCTCGTTTGAGCATTTCGGCCCAGCCTGAGAACTCCTGTCCGACGGTAAGCGGCACAGCGTCCTGAAGGTGGGTGCGGCCGATCTTCACGACATCATTGAACTCCTTCGCTTTGGCCTCGATCGCCTCCTGCACCGTCCGGACGGCTGGTATGAGCGCATTCTTGACGCGTTCGGCGGCGGCAATATGCATGGCCGTTGGGAACGTGTCGTTCGATGACTGCGACATGTTCACATGGTCATTCGGGTGAACCGGGTTCTTTGACCCCATTTCGCCGCCGGCGATCTGGATAGCGCGGTTCGAGATCACCTCGTTGACGTTCATGTTCGTCTGTGTCCCGCTACCTGTCTGCCATATGCGAAGTGGGAACTGATCGGGCAGTTTGCCGGCAATAACTTCGTCCGCTGCTTGAACGATGAGTTTGGCTTTGTCGGCCGGCAGCTTGCCAAGGTCCTCATTGACCAGCGCTGCAGCTTTCTTCAGGATCGCGAACGCACGGATCAGCTCCGGCGGCATCGTGTCGCGACCGATATCGAAGTGCAACAAAGACCGCTGCGTTTGTGCGCCCCAATAAACGTCCGACGCGACTTCTATCTTTCCCATGCTGTCGGACTCGACACGCGTCTTGCGTGTTGCTGCTTCCTGCGCCATGGCCTGTTCTCCTTGCCTGATAAACGTCACAAGATTGCGTATGAACTCGCGCTAAAAATTATAGCGCGCCGTTCCGGGTTCGAAGTTGCAGCGCGCCGGGACACCCTCACACGGAAATGTGACCGGCGTGCCAGCGAATTTCTTTCTCGCCCGTCTAACATGAGTGTCTCTGCAACAGGAGAACGCCATGTTCACACGCTCTGGGCTCTGTGTAGTGACCTGCATTCTCGCTTTGTCGTACGCCACCTTCGCCCAGGAACCGATCCAGTTCCGTGCAGACGCGCAGCACACTGGCGTTTACCGGACTGCGACCCCCGAAGGCCAGACCTACATCAAATGGCGTTTCAGGACGGGCAACAAGGTCCGCTCAACGCCGGCTGTCTATGGCGGAATGGTGATCTTCGGAAGCAACGACGGCTCTCTTTACGCCGTGGACGAAGCGACGGGTACACAGCGGTGGGCTTTCAAGACCGGAGGGCCGGTCTCCTCGTCGCCCGCTGTGGCTGACGGAACGGCGTATTTCCAAAGTGCCGATGGCAAGTTCTATGCAGTCGATGCGCATACCGGCAAGCCACGCTGGACCTTCGCTCTTGGCAAGGAGCTTCCGTTCCGCAACGGCATCGCCCCGACCGACCTCGGTCCCCCAGATTACGGCTTGTGGGACTTCTTCCTGTCGTCTGCGACATTGGCCGATGGCCTGGTCTATTTCGGTGGTGCCGATGGCAAGCTTTACGCCCTCAACGCTCGCACCGGCAAACAGGCCTGGAGTTTCTCCACCGCAGGTCGCGTTCGCAGCACTCCCGCCGTTGCCTCTGGCGTGGTCTACTTCGGCAGCATGGACGGCAATTTCTTTGCACTAGATGCGAAGTCCGGTGCGCTGAAGTGGAAGTTCAAGACAGTAGGAAACGAATACTTCCCGGCCGGTGAAATCCAATCCTCCGCCACCGTCGTGGACGGGACTGTGTACTTCGGTAGCCGCGACTACTATGTCTACGCCCTGGACACTGCCACGGGCGCGCTTAAGTGGAAGATGCAGCACAAGGATTCCTGGGTGGTGGGTTCGCCCGCGATCTCTGACGGCCTGCTTTTTGTCGGCAGCTCCGACGCCAAGTTCGTTCAGGCGCTCGACATTAAAACCGGCGAGGAAAAGTGGCACGAGAAGACCGGCGGCAACGTGTTTGCCTCCGCTGCCGTCGCTGGCAATAAGGTCTACTTCGGTGACTGGGATGGGACTCTTCTCTGGCGTGACTCAAAGACCGGAAGAGTACTGGGAGGATTTCTAGCTGAAGACCGCATCAACGGTTCGCCTGTGGTCAACAACGGCGTGATCTACATCGGGGTGGACGATGACTGCCTTTACGCCATCGCCGCCAAACCGAAAACGACTAACGGAGCGGCGACGAAATAGCTGCCGGTTGTCATACACTCAACTCATGCGAACCCTGCTGGCCAGGATTTGGCGTCGCGCGCTGCGCTTTCGGGGGCCTAAGCGCTCTGCGCAGTCCGTGGTTCGGAGCACCCGGCCCGCACATCCAATCCCGCGTATGAGTCCGAATGGTAAGACCGAATCTTTTGATGTGATCGTCATCGGAGCAGGCCCGACCGGTCTGGCCTGTGCCATCGATGTCAAATTGGCCGGCTTTTCGACCGCGAACATCGACAAGGGCTGCCTGGTCAACTCTCTCTTCAACTACCCGGCGCACATGACGTTCTTCACCACCCCGGAGTTGCTGGTCATCGGCGACATCCCGTTCCCCAGTCCAAACCAGAAGCCAACGCGCCAGGAGGCCCTCGAGTATTACCGCGAAGTCGCGGCTCACTATCAGCTGACCGTTAAGCAATACCACCGCGTCGAGAAAGTCACCGGACAGGACGGTGACTTTTGTGTTCACGCTTTCGACTTCCACGACCGCCCGCGTCAGTACCATGCACGAAAGCTGATTATCTCCACCGGCTACTACGACCTGCCGAACTACATGAATGTACCGGGTGAAGAGCTGCCCAAGGTGTTCCACTACTACCGCGAACCGCACCCCTACTACGATTGTGATGTTCTGGTCGTCGGCGGCAAGAACTCCGCGGCAATCGCCGCTCTCGAACTCTGGCGGCACGGAGCACGCGTAACGCTCGTCCACCGCGGCCCCACAATGCATTCCCACGTAAAGTACTGGATCAAGCCGGATATCGAGAACCGCATAAAGGCCGGGCAGGTCACGGCGTACTTCAATAGCACCGTCGGTGAAATCACCCACGATGACGTGCTGCTTCACACTCCCAAAGGCGACGTACGCGTCCCCAACGACTTCGTTTTCGCCATGACCGGTTACCATCCCGATTTCACATTCTTGCGCAGTCTCGGCGTGGAGCTATCGCCCAAGGACTGCAAGCCGGTCTGCGATCCAGAAACGCTTGAGAGCAACGTTCCTGGCATCTACTTGGCAGGCGTGATCGTTGCCGGCATGCACACCAACGAGATCTTCATCGAGAACGGCCGTTTCCACGGACGTCTTATCGCCGACGACATCAAGCGCAAGATGACCGCCATCCCCGAAAGCATGGTGCCCTGTAAATGAAGCCAAGAGAACGCCCGTTCTGTCATTTACAATGTGAGTAACACCTCAGCATCTGGGAAGGCAGTTCAGGGATGGGATCTTTCGCGGTTCTTAGCAACCGAAAGCGCGCAATCATCGCCTTGGTGCACTCTGTATTTTTTCTGCTGGTCGCGTGCATCACGAGCCTGCGCACCGTAGCCCCGCTGTCACTCAGCTCCGAACATCGGGCTGCGGCCGTCATACCGGCGGTCTATTTGATCGTCACTGCGGTACTTGGCTGTCTCGTTCTCTTTTCAGGATGTCTCCGCGAGCGTCTTTACTTCGTCCTTTGCACCACGAGCGCCGGCACGGCGCTGCTACGGGCCATCGTTGGCGATCGTGCGATGCACGGAACTCAGTACTTGCGGGTTTTGGCACTGACGGTTGCGGTGCTCTTGTGCGCCGCCATCGTCAGGAGCTACGCGCCTGATGCGCTGCTCGCGTCAGACTAGCCGTCTATCCATTGTCCGACTAGTCCTCTCCTTGGGCTGTTTCGTTCCCGTTCGCACGGCATTGTGCATAGCCGCGTTCGATAGCCGTGCCCTCCTCGTAATCGTTCCATGTTTCAATCAGAAGGAAGGGAAGGGGGCTCTGGTCGTTGTAATAGCGCCGGAACAGCCGCAGTGAATCTTCGAACGTCTTGCCGCAACGCGGGTCCATGTGGCGATTCAGGCCCCATGACGCGCGACTATCATTGAACCCGGGCCATGCTGCGCCCACCGCTATCTTGTCCGGATACTTCGACCGCATCATCGTGTAGAAATCTTCAAGATACTCCTGCCCCCAGTTGCTGCCGTTCTTAGACCAGCCGCGCTTGCCCGGTTGCACCCAGGCGTAAAACCCGTCGAAATCCTTGGCGTAGGGCGTATTCGCATCCTTGTAGAGCAGCAGCGGGGGATCGGACCA
>JAEZPW010000334.1 GCA_023441255.1 Acidobacteriota bacterium
GCCAATCGAAGCGATATCCATGCGATGATCCTCCGGATGCATGCTGCTCGATCATGCCACTCGCGTGTTGATCGAGTCGGCGGACCATCTCATTAATCCGCTTATATCCACGTATCCCGTTTCGGGAGTTCCCGGAATTCAGTTCGTCCGTGCGTTTTTTCAGACCCGCAGAATTCTCCAGAAGCTCTGCTTCCTATTTCCGTGGGGCAAACCCGCTCTTCTGGTCAGCATCCACTTAGGCCAGAAAAGGAGGTCGCGCATGAGGAAAGTTCTATGTCTCGCGACACTGTTGCTTTTGGCTGCGTTCGCTTTTGCACAGGCGAGCAACTCCACAGACCAGAACAGTACGGGCCAGAGCGGCACGACGGGTCAGAGCAGCTCGACGGCCCAGAGTGAATCGACGGCGCAGAGCGGGGCCACGTCGAGCGATGAACAGCAGTTGCTCAAGATCGAACAGGACTGGGCCGATGCGTCCAAGAGCGGCAACGCCCAGGCGTTACAGGGCATACTGGCCGACAACTACGTGATGACTAATCCGGATGGGACTAGCGTCACGAAGCAGCAGGAAGTTCAAGGTCTCAAGTCCGGTCAGTCCAAGTATGAAGCGTTCGATTTGTCGGACATGAAGGCGCAAGTCAATGGGGACACTGCAACCGTGACCGGAAAGGCCGCCCTCAAGGGCACCGAGAACGGCAAAGACATCAGCGGCACCTACGAGTTCACCGATACCTTCATGAAGAAGGACGGCACGTGGCAGGCGGTGTCTACCAAGTCGAGCAAGGTGCCGGATGGTGCGACGAAAGAGTAAGGGAGTGTCGATCGCCCTTTATTTTGTGAACAAGGGCAGTCGAGTGAAGGTATTGCGGAAGGCTCTGTCGTCCCTCCGGGACTTGGGACAATTTTCGCTTTCGACCGGGGGCTGACGCCCCCGGCTAGTCACTGACGCCCTTTCGGGGCTGTGACACGACAGAACGAATCAGCCCCTGCGGACGCCCCTTCGGGGCTATGACACGACAGAATGAATCAGCCCCTGCTGGCGCCCCTTCGGGGCTGTGGCACGAACGGAATAAATCAGCTGCTGCTGGATGGCCCTTCGGGGCTGTAACACGACAGGCTAATCAGCTGCTGCTGACGCCCATTTCGGGGCTGTGACACGACACATAAATCAGCTGCGGCTGGATCACCTTCGGGGCTGTGACACAGCCTCAATTAATCAGCTGGTGTTGATGCGAGGCGCGAGATTTCGCGTTCTGGCGGGATGATGATGGCAGGGCCTATGAAGCGATAGCCGTGCCCAACGGTGGTTTTGATGTACCTGGCGTCATCAGGGGAGTCGTGAATCGCGGCGCGGATCTTGCGGATGGCCGTGTTGATGCCGTTGTCGATGTCGGTGAAGACGTCGGCTCCCCAGAGATGGTTTGCTATTTCCTGTCTTGACACCATCTGATCCCAATTCTCGACCAGCAGGATCAGCAACCGCATCGGGATCCTCTCCAGCTGCAGGATGTGACCGCCGAGACGCACCTCGTACCGGCCGACATCGACCACGACAGGCTCGATAAAGGACTGGCTCGTACACATTGCGAGTCCCCCAGACATTCGCATTAGATTCAGGAATTTTGGGAAAGCATCGTCCAGTGCTGGACAGTCCGGAGAATTTTCAGCAGAACTTCAGCCGGCCTACATACCATCTGCATGAGGGATTGATGCAGGTTTCAGAGTCCCTCCATTGTCCTCTGGGCGTGTCTGCCGCAAAGTGGGTGGCGTTACGGCGAAAACAATTCGCCTGGAGGATCAGCATGAGCCGCTACAAGATTTCAATGAGGATTTTGCCGGTGCTGGTGCTGCTGTCGGCGGCAACACTGGCCCGGGCACAAGCACCGGTCGCAAAGGGGTCGTTCACACTGCCAATGCAGGCACGCTGGGGAGATCTGGCACTCGCACCGGGGAACTATACGTTCGTTATTCCGCGCGATCTCACCTCTCCCGAACGCGTGGAAGTAAGGCGGGACGGCAAGTTCGTGGGATACGTTCTGACCGCTACGCGCGATGAAAGCAAGTCGAGCGAGAGTTCCATGGAGCTGCAGATTTCCGGTGACACTTACGCCGTTAGCGAACTGAGGATCAAAGATGCGGGAGTGTTCACCTACGCGATACCGAAGACGGAGAGGATGAAGTTGGCACACGGCGCCACTTCGATTGCTGTAAGTGCGTCCAGGTGAAGGATGCGCAAAGACGCCGGGCTGAAAATAAGCGGCCCGTCGAACTTGCCGGGTGAGTCCACCATCCGGTTATGGCTCGGGGCTTCCGCTAATCGGTCGGAAGCCCCAGCCACTTTTCAGCGACACACCTGCGAATGCTGAACTCTGCAATGCCGCCTCGGCGATCTCTGCCACAATCCAGCGCTCTGCTTTCGGGTTTAGAATCGACTGGCTGCCGGAACTGAGACACACATCGTGCAGCGTAAATCGGTGTGGGAGGTGTCTCCGCTATGGGCCGTGTAGCCATTGTGGTCTTCGCGTTAACAGTGGGCTCCGTTCTGGCCACGGCGCAGGGGCGGCAGCAGAAAGGAGACGCCATGGCGCTCCATCTCGAGAGCCCCGCATTCCAGCCGGGCGGCGCGATTCCGAAAGAGTTTGCCTGTGAAGGTCCCGATCACTCGCCGGCTCTGCAGTGGAGCAACGCTCCGGAAAACACGCGCAGTTTCGTGCTTATCGTCGATGATCCAGACGCTCCCGTTGGAACGTGGGTTCACTGGGTCGTTTACGATCTGCCCGCCGGCACGAAGTCGCTGCCGCAGGGAGTGTCGAAAAGCGAGAAACTGCAAGGTGGCGGCGTGCAGGGGAAGAACGACTTTAAGCGGATCGGCTATGGTGGCCCTTGTCCGCCTCCGGGCAAGCCGCACCGCTATTTCTTCAAGCTTTACGCGCTCGACACCGAACTGAATTTGAAGCCCGGCGCAAAGAAGGCCGAGATCGAGCAGGCGATGCACGGGCACATTCTGGCCAACGCTGAACTGATGGGAACGTATGGCCGCTGACGTTCGGCCGAGCTTGTCGAAAGAGCTGATGGTGCAATTGAGGCGGGACGGGGCACAGCCCCGTCCCCACACACGTCTTCGGAGTTCTCATCACCGAGGTCCGAAAATCCGTCATGGAAAAAGTAAATCTGGCTGAAAAGTTTGCGCGTTTCCAGCAATGCTGGAAGCCGAAGATTGCAGGCGAGCTGAACGATTCTTACGTGAAGCTGGCAAAGCTCGAAGGTGAGTTCGTTTGGCATCAACACGAGAACGAAGACGAACTTTTCCTGGTTGTAAACGGTATCCTGCGGATGAAGCTGCGCGAGAACGGCGCTGAAAAGGAAATCACGATCGCTCCGGGCGAGTTCCTGATCGTTCCGCGCGGGGTGGAGCACCTTCCCATTGCCGACGAACGAGTCGAGGTTGTGCTGCTGGAGCCCAAGTCCACCCTGAACACCGGCGACGTTCGCAACGAGCGTACGGTCGAGAAGCTGGAGTGGATCTGAGGATTGCAGATTGCAGATTGGCCCGAGGGGACCGCTGTCCGATCAGCAATCTGCAATCTGCAATCACAACATTCCGCCGGTCTTCACCGCCAGCAGGTTCAGAGCCTCTTCTAGTTTCTCGATAGCCTGTTCCAGTTCCGGATGCCTGTCGAGCTGACCACGCAGGCTCTGCAGAAGCGTGTGCGCTTCTTTGACGGGCTGGACAGGTGAACGACCGGACGGCTGCGGTTCTGGTGTTTGCGTTCCCATGGCGCGCTCCGGGCGTATTATGCTCCGGTTCCATTGGGAGTGCACCTGGAAGGTGGTTCGGTGTTTGACGATTTGGTGGCGAACAGCAATACTCCGGTTGTGCTGGTCAAGCCGGAGCTTGTGAACCCGACTTTGGTGTCGACGCGTGCGGCGCTGAACGCGCTCGAGTGGGTGCGCAAGGAGATCGTCCGGCTGAAGGCGCCCGACCAGTTCCGCCTCGGCATTCGTGAACAGAGCGTCCAGCGGCTATGTGCCCGGTTGCTGCGGGACAACGCCCCCGCGAACCGACGCTGAGAATTCCGGCTGCGAAATCTTCCTATTCGTGAACCGCAGAGAACGGGGCCATCGCGTTGTGCAGCCTCTCCCACGTGACGTCCAGGTTTTCAGGCAGCACCCTGGTCTCACCTACGACGCTGACGAAATTGGCATCGGCCACCCAGCGCGGCAGCACGTGCATATGGATGTGCCCGGCGACCCCGGCGCCGGCGGCTTTACCGATGTTCATGCCCAGGTTCACGCCGTCGGGATGGTACTCCTTGCGGATGACGTCTTCGAGTCTCTGGCTTAAAGACATCATTTCCTGCGCGGCCTCGGCTGAGAGCTTCCGCAGTTCATCAACGTGCCCGTAAGGGACGACCATGACGTGGCCGGAGGTGTAGGGGAACTTGTTCAGAACCACGAAATTGTGTTCGCCGCGAAAGACGATGAGCGCCTCGCGATCGTTGTTCTGCTGCATGCGACCGCAGAAGACGCATCCGGGAGCCTTGTCGGCAGTGGAGACATAAGCGTAGCGCCACGGTGTCCAGAGATAGTCCATGCCGCCTTTTATAGCAGAAAAGGCCTTTCACACAGAAAGGCCGGCCCGCTGTGCCGCTGCGACCAACTGTGAACGCGACCGACAAACGCGCACAGCTCCCTGGCTGCGGTGCTTTCGATTCCACTCTGCTTCCGCTCAGGCCTCGGCATCTGAATGGAGAAAGAACATATTGGGAGGGCGAGCTATGGCTCATCTCGGAACGTTGCACGATTTCGCTTTCGACAGAGATGCTGACGATATTCGCGGGACCGCGGTTTACGGCAGCGATGGGGACAAGCTGGGCAAGGTAGATGACGTCATTTTCGATCACCATACCGGCGACATCAGGTATGCGGTGGTTGACACGGGCGGCTGGTTGAGCAGCAAGAAATTCGTGGTTCCCGCCGATCGTATTCACGGTTACGCGAAGGACGAAGACGCTTTCCAGGTGGACATGACGAAGGAGCGCATCGAGCAGTTCCCGCGCTACGACGAGAAGTCGCTCAAATCGGAGGACGACTGGAAGAGGTACGAAGATGACTACAAGCGGAGGTGGGATGAAGATCCGACGCAGCACCGCGAGGACCGCCTCGACCTGAACGTCACGCCAGCGACGATCTCCGCAGATGCGACCCCGACGGGGGTGCCACGCGGCGACCGCGCTGCTATCGGCTCAGACGTCCCGCGCGGCTCTCTCGGCGAGGACCTCTCGGACGAGTACCTGGCGAGCGACGAGGAGCGTGCGCGGCAGGATGATGAACGCCTGCAACGCGAAAGTATGGATGCAGACGTCACGCCACATCGTCTGGCGGGCAAATTCCCTGAAACAGTGGAGAGCGGGGACAAAATTCACATGTCGCCAGCGGGCGTACCCGAGCGAACCTATCCGCAAGCGCGGGTTGCGAACGAGAGCATGCCGAACCGCTCATGGCAGGACAATCCCACTGGGTCCGGCGGCAGGCGAATCGAAGCGGGAGCGGAACGCGTTCCGGTTGACCCGCGAATCGAGCAGCGGGAGGTGCGAAGCAGCGGTGAGGTTATAGAAAGCGACCTTCGCCGCTCCGAAGTGCACCGGGCCGGGGTCGGCGAATGGCATCCCCGGATGAGGCGCTTCGAAGACGTGCTGCGCCGGAATCGCGTGGACGTCACCGCGAGTTGCGCAGCGTGCGCGCCGAAAAAGGACAAGGCCGCCTAGAGGAGGTCGTTGAACGGCAAGAAAGCGGGAAGCGGCGGAAAGCGGTTGGGAGAACCAGCCGCTTTTCCTTTGAGCGGGTATCGCGAGAACCGCGTATTTTCTACCCTGCTTTCACCGATCACTCACTGCCTTCGCAGCCGGTTGGGTCACGTTCTACAATCGAGTTGAAATGCACGAACTCTACCCGCTGTTGATGAAGCCTTACTTTGATCCGCGGCCCTGGGGCGCGCGCGATCTCGCGCCCATCTATGACTTCCACGTTCATCCGGGAGAAGAGTCGATCGGTGAAGTCTGGTTAACGTGGGACAACTGCGAAGTTGCAAACGGACCTTTGGCCGGAACGAAGCTTGGTGACGTCTGCAAGAAGTACGGGCGCGCGCTGGTGGGCGAGAGTGCCCGCGACACGGATCGCTATCCGCTGCTCATTAAGTTCCTTTTTCCGCAGGACAAATTGTCCGTGCAGGTGCACCCGGACGATGAAACGGCGCAACGTTTGGGCGAGCCGTGCGGAAAGACGGAGTGCTGGTACGTGCTCGATGCGCAGCCGACGGCGCAGATCGCCCTCGGGCTCAAGCCGGGAACCACGCGGGAGCAGTTCGAGCGGTCCATACATGAGAAGCGCGCGGAAGAACTGCTGAATTGGACGCCGCTTGAGCCAGGCGACATGTTCTTTGTAGAAGCCGGAACGGTGCACACGCTGGGAGGAGGGTCGGTGTTGCTCGAAACACAACAGAACTCCGATACCACGTTCCGCCTTTACGATTATGGACGTCCGCGCGAGCTGCATATCCGCCAGGGCATGGAAGCCATGAAGGAGCGCACCAGGGCGGGGAGAATCCCGCGGGAACCCATCGGCCCAGGACACGAGCGCCTGATCGCGCACGAGAAATTCGTGGTGGACCGCTTCAGTCTTGAGCAACCAAGAACGTTCGGGTCGAAGCCGGGGCGCGCGGCGCAGAACATCGTTGTGCTCGACGGCTGCGCAGCGATCGAAGTTGCGGGCAGCGAACCCATGCTGGTGCAGCGAGGCGAAGCCGCCATCATTCCGGCTGCAATCGCCGAGTACACCGTGCGCCCGCAATGGACGGTGGAACTGCTGAAGTCCGAGGTGCCGTAAGGAAGAGTGGCTTTAGTCGTCGTTGAGGAACCCCTACGGGCGGCAACACTGTTCCGGCGTAGGGGTTCCTCGCTGCGCTCGGAATGACAGAAGTGCCGGGACAGGTTGCTGCGCTCGGAATGACAAAACCTCCTGCCGCAAACGCTCCGCCGCGTGTCGGAACAACTTGTGGTTCATTTCTGCGCGAGCGTATCGCACGCCTCGATCTTTCCTGACTCGAATCCCTCGCGGAACCAGTGCGCGCGCTGCTCCGATGTTCCGTGCGTGAACGAATCGGGGCTGACGTGGCCGGTGCTCATGCGCTGCAGGCGATCATCGCCGACGGCAGCCGCAGCCCGCAAACCCTCGTCGACATCGCCGGGATCAAGGATATTGCGTTGCTCCGTGGAGTGGCCCCACACCCCGGCTAGGCAATCGGCCTGCAACTCCAGCTTGACGGAAAGCTCGTTGCGTGCCGAGGGGTTCGCCTGTTGTGCGCGGCGCACCTCGCGGTCGATGCCCAGCACGTCCTGCACATGATGCCCGAGTTCGTGCGCCAGCACGTAAGCCTGGGCGAAATCGCCGGGCGCGCCGAACCGGTTCTTCAATTCGTCGTAGAACGAGAGGTCTATGTAGACCTTGTTGTCCGCCGGACAATAGAACGGTCCGGTAGCCGACTCTGCGAAGCCGCACCCCGACTGCGTGGAATCGCGAAACAGCACGAGCTTGGCGTTCGGGTAATCGACGCCCCGCTGCCGCAGCAACTCGCGCCACGTGTTCTGGGCATCATCCAGAACGAACGACACGAACTGAACTTCCGGCTCCTCGGCCGGATCGTTTACCGGCCGCGATTGGGAGTAAGCCGGCGATGCGGAGTCGGTGCTCAGCAGCGAGAAGAAGTCCCGCTTAAATACGACGCTGAGCACCAGCAGGAGCAAAATTCCTCCAAGGCCCAGCCCGCCGCCCATTCGCAGCCCCGAGAAGCCGCCGCCACCGCGACGGTCTTCCAGATCGTCGCTACGTCCACCTGGTGTCCAACGCATTCGTACTTCGATGACGATCGACAGCTCCGCGCAACCGGCTTCATGCGACTCGCGCCCGCAACCTGGCGGGAGTTTCTATGTGCTTTGTCATTCCGAGCGAAGCGAGGAACCCCTACCCGCACCACGACCGATGTGTCCGTAGGGGTTCCTCGCTTTGCTCGGAATCATAAGCAGTGGCGATGAAGTGAATGGCAGAACGCGTGAATAGTAGAACCAAAATGATCCTCTGCAGGCGCGGCTTGTAGAGGATGTCGTGGACGCCCGCATCGTTTACGCCGCCCGCATCGTTTACCATGATGAACAGCAGCTGCGCCGTGAACTTTGCGCGACGGCAACTGCAACGAAGTGCGACAGGAGCTGGCAGTGAGGATACTTGATCCCGGTCACCGGTATTGGCTGGACATGCTGGACGTCGAAGGCGACCAGCGGCAAGGCGCGGAAATGCTGACGTTCGTGAAGCGCCAGGGCCCGCGTTATCCCGGTAATCTGAGCTTTTACCCCGGCACCAACTGCCAGGAAGTGATACGCGCCCTCATCGACCGAGTGAAGCACCTGAACAGCCAGGTGGCCGACGCGCACAACCAGCCCATCCTGCAACATCTGCGCGAGACGCTCTGGCTCTTCGAATCACGGGCAGCCAAGCGCTACGGCCGAACTCTTCCTCCGCTCGACCAATTCGAGTGCATCGAAGACGAACCCACTTGCGCCGGCTGCGCCCACATTCGATGCAACGGCGAGTGCGGCCGGCAGCCCTGATCGCGCAATCGAAAGCAGCTCGGTGCCGCACCCTTGAGGCGCTTTGTCGCCACTCCGCTCAAGGGAACTGCCCCCATCCATTTTGGGGTTTTGCCAACTCAGTTCGAACGGGAGGTAGCTTGGGTGAGTGCGCTCTCCGGGTTCGCCGTCTGGGACGCGCTGTTAGGGCCCACTGGAATGCTTATGCGAAAGACACTGCCTTTGTCTTTCCTGCTACGCACTTTGATCGTTCCATTGTGATTGCGAACAAGTTCCTGCGTGATCCATAGCCCAAGACCGGTACCAACGGCCTCTTTTGTCGTGAAGAACGGCTCGAAGATGCGTTTGAGGTTCTCTGCCCGGATACCACAGCCGTTATCGGCGATCAACAAGTGGATATCTTCACCAGTTCCTTGCGCATTTGTTCCCCGTGATGCCCGTATATAAATCTTCCCGCCATCACGAACGGCATCCAGGCCATTGCCGAGCAAGTTAGAAATAACCTGACGCATTTCTCCGCTACTGACGATCAAGCAGGTGTCGCACCCTTCCCGACAGGGGCCGCAGTTGTAACGAGTGTCAACGGTTACGCCGCGCTGTTGCAACTTCTTGGCATAGACTGTGAGGACTTCGTTGATCAACTTCGGCAGAGCGACTGCCGTGGGCTTGGCATTCTCACGATAAAACCCCAACGCTTGCTGAGTGATATGAGCGGCGCGCTGCAGCTCCTGATCGGCGATTGCAAGATGGTCGCGAATGCTCGGCGAAACGTTCGGGTCAGTGCTGGCGAGGTACACAGCGTTAAGCGCTCCAGCCAAGGGGTTGTTCACTTCGTGCGCTATGGTTGCAGCCATGCGCCCTACTGAAGCTAGCTTCTCGCTGCGGATCAAAGCCTGCTCTGCCAGCTTGCGCTGAGTGATGTCGATATTGCAGCCAGTCATGTAGGCCGGAGTGCCCGACTCATCTTTGGTGACTTGCCACCGGCCAGCCAGCCAGTGCACGCTTCCGTCAGGCCAGATTACGCGCCATTCGCCTTCTGTTATCGCACCAGTCTCAAGTGACTTCTCGACGCGTCTCAGGAGTTCGGTCCGATCGTCGGGATGGATCAGATTCTCGAAAGCGGTTTGTGTCCCGGCAAAGCTCCCCGGCGCCAATCCGTAAAGCGCCTCCAGTTCGGGCGTCCACTTCTCGATGCCGGTGCGGATGTCCCAGTCAAAAGCACCGACACGTGCGATCTGTTGCGCTAAGCGCAAGCGCTGTTCGTTCCGCTGTAGCGCTTGTTCCGCTTGCTTCCGCTCGGTGATGTCACTCTGAACACCATCCCAGATTACCCGGCCATCAGGCAAACGGCGGGGACGGGACAGGAGGTGAATCCAGCGAAGCTGTCCGTCGGGCAGTCGCATCTGAACCTCACGCTCAAAAACCGAGAGTTCACGAGCGGAGGTTTTCTCAGCCTCCATCAATGCGGCCAGTTCGTCAGGGAAAAATTGGCGATGGAGCACGCTGGCATCTTTGAGCACGTCCTCTGCCTTAACGCCGTTGATGCGCTCAATTCCCGCGCTGATGTAGAGAAACCGCGGCGTGCCGTCCGGCTCATGCGTGTATTGATAGACCGTGCTGTTAGGCAGGTTGTCGCCCAAGCCCCTAAGGCGCTCTTCGCTCACTCGAAGCGCCTCTTCAGCCCGCTTACGCTTGCTGATGTCCTGAATGATCCTTGCCGAGCGCAGAACCTTCCCCTCAGAGCTTCGGGTCATCGCTGCCGTAACTTGCACCCACACCACACTGCCGTCTTTGCGAACGCATCGTCTTTCGATCTCGTAAGCAGGACGATCTCCTCGCAGGTGCGTCGCCAGCCCTTCCTTGTCACTGTCGCGATCCTCTGGATGCATCAGGTCTGGGATGGTCATGCCGAGCAGTTCCTCGGGGCTGTACCCGGTAATCTGGCAGAGGCGCTCGTTGACTTGAACGAAATGCCCGGATGCATCCAACTCCGCGGTTCCCACCGCCACCGTATCAAAGAAGGTGCGAAATCGGCTTTCGCTCTCCCGCAGCGCCTCCTCGATCTGCCGCCGTTGGAGAGCCAATCCGATATTGTTCGCCAAGACTTCAAAGAAGCGGATTCGCTCCGGTGTGAATCGCCCGGGGTGAGAATCGTTTAGCTGCAGCAGGCCGATGATCTGCTGTCTTGAATGCACCGGCGCCAGCATGACCGATTCATAGCCCCCATAAATGCAACGGTTGCGCGGGTTGATGCGTGGATCGGCTTGCGGTGGAAGAGCCAGCATTTCCGGGGAGTGGTTTGTCCAGAAACTTCCTCCCGCTGTAAAGCAAGGCTTTCTGGGATCTGTCCGACCGGAGAGTACCAGACCGCATGTGCATTCCAGAGCCGTGGAGCCGTCGCTATCGCGAAGAGGCATACCGTCCGCGCCCTTAGCGCAGAGAAACGTCTCTTCCATCAGGAATGCGTCGGAAAAGCCCTGCTGCTGAAAATAGGGAAAGTCGTTTCCCTGTTGTAGCCGCAGTCCGACCGCGTCAAAACCGGTGGAACGCTTTATCAGACCGAGCACCTCGCCGATGAGCTCGTGGAGATCACCGCCTCGGTTTAGGAGGCGCAGCACGTTCACCATCAGATCCTGGTCCTGCTCTGACTGTGTGCGCTCGGCCATCTCTGCCCTAAGTTGCGCGTTGGCAGCTTCCAGTTGGCGGGTCCGTTCCTGCACAAGCTGTTCCAACTGCAGACCTGCGTTTCTGCTCTCGATTTGTGCTTGTACGTCCCTCAGCCAGGACTGCCAGAGGGAATATGCCGCGCACCCAAAAAGCAAAGCCATGAAGAAAGACACGAACCGCGACGGCGGCGGAACTTCTATGAGTATGAAGGCCAGGACGAAAGCCGAAACGGCGACGATCGTTGGATGCACCAGAAGCCAAGACTTGAGTCGGAGAGCAGCGTTCTTGACCGCGACCCCTGTGCCGAGTTGGGGCGACTCCATATGAGGGCCTTCTGATATGAGAATCTATTGCGCTTAGGCTCTACCTTCATTCTAAGCACAAATTCATAACATCACATCTGGTTGAAGTACCAGACGTGATTTCCCTTTACAGCTCACGACATCAAGGCTTTCGCACGCACAGTCCCGAAACGGGATTCCGAGCGGGGCGTCATCCGTTGTCGGTTTCGGAAGTGCGTAGTTGACTCTCTATGGTGCGGGGGGGCGCCGCCGGCCTGCCGCTTGCAGAGCATCTTTCGGGTAACGATATGTAGTTACTTTTGTACTTTGACCATTTTCTAGCGGGTGTTACGATTCGGCGCACGCAAAGTGCGTGGGTACAGGAGGCAAAAGCCTTGGCGGCCAATGGGGAACCAGATCTCAGCCGGTTGCGACGATGGAAGCGCTACGACTTCGACGTTCGCATCCGTGTAACCATGGCTGTGGACGGGACCATGCGTTCCGTTTATGGCCGAGGGAACGATCTCAGTACGGGAGGAATGGCGGCGTTCGTCGCCGCAGAACTTAATAAAGGCGACATGGTGGAAGTCGATCTGACGTTGCCGTACAGCAGCCAGCCTATGAAGTTGAAAGCCATGGTCTGCAACCGCGCAGGTTACAAGTACGGCCTTGAGTTTCTCGACATTCTGCCTGAACAAAGGAAACTGATCGAACGCACCTGCAGCGCGCTGGAGTTCATTCATTAGGGCGCTCCCGGCGAAGCATCCCCAGCTTCGCCCGATCATCTCACGGCATCCAGTCACAGGTTTGACAGCCGCATATCCGCTCACATACATTCATCGCAGCGGAACTGATATATGCACGCTTTTCGATTTACGTCCTTTACCTTTGCCGGCTGGCCTTTTACGGGCCGCGGCGCGGGACGGGCGTGCGTAGCAGGTTCTGAGTAGATCCAGCACACGCGAGAAAGTTCCAGCAGCCGCGGCCGAAAAGGTCGCGGTTTTTGTTTGGAGAGGAATTTTTCAGTTCTCAGTCTTCAGTTCTCAGACAGTCGATTTTGACAACTGACGACTGGCGACTGAGAAGTGACGACTGACCATTGATAACTGTGAACTGAGAACCGAAGGAGTCAGCAATGATCATCAACATGTCCGAAGCAGCGACCGAGCAGCAGATACAGCACGTGATCGATCGCGTAACTGAAGCCGGCTACAACCCGCGCGTGATTCACGGCACCGAGCGCACGATCGTGGCCGCCGTAGGCAGCGGGCGGCGTAACGAACTGGAAGCACTGTCGGTCGCGCCGGGCGTGGCCGACGTGGTACCGATTGCGCAGCCATTCAAGCTGGTCAGCAAACAGGTGCACCCGCAGCGCACGGTAGTACAAGTGGGCGACGTGCACATTGGCGGTCCCGAGGTCGTGGTCATTGCCGGACCCTGCTCGGTAGAGTCGCACGAACAGCTTTTCACCACGGCAGATGCGGTGAGGAAGGCGGGGGCGGTCATGCTGCGCGGCGGCGCGTACAAGCCCCGTACGTCGCCCTACGACTTTCAGGGCCTGGGGCTGGAAGCGCTAAAACTTCTCGGCGAAGTGCGGCGCGAAACCGGGATGCCGGTAGTGACTGAAGTGATGGCGACCGAGGACGTCGACCAAATCTGCGAGTACGCGGACATGCTGCAGGTGGGCGCGCGCAACATGCAAAACTTCGCGCTGCTGCGCCGGCTGGCTGTAGCCGACAAACCGATCCTGCTGAAGCGCGGGCCGTCATCGACAGTGAAGGAATGGCTGCTTGCGGCAGAATATCTCGTCAGCGGCGGCAATAATAAGGTTGTGCTCTGCGAGCGCGGTATCAAGACCTTTGAGACGGAAACGCGGAACACGATGGATCTGGCAGCCGTTGCTCTCGCGCGCGAACTGTCGCACCTTCCGGTGATCGCGGACCCCTCGCACGGCACCGGACGCCCAAGCCTTATAGCGCCGGTCTCGCGGGCGGCCATAGCCGTCGGAGCCGATGGTCTCATCATCGAAGTGCATCCGTGTCCGGAGCGGGCACTGTCGGATGGCGCGCAATCGCTGGATCTCGACGCGTTCGCGCGGATGATGGCCGAATTGAGGACACCGCTGCGCGGGATCGCTGCTTCTGCGTAACCGTATACATTGTCCTCTGAGGAGATATATTGTTTTCTCAAGAGACCTCCATGACTCAAAAGACGATCGCAGTCCTTGTTCTCGCCGTTCTCACGCTGTTTTCGTTTCCGTCGTTTGCTGCCTCCAGGAAGGCGACCGCCGCGCCTGCGAAATCCGCGAACGCTCCGAGATACGTCATCATCATGGTGCCGGACGGCATGGGCCTGGCGGACATCGCCGCCGCCCGTATCAAGAAGAACGGCATCAGCGGGCCGCCACTCGCGATGGAAACTCTCGACCACATTGGCTACGCACGCACTTATGCGGAAAACAACACCGTGACCGACTCGGCTGCGGCTGCGTCCGCGATGGGCTGCGGCGAAAAGTTCGTCAACGGCGAGATATGCCTGCATCAGGATGGCCGTGCGAACAATCCCAGCCTTCTCGAATTGGCGAAGACAAAGGGTATGTCGACCGGGCTGGTGGTGACCTCGACGATCACGCATGCGACCCCGGCGGGCTTTGGCGGCGCGCATGTGAAGAGCCGTGCCTGCGAGACCGAAATAGCGCGTCAGTATATCGAAGCTGTTCGGCCTGACGTACTGCTCGGCGCCGGCACAAATACCCTGAATCCCGCCAAGCCGGACAAATGCGGCACGCAGGGCGACTACATCACGAAGGCGCAGACGACTGGGTACACGCTGGCGACGAACAAGGTTGACCTGGAGCGCGCTGTAGAAAAATCCCCGGCTCGGCTGCTCGGGCTGTTCGCGCCTGATGGGATGACGCCGGAATACCAAAGAAAGCCGGACAGCGGCGAACCGCGCCTGCCCGAAATGACGAAAGCCGCCCTGCACCTGCTTGAGCGCAACCCGAAAGGGTTCTTTGTGATGATCGAGGGGTCCCAGGTGGACTGGGGCAATCACGCCAACAACCTCGAGTACCAGACGGGTGAGTTGCTCGCATTCAATGAGGCGGTGAAGGCCGTGCTCGATTGGATCAATGCCGTGCCCGGGCGCAAGGACCAGACGCTCGTTGTGATCTCGCCCGACCATGAGACCGGCGGTTTCAGCCTCAAGGGCGACGAGGACATCTCGGCTCTCGGCGCGTTCACTCCCGGTTGGACGACCAAGGGCCACACGGGAACGGATGTTCCGGTGTGGAGCCAGGGACCGGGAAGCGAGCGGCTGGGGCGATCCATCCAGAATACCGACATATACAAGGTGGCGAAGGACGCGATCGAGCGGCAGTAAGACTCCCTCTCGAAAAGCACAAGCAGGCCCGACGATTTGGGAGATTCGGGTATCGCGTTTCGAGGCTCGAAGCGCGAAACTCTACTTTCCTGTCAGTAAAAAGTGTCCTGCCGCTGGTTGAACGGAGGGAAAAGCGACTTGCTTTGCTGTGGAACGGTTCTGATGCGCTATTTACAATCCAGCTACTTACGATCAACGATGTTTGTTTGGTCGGGGGCGTGCGACGAGGAACTGATCCATGGGCCGCTGCGACACTCGTATTCGTTTCGCGCACTTTGAAGCCGACCTCCGTTCAGGTGAGTTGTTCCGCCAAGGCATCAAGATCCCATTGCAGGACAAGCCGTTTCGGATACTGGCGCTGTTGCTGAGGCGCGCACCGAGACAGGTGACGCGCGAGGAGATCTATGGAAAGGTCTGGGGCGACACGCACGTCGAGAAGCGCCTGTCTCTGAACACCGCTCTTCGAAAGCTGAGGATTGCACTTGCGGACGACGCGAAGAATCCGACGCTGATCGCAACCACCGAGAAAGGCTACCGGTTATTGGCCGAGCCACAACCGGCATTGCCCAGACGGGCACCGTCCAGGACTGCGTCCTTGCGCGTCGCCGTCGCGCCTTTCGTCAATGTGGGCGCAGAGGGAGAGGAATATTTCGCCGACGGCCTGACCGAGCAGATGATCTCGTTGCTGGGGCACACACAGCGGCAGATCAGCATCATCGCGCCGTTCTCGACCCTGCAATACAAAAGGAGCGGCAAGGCCCTTCCCGAAATCGGCCGCGAGTTCAACGCCGACTACGCCCTTGGCGGCACGGTTGCGCTGAAGCGGCGCACGGTGAAGATTACCGCGATGCTGATACACACGCGCGATCAGGCGATCGTCTGGGCAGACTCGTATTCGCGCCCTCGGGGCGACATTTTCGACATACAGGACGACATCACGAACAGGATCGCACGATCGATCGTGACCGTTCTGACGGCCCCGGAGATCTCCGCTCGCCGCTTCAAGACAAGTCCCATCGCGTACGAGAAATACCTGCGTGGTTGCTTCTTCGCAAGCAAGTGGACGGCGGAAGGATTTCGCAAGGCGATCGACTTGTTTCAGGAGGCCATAAAGGCCGATCCCAATTTTGCGCCGGCCCACGGTTCACTGGCCAAGGTCTACATGGGGATGAGCGCGCAAGGCGTCCTCCCGCCTGACGTCATCAACAATTTGACGGTTACAGAAGCTTCCGAGGCCCTTCGCCTTTGCCCCGACCTTGCGGATGCACATACTGCGCTGGGATGGTCACGGATGCTGTACGACGCCGATTGGGCGGGGAGCGAAGCAAGCTTCTTGAGGGCCATCGAACTCAACCCCAGTTCCAACACGGCCTATGAGGGCTACGCGCACCTGCTGACGGTGCTTGCGCGGCACGAAGAGGCCATCGAAGCTTCGTCGCGGGCGTGCTCTCTCGATCCCCTTTCGCCCTTCGCGGCCAATGTCTTGGCGTGCAATTACTACTTCAGCCGACAGTACGACAAGGCGCTGGAGCGGTGGCTGCGCAACCTTGAGATGGACGCGGGATTCAGCATTGGCCATTCGTGCCTGGGCTGGGTGTATGAAGCGCTGGGACAATACCAGAAGGCCGTCGCGGCCCAGCGTATGGCCGTGAAGCATAACGCAATGAGTCCTGCGATCAGGGCGAGCCTGGCGCGCGCACTGGCGCTCAACGGCGAAACGGACGAGGCACGCTCCGTGCTCAAGGATGTCCTGGCTGCTCGAGAGACGATGTGGATTGCGCCATATTGGACCGCGGTCGTCTATTTGGCTCTCGGCGAACACGCCACGGCGCTCGAGTGGCTCACAGAAGAGGTTGAAGCCCGCGACGGCTGGCGCGTTTTCTTTGCGGTCAATCCTATGTTGGATGGGCTTCGATCGTATCCAGAGTTCACAGAGTTGATGAGACGCGTCGGCCTGCCGTTGGTGCCCGAAAAGCGCGCCGTTGGGGCGGCGCGATCCTGAAGAACGTGAACCAGATTTTTAGTAGCTGCTGGATGTCCTTTTCTGACCTGGTCTCGCATCTAACGGTCATGGCTGTGACTCACAATAAGAGTGAATCTCGCTTTGAGCTCGAGATTGAGGGCCAAGTGGCTGTTCTCGAGTATGAGCTTGATGGCGACCTCATAACCTTCACGCACACGGAGGTGCCTGAGCCGTTTGAGGGACGTGGCCACGGCGCCCAACTTGCCCGCGCCGGACTCGGATACGCCCGCGAGTCGGGTTTGCGTGTCATCCCCGCATGCAGTTTCATCGCAGCGTTCATCCGGGCAAATCCTGAGTACCTCGAACTGGTCAGCCCCGGATATCGGGAGCGACTGGGACGTCGCGCGGGATAATCCGCGACCTGCCTGTATGTGGAATTTCAATACGTTGTTCCGGTTTGTCCGGTTCTCGATGGAATCTCGCAAGCGGCTTCGTCCCGCGAGGGACGGAACTAATTTAGCCCGGATGAAATCCGGGGATAGCGCATGTAAGCATGCAAGTGCCGGAGGCACGGCGGAAATGCGCTTCCGGCGTGCCTCCGGCACTTGATCGTCTCGTCGGCTTCTACCCAGCACTGCGTGCTGGGCTAAATTC
>JAEZPW010000446.1 GCA_023441255.1 Acidobacteriota bacterium
ACGGCCAAGCTCAAGTGCAACAATGCGAACGCAAAACCTCGTCGCCAGTTCATAATGTCCCGTCTAAGCTAACAGACACCCTTGCTTAAGAAATTGCTCCTGTAAAGCTGTTTGTGGACGATAACAGGTGGGCATGACCATTTTGATGGTCACAACGAGGCATGAAAATGGTTGTGTGCTGCGGGACAATGGTGTCCCATCGGCGAGCGAGCCCGGAGTAAGCCAGTGGTGCGGATCGTTGAGCCCGCGTAACAGGTTGGTGCCGGACGCGGTAGGAACAACGAAGTGATACCTCCGAGAGGAGAGTTCGAAAGGGAGACTCTTTAAGTGCAGGCGTCTTCGCCGGTGGTAAAGGAGAAGTGCCATGAGAGTCCATCGCAACTGCTGCGGCCTCGATGTACACAAGAAGATGATTGCGGCCTGCGTGATCACCGAAACAGCGGACGGCGACTGCGTTACGCAGAAGCGGCTGTTCGGAACGATGACCCAGGAACTGCGTGCGCTGGCGCAGTGGCTCTGGGAACTCGATGTCACGGTGGTTGCGATGGAGGCCTCGGGCGTGTACTGGATGCCCGTTTGGAACGTCCTCGAACAATACGACCTCAAGCTCATCCTCATTAATCCCGAACACTACAAGGCAGTACGCGGCAAGAAGACCGACATCAAGGACGGGCAGCGCATCGCCGAGTTGCTGCAGGACGGTCGCCTTGAGGGCAGCTACGTCCCTAGCGCCGAGGTGCGGGCGCTGCGCGATCTTACGCGCTACCGCACCAAGCTGGTGCAGTATCAGTCGGCACTCGCCAATCGCGTTCAGAAGCTACTCGAACAATGCAACATCAAGCTGGCCTCCGTTGCCACGAATGTGTTGGGCGTGAGCGGCATGGCCATGCTGCGAGCCTTGGCGCAGGGAGAGACCGACATCGTGCGCATCGCCCGTATGGCCAAGATGCAGTTGCGCAAAAAGATCCCGGCTCTCGAACTCGCACTGGACGGCTGCATGCTGCCGCATCACCGCCTGCTGCTTACGGAACTCATCGAGGACCTCGATCACGTCGAGGCCAAGATCGCGCGTGTCGAGCAAGAGATCGAGCAACGCATGGGCCCTTTTCAGACGGCGGTCGATGCCTGGCTGAGCGTGCCCGGAGTCAAGCAGCGTCTGGCCTGGGTGCTGGTCGCCGAAGTCGGCCCCACGGTTGCTCCGTTTCCTTCGGCGGCGGACATGGTCAGTTGGGCGGGCATCTGTCCGGGCAACAACAAGAGCGCTGGCAAACGCAAGAGCGGTACAACGCGCGACGGCAATCGCTGGCTTCGGGGCGCCTTGTGCGAAGCGGCTTGGGCCGCCTCCAAAACCAAGGGCACCTATCTACAAGCGCAGTTTCGGCGGCTCGCTGCGCTCCGCGGTCCGAAACGTGCGCTCATCGCCGTAGCCAGTTCCATACTCACGGCCGGCTTCCATATGCTCCAGCGCGGCACGACATATGAAGACCTCGGACCGGATTACTTTGACAAGCACAACGTGTTGCGGACGACGAGGCGGCTTGTGAAACGCTTAGAAGCACTCGGCCACAAAGTCATTCTCGAACCCAACTTCCACGCGCCCCAACTGAACCAGACCAGTTGAAGGATCACATTTTCAAGGGAGGGCTTATCGCTCTCTATCCCAGAACGGGACAATAACAGCGCAGAACGCAGTAGCCCAACGCTTGAGAGAGGAGCCGGACTTTTCCACCCCGGGCCACTCGGCGGTCTGAGCAAAAAGCAGGTCCCTCGCTTCGCTCGGGATGACACACGGAGAACAGGGTTACAGCACCGCGACTCTCTCCCATCCGCCCGGGTAGACCGTCACCAGTCCTTCGTCATCGACGGTCAACTCGGCCGAGAAGCCGGTCGAGCTTTCGTATCGATAGCGGTCCGGAGCAAGGCGCGTGTAAGCCTGCGAGAGCGGTTCGATGGTGAGATTGGGGAACCTGATCCATGCGGCCGTGACCTTCGCCGTTTGTGCCACCGCCAGGTTCAGTCGCCGGATCGGCAGAGTGTTGGTGCACGGGCTTGCACCGAGATCCACGTCCATACAGCCGGCGAGAGCGGGCAGATCGCCCTCGGCAGTGCGCCAACGGCCAGCGTCGTTCGTGAGCCTAACCGAGCGCGAGTCGCTGCCGATGCGTCGAACCACGTTCACGCGCAGCGTCTGCCAGTCTTCATCGCATTCGACCTCATACTCGGCCAGCATCGGGCGAGCGCCATCCAGCGCGGCGATGACGCTGCCTTTCAGCAGCCACCCTGCTCGCTTACAACACAGTTCGCAATGCTCGCTTCCGGGACACTGCAGGTTCCGCCAGATGACCGTTCGATTCTTCAATAGCGGTAGCCCATCTTAATGAGAGTGCGTTCCGAGAACGGGACGTAGAGCAGCGCGGCACAGGCGGCGAACGCGCCTCCGACGCCTATATGCGCGGCGATCAGAAAGGGCGACAGCGCCCACAACTGGCCGAGCGGAAGCACGAGCGGAAACAGCCGGCGGAATTTTTCCCCGAGCGGCCTGAAGTCGAAAGAAACGGCGGTGACGAGGTAAAGGCGCAACGCGATGCCGATCGCCGCCGTGACCAGTACGAGCGGAATCACCACCACGCTGGCGCGCCCGAGGAAGTCGCCGGCGATCTCCGGGATGGCGTCGAGCTTGACCAGTGCTACGCCGTAGAACACCAGGTACATGAGCTGTATGAGAGCGAACAGAGTTCGCGGTACCCACCGCGAAGGCAGCGGCAGGTCGAGGCCGTGGCCGTGGGCGGGAGTTTCGGACCCACATCTGCCAAAGGCAGGCAGATATGGGGCACCGTCGGGAGCGTTGGACCCGGCGGCTTGAGATTGCAGCCCGGGAACGACTTTCGTTTCGACGGCGGTTGTGTGGGGACGGGTC
>JAEZPW010000019.1 GCA_023441255.1 Acidobacteriota bacterium
TTCCGAGCGAAGCGAGGAACCCCTACTCCATCAACACCCTTTTCCCGCTAGAGATTCCTCGGAATCGTCACACGCTTCACACCAGGGCTACCTTTTCCAGTACATCTATGCCCGCCCGTCGCAGCAATCCCGCGACTACCGCCTCGTTCATGCGAGTCGCGTCATACTCGATGCGAATCGTCTTGTCCTTCTCGTCTAGCTGAATACGCCTTATCCCGTACACTTCCCAAACATTGTCCAACGCTCGCATCTGACTCTCGCCCGGTGTACTTCCGTATCGGAAAACCACGTCTAGTGCGGTCATAGATTGTCCTTCGTCCCCAAATTCCAAAGAAGCTTCCAACGAGAATCTAATACAGCGACCGCTGGAGGGCAAAGCAGTCCCGATTTGACATACCGGGTAGGGGTATAGTATCCTTCCAGAATACCCGCCTGGGGTATATCACATGGCTGACAAGACCCATTCGCAGGCGCGCTGTACGAATGAGACCTGCTCCGATCAAAAGGGCGATAACGAGCGGCATGCTCTCGCCGTCGATCCAGAGTTGAAGGCCGCGAACTTGCGCCGCCTGAACCGAATAGAAGGACAGATCCGCGGCCTAGCCCGGATGGTCGAAGAGGAACGCTACTGCGCCGACATACTGGTGCAGATTTCCTCTGTCCAGCAGGCGCTGCGCAGCGTCGGCCGCGAACTGATGCGAAATCATCTCCAGCACTGCGCGTCTAGCGCCATCCGCAAGGGCGACCCCGAGCAGGCTCGGGCCATGTATGACGAGCTTCTCGATCTCTTTTACAAATATTCCCACTGACGTTTTGAACCACACCGAGGTTTTGCATGTCTGAACCAACCACGACCGCCGCACAACTGAATACCGATCCCGTTTGCGGCATGACCGTTGATCCCGCGAAGGCGGCCGCAACCGTCGACCACAACGGCCGCACGTACTACTTCTGCTGCAAGGGATGCGCGGCCAAGTTCAGTGCAGATCCCGACGGTGTGCTCCGTGCCGGACCGAAGGGCATGCCGAAAAAGGAACCGCTCGTGCGGCTTGGGGCCCAACCGCAGAAGGGAACTGCCAGTCCGGCCGCAGTCAAGGATCCGGTGTGTGGCATGGACGTCGTGCCCGCAACGGCCGCCGGCAGCGCGGTTCACGACGGTCGCACGTTCTACTTCTGCAGCGATCAATGCCGACGGAAATTTGAAGCAGATCCCGCCCGATACCTCGACCCGAACTATCGACCAGAAGGCATGATGAGACCCCCCGTGGTGCAGATCGCCGGCGCGCCGCTGGTATCAGCCCCCTCGGTCCGCGAAGCTGACCTGCGAACCGCATCGAAGGGCGACGGTTGGTACGTTTGTCCGATGTGCCCGGAAGTGCGCAGCAAGGGTCCGGCAGCATGTCCCTCCTGCGGCATGGCCCTCGAGCCGGAAACCATAACACCTCCGGCTACGCGAACCGAGTACACATGCCCAATGCACCCGGAGATCGTTCGTTCCGAGCCTGGCAGTTGCCCGATCTGCGGCATGGCGTTGGAACCGCGCACGGTCACAGTACAGGAAGACAACCCGGAACTGCGCGACATGACGCGCCGCTTCTGGATCAGCGTCGTGCTCACTGTGCCGCTGGTTACACTCGCAATGCTGCACATGGGGCCGTTGGCGCATGCGCTTTCTCCCCGGCTAGTGGCCTGGATCGAATTCGCGCTTGCGACTCCGGTAGTTCTCTGGTGCGGATGGCCTTTCTTTCAGCGCGCCTGGGCGTCGTTCGTCAACCGCAGCCCCAACATGTTTACCCTGATCGGACTGGGCGTGGGCGTCTCCTACGTCTTCAGCGCCGTCGCGACCATTTGGCCGCATATTCTTCCGCCGGCGTTCCTGCAGCACGGTGCCGCTGAGGTCTATTACGAACCCGCCGCCGCTATCACTGCGCTTGTCCTGCTAGGACAGGTCATGGAATTGCGTGCGCGCAGCCGTACCAGTGCCGCTATTCGCTCGCTGCTTGACCTGAGCCCTAAAATGGCGCGCATCGTCCGCCCGGATGGCAGCGAGCAGGATGTGCCGCTTGAGACCGTCCAGCCGGGCAATTTGTTGCGCGTCCGTCCCGGTGAGAAAGTTCCGGTGGACGGCCTCATCGTCGAGGGTGCAAGTTCCGTCGACGAATCGATGATCACGGGTGAATCGATACCCGTGGAAAAGGGCAAGGATAGCCGCGTGATCGGCGCCACCGTCAACGGCACAGGTTCTTTCGTCATGCGCGCCGAACGGGTCGGGAGCGAGACGCTGCTGTCGCAGATCGTGCAGTTGGTGAACGCCGCACAGCGCAGCCGAGCACCCATTCAGCGCATCGCCGACCGCGTTTCCGCGTACTTCGTGCCGGCGGTGGTCGTTTCGGCAGTCGTCACCTTTATCGTTTGGGCCGTCGTAGGCCCTGAACCGCGACTTGCCCACGCGCTTGTAAACGCTGTCGCCGTCCTGATCATCGCGTGTCCGTGTGCTCTCGGCCTGGCTACGCCAATGGCCATCATGGTCGGCACCGGCCGCGGCGCGCGCGCCGGAGTCCTCGTCCGTAACGCCGAAGCTCTCGAAGTTCTTGGCCGCGCCGACACGCTCGTTGTCGATAAGACTGGGACGCTGACCGAGGGCAAACCGAGAGTAGTTTCCGTCACGCCGCTGAACGAAATGCGTGAAGAAGAACTGCTACGCCTTGCTGCCAGCCTTGAGCGGGGCAGCGAACACCCGCTGGCGTCAGCCATCGTCAATGCAGCCCGGGAGCGCGGAATCGAGTTGGTGCCGGCGAGCGATTTTCGATCGCTCACCGGAAGAGGCGTTCGCGGCGTTGTTCAAGGAAGGGAAGTCGCGGCGGGCAACGAGCGTCTCATGAAGGAAATCGGCGTTCCGCTCCCCGAAACGCCGGCAAACGGGGCCAACACCCGAATGTACATCGCTGTGGACGGCAAAATTGCTGGCTGGCTCGAAGTGGCCGACCCCATCAAGCGTGGGGCTGCCGATTCCATCCGCGAACTCCAGGCTTCCGGCATGCATGTGCGGATGCTCACGGGGGACAACCGCGCCACCGCCAGTGCCGTCGCGCAGAAGCTCGGCATCGACGAGTTCGAAGCCGAAGTCCTGCCCGAGCGCAAGTCGGAAGTTGTGAAGCGCCTTCAGCAGGAAGGGCGCACGGTCGCCATGGCCGGGGACGGCGTTAACGACGCCCCCGCTCTGGCCCAGGCGCAGGTAGGAATCGCCATGGGCACAGGCACCGACGTTGCGATGGAAAGCAGCAGCATCACGCTGCTCAAAGGCGATCTCCGCGGCATCGTACGCGCACGCCGCCTCAGCCAGGCCACGATGCGCAACATCAAGCAGAACCTCTTCTGGGCGCTGGCCTACAACGCTCTCGGTGTGCCGATAGCCGCGGGAGTTCTGTACCCGTTCTTCGGCATACTGTTGAGCCCGATCATCGCCGCCGCAGCAATGAGCTTCAGTTCAGTCTCAGTGATCACGAATGCGCTGCGGCTGAGAAACGCTAAGCTGTGAGGCAGTACAGGAACGTAAGGACACCGCAGATTGGCTGTGACATCCGCCATCTACCATCATCCATCTGCCATTCTGCTTACAACCCGTTCAGGTACTCTGCGATCTGTGGGTCGTTCCAATTCACTGGGCCGATGAACTTGCGGCGGATGTTCCCCTTGGAATCGATCACGTACGTTTCAGGGAACTTGTAGGTACCGTAAAGGGTGTTGCTCTTCTGGTCGCCGTCGCGCACCGTGAGCAGGTCCACGTTGTGCGTCTGAATAAAGCGGTGGTACGCCGCGTCGTCAACGTCCGTGCTGACGGCGATCACCGTAACCTTGCCCTGCATTCGCTGCTGCAACTGCACCAGCGACGGCATTTCCTCGATGCATGGCGGGCACCACGTGGCCCAGAAGTTCAGCAGAATCGGCTTCCCTGAGTACTGCGACAGCGTGACGGTCTTGTCGGCGTCTTTTACGGTAAAGTCGGGGGCTTTGCTGCCGATTCGCGGGGGGCGCGAGCCGCTGTAGCAACCGGCCAGCACGACAAGAGCAGCGAGCGAAACGAGCAGCAAACGGGAGCGGTTCACAAAATCTATAATACCTATTTGCATGGCGGACAAGCCAGCCACAAGCCGCTCTGGGTCTTCCGGGAATGAGCCGCTGCTATCGGTGATTATCCCAGCCCGCAACGAAGAGCTTTCCATCGGTAGCTGCCTCGAGTCGCTGGTTGCCCAGGCGAAGCCGAACGGACCGCTCAATGCGGGTGCTGCCGAAGAGGCGATCCTAACCACACCGGAAGGGCTCACCTACGAAATCATCGTCGTCGACGACGCCTCATCGGACCGCACCGCATCCATCGCTCAGAGTTTCTTTCCGACACGCGTGATCGCAGCCGATCCGCTGCCGGCGGGCTGGACAGGCAAGTCCAATGCTTGTGCCACGGGTGCTCGCATCGCGCGCGGGGCCTGGCTGCTGTTCACCGATGCCGACACCACGCACAAGCCCGGATCTCTGTCCAGCAGTCTTGAGGAAGCGCATTCGCACGAGGTCGCCGTTCTCTCCTTTTCACCGGAACAGGAAGTCAGCGGAATCGTGCAGCGGGCCGTCATGCCCCTCATTTTCGCTGAACTGGCTTGCACCTACAAACCGGCGCAGGTTAGCGACCCAGCCTCGCCGGTCGCTGCCGCGAACGGACAGTTCCTGCTCCTCACTCGTCAGGCTTACCAGGCTGTAGGCGGTCATGCGTCGGTTGCCGAAGACCTGCTTGAGGATGTCGCCCTTGCACGGCGGCTTAAGCGTTCGGGCCACAAAATCAGGTTCCGCTTCGGCGGAGACATCGTTCGAACCAGAATGTACCGCAGCGTTGCCCAGATGCGCGAAGGCTGGACGAAGAACCTGGCCCTTCTGTTTCCGTCTGTAACAGGACTGGCAGTCGCCCGCGCTGCTGAGTTCGTGTCGATTTTCGGAGCAGCTTCTGTGGCGGGCTTGGCATTTGCATCTGGACGCCTGGCGGTCGCCACGGCGGCGGCGTGTGTCTCAATAGCTATCATTGCAAAGGTGTTTCTGCGCGTTCGAAGGGCCCATTTTGGAACCATTTCGATCATTCTGGCGCCCTTGGGCCTGCCGTTCTTTTCGTATCTTTTATTGCGGTCCCGAATCTCACATAAGAAGGGAATTGTGCGCTGGAAAGGCAGACGGTACAAAGGTTCGGGAACGTTGGCCGAACCGGCGACCCATTCCTCGGGGGCAAGTCATGGCTGAGATGGACAACAGCATTTTCAGGGCGGAACTTATGGGCCGGCGCGACCGGCTGCAGTCCGCAATGCAGACCGTTCCCGACGCTGCTCGCTTGCAGCATTTGCTGGAAGAGGTGGATGAAGCTTTACACCGCATTGAGCAGGGAACCTTCGGGCTCTGCGAAGCCTGTCACGACCCGATCGAGCCCGAGCGCCTGATGGCCGATCCCCTCGTTCGCTTCTGTCTCGGAGACCTGACGCCGGACCAGCGTTCAGCGCTGCAGCAGGACCTCGAACTGGCCATGGAGATCCAATCCGGCTTGCTTCCGAAGCGCGACATCACGGCATCGGGATGGGAAGCGCACTACCAGTACCAGCCTGCGCGCGTTGTGAGCGGCGACTATTGCGACCTCATTCCGGTACAGCATAACGGATCTGGTTCACTGCTGTTCCTTGCAGGCGACGTTTCGGGCAAGGGCGTCGCCGCATCGCTGCTCATGTCGAACCTGCACGCCATCTTTCGCTCCGTCTACACGCCGGGCATGCCGCTCCAGGAACTCGTGTCGCGAGCCAACCGTGTATTCTGCGAGAACACGATAAGTTCGTTCTATGCGACGCTGCTCTGCGGACTCGCTCATGCTTCCGGCGAGATCGAGATCTGTAACGCCGGGCACCTTCCGCCAATCATATTGCAGGAAGACGGTGTAACGACCCTGGGCGCGACCGGGTTGCCGCTGGGCCTCTTCTGTGAAGGGCAGTTTTCCACGTGCCGCATGTATCTGAAACCGGGTGCATCGATCGTGGTCTACACCGACGGACTTACGGAAGCACGTAATCCGCTGGATGAAGAATACGGCCCGCAGCGCCTGCTGGAGCTGCTGCGCACCTGCAGTAAGCTCGCGCCGAAGGACGTCGCGCGTTGCTGCCTGACTGAACTGACGAAGTTCTTGTCGGGCGCGCCGATGACAGATGACCTTACAGTGATGGTGCTGCGCCGATCGGCCGCCCAAGCTTGAAGCAAGGAGTGAGCGGTAACTCAAAACGAATGATCTATCTGACGCGAAAATCTGAATTTTCAGCTTCGCACTACTACCACAATCCAGAGCTTTCGGATGAAGAGAACCGCCGCATCTTCGGCAAGTGCAACAACTCTAACGGTCACGGGCACAATTACATCCTTGAGGTGACCGTCAAAGGCGACATCGACCAGCGCTCTGGCTTCGTCATGGATCTCAAGGAGCTCAAAGACATCATGAGCCGTGAGGTGCTTGAGGTTCTCGATCATCGTTTTCTGAACAAGGAAGTGCCGGAGTTCGCCACCCAGATCCCGACCACCGAGAATATCGCGGTAAGCATCTGGAAACGCCTGGAACCTAAGCTGAACCTGGCGCAATTGCACCGCGTCCGTGTTTACGAAACCGCCGATCTGTTCGTGGACTACTACGGAGAGGAATGAAAGCGTATCTCACGAAGCGGTACTGCTTCTCTGCGTCGCATCGGCTGCATAATGAAGAACTATCAGCCGACGAGAACCGGGCGACCTACGGCAAGTGCAATAATCCGCACGGCCATGGGCACAATTACGCCCTCGAGGTTACGGTCAGCGGTCGCATCGACCCGCAGACCGGCATGGTATGCAACTTGACCGACCTGGACGAAGCCGTGGAACAGCACGTTCTCGAACGCTTCGACCACGTTAATTTGAATGTCCTTCCCGAGTTCAAGGACATTGTGCCGACAAGTGAAAACGTTGCGACGGAGATATTCAGCATCCTGAAGCAAGAATTCACAGCGGCCCATCTGGAAAGTGTGAAGCTGGAGGAGACCAGCCAGAATTCGTTCGAGTATGCCGGCGGCGGGGATATCCGAGACTGAGGTCTGTTGTGGGCGCCCGGGCAAGCCTTGCTCGAGCGCGCAGTTGTTCGACGGCATTGGCCGTGAATAACATGAATGGAAAGAAAACAACGATGAAACAGGCAATCGAGCCGGTATCGCTTACCGGCGCCACTTTTGAACAACTCGTGAAAGAGATGCTTGTTCGCCTCGGTGAGGATCCCGAGCGCGAGGGCTTGTCGCTCACGCCCGGTCGCGTGCAGCGGTCACTCGAATACCTGACCACGGGCTACAATCAGGATCCCGAGACAGTCCTGAACGGCGCTCTTTTCACCGTGGACTACGACGAGATGGTCATCGTCAAGGACATCGAGATGTTCAGCATGTGCGAACACCACATGCTGCCGTTCTTCGGCAAGGTCCACGTGGCTTATATTCCCAAGGGCAAGGTGATCGGCCTCAGCAAGATCCCGCGGCTCGTCGAAGTATTCGCGCGCCGCCTGCAGGTGCAGGAACGCCTGACAACCCAGATCGCCGATGCCATTCAGTCCGCGATCGAACCACAGGGCGTCGGCGTGGTCATTGAGGCGCGCCATCTCTGCATGATGATGCGTGGCGTCGAGAAACAGCATTCGGCCGCCGTCACATCGGCAATGCGAGGGGTCTTCCACACGCAGAAAACTCGCGAGGAGTTTCTGCAGCTGATCAGGACGAAATCGCAAAACGGGTTCTAAACGTGTTTCCGGGGAGTGGTCCTGAGTGTGACTTTTTGTCATGCCAAGAGCCTGTGACTTTTTCGAATGTTGTCATTCCGAGGAGCGAAGCGACGAGGAACCCCTACCCGAAGCATCATCTTGTCACTCGCCCTGGCGAACCCTGACCCCAACGGCACATCCAACCGCAAGAGCAACGCATGAACGACCGACCACTGCTGAACAAGATTGCCGTTGTGACCGGAGCCAGCCGCGGCATTGGATACGCCATCGCACACCGGCTTGCCGCGTCCGGGTGCGGCCTGGCCCTTTGCGCTCGTGACACCAAGTTCATTCCGGAACAGGAACTAGCGGATACGAACGACGTTCGCGTGCTTGTCCACGAGTGCGACGTGCGCAGTGAGCCTTCGGTCCGCGATTTCTTCCGCGCCGTCCGCGATCGTTACACCACAATCGACTTCCTGATCAACAACGCCGGGAGCGCTCACCCGGCTTCCCCCGTCGAAGAGCTCTCGCTTGACGACTGGCGCGACGTCATCGACACCAACCTGACCGGCACGTTCCTGTGTACGCAGGCGGCCTTGCCTATCCTCAATCGCGGCGGAGCTATCGTGAACAACCTCTCCGTTGCGGCTACCCGCGCCTTTGCCTCTCAGGCCGGCTACATCGCGGCGAAACACGGTGCCAAGGGCTTCACGGACGCCCTCCGCGAGGAACTGCGCCCCCGTGGCATTCGGGTCATCTCGCTCATGCCCGGCGCCACCGATACCGACATCTGGAACACCTTCTGGCCCACCGCGCCGCGCGACCGCATGATGCGCCCTGAAACCGTAGCCACCGCACTAGTCAACGCCCTTTCACTTCCGCCCGAAGCCTCCGTTGACGAATTGGTGATCGCACCCACTGCCGGCGCGCTGTAATCCTGTTTGCTTCTTGTCATTCCGAGG
>JAEZPW010000037.1 GCA_023441255.1 Acidobacteriota bacterium
GGTAGCGCCAGCGTCGGGTTTCAGCGCCGGCATCTCCTCTTCGCAGCGACCGGCTGTGCGCCGGCGATTGAGGCGGGCCGCAGCCCGCCTCACCTGACTTCTACACACCCGCAGCGACAGTTGCCGCCACGGGTCGGGTGAACCACTTCATTCTTTCGCAGTGCGCGTGAAGCTCATTGCGGAACTTCGGGTGCGCGATCTGAATCAGCGCCTCGGCGCGTTGCCGAATGTTGCGCCCGTGCAGGTACGCGATGCCGAACTCAGTTACGACGTAGTGCACCAGGGCACGCGACGTGACCACGCCCGCGCCCGATTGCAGCATCGGGACGATCTTCGAGACGGCATCGTTCTTCGCTGTCGAGGGCAGCGCAATGATCGGCTTGCCGTTCTTGGCACGCGAGGCGCCGTAGATGAAGTCGACCTGCCCGCCGAAACCGCTGATGATCCGCGGCCCAACGGAGTCCGAGCAGCACTGTCCAGTGAGATCAATCTCAACCGCCGAATTGATCGCGACCATGTTGTCGTTCTTCGCGATATTGAACGGATCGTTAACGTAGCAGTTCGGGTGGAACTCGAATAGCGGGTTGTTGTGAGCGAACTGATAAATCTTGTTGGTGCCGACCAGAAATCCCGCAACGATCTTGTTTGGATGGAATGTCTTGCGGCGGCAATTGATGACGCCCGCTTCAATGAGTGGAATTGCGCCGTCGCTCAGCAACTCCGTATGAATACCGAGATCCCGCCGGTCGGTCAAGTACGGCAAAATAGCGTCGGGGATGCCGCCGATGCCAGTCTGCAGGGTTGCGCCGTCTTCAATCAGAGAAGCACAGTTCTTAGCGATGGCCCGGTGAACATCGGTGATCTCCGGCTTGTGGTGGTCGGGCAGCGGCTCCGAGTGCTCGACGAAAGCGTCGATCTCCTCGACGTGCAGGAACGTGTTGCCGAACGTACGCGGCATGTGTTCATTCACCTGGGCAATGACGTAGCGCGCGCACTTGGCGGCGGTCAGCGTCGTCTCAACCGCGACGCCCAAGGACACGAAACCGTGGGAATCCGGCGGACAGACCTGGATCATCGCTACATCGATTGGCATCTGACCGCTGGTGAAGAGGCCTTCAATTTCGCTCAGGTGGATTGGAACGCAATCTGCGCGGCCGTCTGCTACAGCAGTGCGGATGTTCGCCCCCATGAAGATTGCATTGTGGCGGAAACTCTTCTCCAACCCGGGTTCCGCATAGGTGGCTCGCCCATCGGCCAGCAGGTGTACCACTTCAACGTCGCGCACGAACGGAGCGCGCTCTGTCATCGCATCGACCAGGTGCTGTGGGTATGCACTGTTCGCGTGAATGTAGACCCGCATGCCCGACTCGATCGCGCGAACTGCTTCACGGGCCGTTGTCACTTTACGCTTGTATTCTTCTTGCCACGCCATGATTGCTGTGTTCCTTCCCCAAACTAGCCTATGAGAGTGTATTAAGGGGCCTGACTTATAAAGCACTTCATTATTAAGACCTTCAACAGGCGGACGCGCACTGCGCTTTCCCCGACCGCTCGTAGCCGACCGCCGCGTAGTAAATCGCCCGGTCGAAAAATCGTTCCAGCAATTCCAGGACTTCTATCTCCCCGAGCAGTTCGACAGGCTGCTGCACAACATTTTCGTTTTTCAAGAACTCGAGCAGGTGGGTTTTGACCAGGTTAATGGCGCAGATCAACTGGCTCAACTCCACGCCCTGCGCTCGGCGGCGTTGCCCGATTTCAATATACCGGCGCTCAATATCGCCTTCGGTACGTCCCAGCAACCACTCGCCCAGGTGCTGATAAACTTCGGTGACCTTTTCCGCAAATTCCTGGCTGGGCTCGGCACCGTAATGGCATGTCTTGGGGTCGTGCCGGAGTTTCTCTATCAGTCCCGCCGCCAGTTCATCCGAATGTGTTTCGATCAGCTTCACGAGCCGGTACGCTAGCAACATGGCTGTACCTCCTTGCCATCTGTGGCGTCACTCCTTGCCACACTTATGCCGCCCCGCCAAGCTTCCCGAGGCCCTGCACGTCCCTCCCCGCAGACCACTCCCCCGGTCGCACATACCTTTCTGCACACACGAGGACTACCGCCTGGCGAGGGATCTCCTTAACCTAATATCATCGTTCCCGGAGGGTTTCGCAGCCGTGATAGTGGTCACAAAAAATCGTGACCACAGTCACCCCATCTAGAAGCGAAACTTATGGCGATATAAGGCAATGTTTTGACTGAGAAGCGATTGCGGGAGTTGAATATCCGGACAGGTATGGAGTGGGGCGAACCCTCGCAGTTGCCAGAGCCACTGACGCTTCCTAGTGTTGCGGCGTCTGGAACGGTCCTTTTATTTCTGCCGCAGAACGGCGTTAGTCCGTTCGTCGGTCGTAATGATGCGATAGAACTTCTTCAGCTCTTCGCTCCTGCTTGCCGGGACGCTGAGTTCCTTTACTTCGAACGTACGCGTGTAGACGATCGAGTTGCCTTTTGCTTCCGTCTTGGAGTGGTACGAAGCAAAACTGAACTCGGCATCTACAGGCGCTGGTAGCTCGTCAACCACGTACCCCGGCGGCAGTGCGATTTCGAACGTATCCTCGTCCCTGAGCGGAGCGTCAAACTCGATAGCAAACTGCCGAGGCTTGTCCGTCTCCAGTATCCCAGTTGCCTTGCTGCCAAGGACACGGGGCCTTACCAGCAGCAGGTTGCCCGCATTCTTCGCGTACCTTTCAGCTTCAAACGTGTATTCAAAGCCGAAAGGTTGGTCCATCAAGTTGAGATTGATCACGGTCGCCTTCGTGATCCGGAAGTTCGACACCGACCCCGCCAGGACTCTCTCGATGGGCTTGATGCGTTCTTTTTCAGTGCTTACAGTGCGCTGTGCCCATCGTTGGGACCAGGCCCGGTCCCCCCTTCGCGACTCCTGGACCTGACCCTGCAAGGTGCCGGCGGCGTCAACCAGGAACTTTGCCACCCGCGTGATGCCGTTCAGGGACGAGGGCTGCTGGGGTAGCTGAACCAGTTCGCCCCCCTCCGGCGTCACAAGCAAACCGTAGTTCGCCTGCAGATGTCCACTCACCTCTCCGAAGGGCGTGAGTTCATTCGTGGGGTCAAAGAAAAGCAACTTGCCGAGTTTCGGGTGCTGAATCGTTGCAACGGTGGCCGGCACATCGGACGGCAGCTTGACTGCCAGGATCGCGTGATTGAAGCCGTTGTGGGCCGGCATGTCAGGACCCACACTCCCTCGTTCGGAATTGATGACGACGTAGTATGAGTCAATACCGATCTCATGCAGCATGGCAGCCATGAGCGTCGACTTGTCTTTGCAGTCTCCGTAGCGATTCGCGAACACGTCCTTGGCGAAGTGCGGCTGCAACCCGGCTATCCCAAGTTCAATGGCGACGTAGCGGATGTCCCGCTGAACGAATTGCGCGATCGCCTTCATTTTCTCCAGCGCGTTGGGGAGGGTCGCCGTCAGTTGCTCGACCTTCTGCTTGATCTCGGGTGATGCTGCGGTACGCCCGTTCGTCAGTGTTGTGTACCAGACCCCCATCTGTTGCCAGCTGGTGATTCCGTTTACCGCGACACCACCAGGGGCCAAGAATGACAAGACCATTCGACCGGCGACGCCCGAGATCGGCGGCATGTCTTCCTCTGCCCGTATTGCCTTCTGGTTGCTCACGGTCCACAGCCACTGGTTGCCGTTCTGCACCGGTTTCACCTCCGGCACATTCAGCCAAACCGGCTTGAATTCCCACCCTGTGGGCACCTGCAGAGAGTAGTGGCTTTCAAGGACGGGCACTTCGCGCTGGATCGTCCACGTATCCTGCAGTAGCAGCGGGTGCTCCTCCACTTCGAATTCGTAACCCACGACATTGCCGCTATCGGCAGCGGGAATATTCAAGAACTTAGTTCTCACGTCGCTGATGAGTTCGCTGCCCTCGATTTTGGGTAACGCCAGCTCCGCCGCCTCCTTTTCCTTTACCTCATAATCCTTGCCCTGTGCCGGAATACACCAGGCGTGCAGACTTGTAATCTTCTCGTTCGAGTTGAACGGAACCCAAACCTCACCGTACTCGCGGCCACCCGGCCTCAAAACCTTGTACGCCATGCGCACCGTAGTCTTTATCTTGTCGGTGGAAACAACTATCACGTTCTTCTCGGCATAGAGCAATACAGCATCAGTCCTGTCATCCTGGACGGGAACCGTTTTCGCTGCGGCCGCACGCATCCACTGCGGTGCATCGGCTGCAAGACACAGTAACGAGCTCATTACCAGAGCAACTCCCAAAACTGCCGACTTGATTGATCGCATTTCTCGCCCCTATTTGCCCGCACGGCTGTCTATTGTTCGTAGAACTGCCTGCTGCTCGTCGCCCGTGCGGACAACCTGGAAGAAGTTGCGCAACGCGGGATAGTACTTCGTATTGACGACAAGGAGGTCGACGCGGAGTTTGCGGCTGAAGTGAAGCGAGCCTCCGTCCTTTTCGGCTTTGAAGGAATATAGAACCGGGTTTCCTCCCTCGTTCTGCTCAGGCGGCACACTGCTCACCTCCCACCCAAGTGGCAACGCGATCGTCACATCATCTTCCTTTGAGAACGGAAATTCGAAATAGATCGGGTGGATGCGCTCGGTGTGCGCAAAGACGTTCTTTTCCGCCGCGGTAAAGAGTCCGGTCGGCAGCATCGCCCTGCGCCCTGCGCCTGACATCCAGCCGGACACCTTCAACTTGAACTCAGCTACAAAGTCCGGCGACGAACTTGCCCAGTCAGGCTTGTTCGTTAACTGCACCTCGGCAGCCACGGGAATCTGCTCCTTGAGCGTGTCCTCCAGGTATTTCTTGCGGTCACTATCATCATCGTGACGCTCCTCGAGCCTGGCCCGCACCGCTTCCAGTCCCGTGAACTTCATCGTCACTTCGCCTTCAAGGTCACCCGTCTCGGACACGCGAAGACTCGCTTTCCGGTCAATTCGCGATACCGAACTGTCTGGCAAGTAAGTGGTAACCCAACTTCCGCCATCCTTATCTAATCGCAGCCCTGGAACGCCAGTTTCAGACCACGGCAACAGCCCGAACGGCATGAACTTAGCGCCAGGGTCGAAATACATGTCTTTGCCGTTGAGCTTCACCAGGACGACGTTCGCATCGAGTTTGTTGTCGTCCATCATCTTCGCATCGAAAAAGTAGTTCAGACGATCGGAAGCCCACACGCCGTACGCCTCCAAGCCGGCTGCCCTGACCAGTCCAAGAAACAGCCACGTGAGTTGCACGCCGCTGCCGTAACCTCGCTTCCAAAGATCTTCAACGTTGTTGATATCTTTCAGATTCTCGCGCCTGGCTTCCTGCTCCGATTTCCGGATCTCGTACGAGGTATTGCGCAATTCCTGAACGCGAGCGTAGATCTTACGCAGTTTCACTTCCGGCGTGTCGCTCGCCGAAACGATCTGAGCGACAGCCTGCTCCATGGCCTTTCGTTTGCCAACGAAGTCTTCCAACGCCCCATTCCAATCCCTGCCTTTTTTCTTCCAGAATTTATCGGCGTCGGGCTCGAAGGAAGTCTCGCTGTATGTGAAGTCGACTCGCGCCTTCAGCTCATTTGCCGGAGGCATGAAGTCTTCACTCGGGAATGCCGGGATGTTGTTGACTTCGAGGCGGATTATTTTATCCGGACCAGCCTTTGGTTCTGCGCTTCCTCGGGGCAACCGGTGCCACGACCAGCGGCAGGCAAACCTTGCGTATGGCTTCAATGAGAACTTGGCAGACTTGGTGAACAATTCGTCACTGAGTATCCAGTGCGAATCGTAAACATAGTACTCGGGCAGTATCTCGGTGTAGCCGTATTCGATAATGCCGCCCACCTGTACGTCTGGCATGGTGAAGGTCTTGGCCATGTACTTCACACCCTTCGCCTTCACGATCGGCTTTTGATAAATCTTGCCGTCATAATTCACTATCGTGCCGTCTGGACGAATTGTGCGAGCCTTTACGCCTACCACATCCCTGCCGCTGTCCTTTGAATAAGGAATTTCAACGTCAGCGTATTTTCGCCCTTCCTCAGTCAGTATCTTGATACGGACGTAGTTATATTGACGTCCCTGGTTGCCACTATCGTCGCGGTCCACCTGGCGATAAAGGATGATCGCTGGCGCACCCGGAGCCAGAGGTTCGCTCGTCATCTTTAGCTCTTCGGGAGAAATGGGCGCGAACGCATCCCCTGCTCTTGCCGTGGGAGCGCAGATAGCGATCACAAGGAACAGCAGGGTGCAGAAGCCGAAAGCACGGTGCCGCAAGCACATAGAAACGTCCCCCCTCTTGATGGAGAGCCCTATACCGACTGCCTTCGTATGACACAAGTAATCGAATGAAATTAAAAGGAAAGCGACGATACAGCACAGCGAACAACACGTCAACGAAATCTGCGCAGGTCTTACGCTAGGGTCACGTGCTGCGAAAAGGACAATCTGTCTGCACAAGGGCCAGGTAGCTGGCAATTCTGCATCATACCCGTCGGCATCAGTTCGCCTGACTGGCGTGTTCTGCCGATAGATGGAGAGGCATGCAATACCTTGAGGTCTTTGACGATTCTGAAATCCGTGTTGTCCAGTTGTCTCGTGGCAAGGCGAATGCGCTCAACCTCGCTATGGTCGAGGAATTGAATAGCACTTTGCTGCAGATCGAAGAGGACCCTCGTTTCCGCGCGATGGTCTTTTCGAGTGCGGCCCCTGGTTTCTTCTGCGCGGGGTTCGATGTGCTGGAGGTGTTCGCTTACGAACCTGATGCGATGCGCCATTTTTTCAGCCGTTTTATGACACTGTTCCAGCGTGTGCTGCGAATGCCCAAGCCGGTCGTAGGCGCACTCTGCGGGCACGCCTATGCTGGCGGCGCGTTCCTCGCGCTGGCGTGCGACGTTCGTATCATGGCCGAGGGAGAGTTCGGGTTTGCGCTGAACGAGATTAGTTTCGGAGCAATACTGCCACCATCGCTCAGACATGCGATGATCGCAACCGTTGGTCAACACGAGGCCACCCGCATCATTCTCACCGGCGAGAGCGTCCGTCCAGAGCGCGCCTTGGTGACAGGTCTCGCAGATGAAGTTGTACCGATGAACCAGGTGCTGCCCACGGCTCTTCGTCACGCACGTGGCCTAGCCCAAAAGCCACAAGGGGCGTTTGCGCTCAGCAAACGAGCTCTGCTGCTCGACGCAGGGCATACCGACGCCGAGAGTGAATCGTTGGACGATTTCGTGGACCAGTGGTTCTCCCCCGAATGTACGGAACGGAGACGGGCGCTTACAGCTTCGCTGAGGACCAAGTCACAGGCAAATGGCTGATGAATTCGGTGGGCCGTGAAATCAAAATCCCACCGCGCCAGGTTCGACGCGGTGGGACGGCGTAGCTCATTTCGCCGGAGGTGGCAGACCTTACTGGCCCGTTGTCCGGATCCGGGCTTTATGCCCGTTTGGTGCGGACTAACTCAAGAAAAACTCTTTCGTAACTTCGGTCCATTCGGCATTAGGCAGCTGAGATGTGAGGTCGTCGACCGCTTCGCCACCATCCTGCATCAGCGCGCCTGCCATCACAGGTACCCTGCGCTGCAGTCGCTGTGCGGCTTCTTCCATCCAGCTCTTCGCGAGTACGCCACCCAGCAGGTTGCGGAAGTTCGTCTTCGCGTCGGGCGCCTGCACCGTCACCATCCAGCCGTCCCCGTAAGGATCCTTCCGCGCCAGTTCAGGATTGGCCGCCACAGCTTCGTTGATATCCGCCACACTGCCCTCGATCGGTGAAACCATATCGACTTTCTGGCCGTCCCGAATGAAAGACCAGATCTTCTGTCCCTGCCGGACCCAAGTGCCGCGCTGTGGGAGCGTGATCGACTCCACCTTACCGGCAAGTTTGCTCGCGAAGTCGTCCATGCCAACGCGCACCAGATTGGGACTTTCACTCAAAGCCCACGCGTGACCGGGGTGGTACCGCACGTTATCGGGCACCTTGAATCCACCCACCATGCTGGGCTGCAAACGTGCAGGCGCGAACGTCGCGGCGTCACGCGCCGCAGCCTGCGCCAGTACCGGCTGGACACCCTTACGCTTGCTGTAGAAGTGATCAATTGCGAGAAAGAATACGAACGTGATGAGAACGAGAATAACTGTCATATGCCACCTCCGGTATGAAGCCTGCTTAGTATCTGGCTGTCGGAGTCTAGCCCGTAGCCACCTTTCTTTCAGGCAATTGAGCCGCCAACCTGCAAAGGATCGTCATGGCCGATGCAAGTCATTGGCGTGATTGGGCTTGCGTTCGGTACCGATGATGGTTCGCTGAAATGATCAACAGCTGATTCGTTGATGAATTAAGCAGCGAAGGCTGTCTGGTGGGATGAAAGCTGGTGAGCTCCAACGGAAAATCAATGACTTACACGTACGCACGAAGTGTTGCAAATTTCAACGGCATCGATGAACTCCACAACTGTTCGTTGACACACGCGACGCGTTCCGCATGGGCAATGCAAAAAAAAATCGCGACTGCCGTAACGGCACGGTCGCGATTCATGATAAATCAGGACGAAGCCTGCAAATACCTGAACGAACTAGACGTGAGTAGCTGTAGACGGCGCTGCGCTTTTTATTTGCAAAGAGATTCGCGGCGGGTTCAGCAACGTATTGTGAATCAGGCAATGCTTAACAGCCTCCTCGATTCCGGCACGATGCTCATCCGCAAAATCCAGCGGGACTTCCACCTCGATGCTGAAGTTCTCCATACGGGCTGGATTTTTGGCCTTTTCAGCGGTTACGCGCACCCGCGTGCCTTGTCCGGCCAGTTTGTGTTTCCTGAGATACTGGGCTGCGTAGAAACCAGCACACGAGCCAAGTGATGCAAGCAGCAGCTCAGGAGGTGTCATGCCCTCGTCAAAACCGCCGTTGTCCTCAGGTTGATCGCATGCGATCTTGTGCCCGCGCGCGCTGATTTCAAACTGTACCGCCCCTAGGTGTTCGACAAATACTTCCATTTATGAGTGCCTCCACAGATATAAATTCGGCGCCCGCCGCAATGTTACAGAAAATTGTTGTTCCGCAGGCCATCACTGCTGTGCGACGCCCTTGACCACTAGTGCGAACGGGAATCCAGAGCTGCCCGCCCCGATCTTTGCGGCAAACGCCACAAAGCCATCTGACGTATAGAACAATGATGGGAAACGGCTTGCTTCCTCGGTAGGTACCAGGCTCAGCGATGCCGGGTGCCCGGTCCCGGAAGCCTTTCCGCTCATCTCCACCAGCCGGCCAAAATCATAGTTCGCACCCGGGTCGACATCGAGCGCCAACGGGGTCAGCAGCACGAAATCGGGTTGGGCCGCGCAGCCCATGTGGTTGCCGTCGCTGGGCAATAATTCGTAGCGCATGCCGTAAGCACCCGGTTTGATCAACTGGCCGCGGAAGTCCTTGGCCTGCCGCGAGAACCGGATGACGCCAACGAAAGCGGAGCGCCCGAACTGCGAATAGACCGCACTGGGATCTTTCTCCTTGCTTGTGGGTGCTGACTTGCGGAGCCAGATCTCAACCACGCTACCATCGTACAGCGCCAGGCGATGGCCGTTATCTTCGAGGGCTGATTTGAGGCCGGCGGAGGCGGCTGGGTCGTCAAACGCGCCCGTGGTTGTAACCGTTCCAGGTGATGCTGCAAACACCAATGACGCCAAGCCCAACACGGCAACCGCCGCCAGCGCTGTACGGCACAGGAATCTTCTCCTCAAGACGAACCTCCACTTATCGGGACGAGAGAGTGTGATGCTCACACTAATTATGCCGGAGACTCGAGACAGACGCGGCTCGACTTGGCGCCAGTTCCCAATAAGGGACTGCCCAATGCAGTCTTCGAGAATCGCTTGCCGTGCTCAAAAGTGCATACGAGCCCTGCAAGCATATCGTGTTACCCACGTAATCGGCGGCGCGTTCCCGGCGTAACAGAGGGGTCGCTCAGTGTTAGTGACTCAGGGTGACCTGCCGTCGTCTAATAGCAACGATAAAGCTCAATCTTAGGACGGGCAAGGATGCAGTTCCGGTCCCGGTTTGCAGCGTCCTCGGAGATGATTGACGATGGGGCGTCACAACGGGCCTAGAACGAAAATGGCGGTTCCGGTTCGCCTCTACATCACGGAGGCCGACGGCACGCTTACCATGGTGCTGGCGCACACGCTTGATGCCAATAAGCTCGGTGCTCGATTGGGCAGCGTTCACGTGCCGCTCACGAAAGGACAGGTCGTCACTATCCAGTATCAGCATCGCCGGTGCCAATTTCGCGTTGCATGGGTGGGCGAGCGCGGCACGGCTACAGGTACACAGGTAGGACTTGAGTGCCTCGACCCTGGCAAGAATATCTGGGGAGTCGAGTTGCCTGATCGCGTTGTAGACTTACCAGCCCCTCGAAAAGCAATCGCATTTGCCGGAGCCGACTAGAGTTCGGCTTCAGGCTAACACTTCAGGAAAAAAGCCTCGGCGCTCCGCCGAGGCTATTCATGTTTTATCAGCAATTCAACACCACGCGCCGCACTTTAGCGCCTAGAGGCCGTCTCCAGATTGTCGTTCTGCGTGAAACTGCCAACAAATGCACTGCGCTTGTCGTGCGTCTGCCATGTGACGCCGAGGGCTGGGCCGCTGTACTGGTCGGTAACCGCGACGGCGGCCATCGAATGTGACAGGTTCGTGAGCGGCGGATAAAAGGTCACTTCATTGCCGCAGAGGTGGTCGTGGTCGTTCAGCGGACGCGTCTGAACAGTCGCAAAACTCCCTGCCCGCAGCAGCGCCGCCCCATGATGCTCATGGTCGCTGCTGATTGCCAGTTCGATTGGCGCCGTTTCCACCTGCAACACGTGATCGAAAAGAGGTCCGCCCATTCGGCGGGCAAAAGCCTGCAAAGCCTCCCGCTGCTCTGGCGTGGCCCGGTCGTCAACGATCAATACCGACTTGGCAGGGTAGGGTTTACCGTAAGGATCGCCCAGTGTTGCCCGAGCTTTCACCACTCCGACGACGCTCAACCCGTCCAGTCGAACGCCGTTCCACGTTCCCTTATCCACACGCCAACCCATGATCGCCTGATCGCCAACCAACCCAACTTCGCCGTTTGCGAAGCACTGGCCGGTGTAGACGTCGGCACTTCGGGTTTCAACGTAATCTCCCGTTACCTCGGCCTGGACGGAACAAACGGCGAGCAACAGAAGCAGACTAGAAAGAATCGCAACTCGGCCCATCACATCACCCCATGGCGACTATTGTACGCCCGCGTCACACAGGTGTGTGATAAGGGCTCTGGAATGCCGTAGCGCTTACTTCACTTTTGCTTCTTTCTTGTTCTGGCTTCCACCCACCGTGAGATTGTTTGTTACGGAGAAGGTCCCGGGAACGGTCTTGGCTCGAATTCCCGCCATGTTCTTGTCAGTTTCGTTGTCCACCTGACCGACGAGCGTGACGTGGCCGCGATTGACGATAATGTGGATCGAAGGCACCGCACCCCATGAGTAACGGCTCAGGCCACCAAAACCATAAATGGAGTGATATACTGCCCGCCTGATCCGATCGTCCATGTTGGATGGCGGCAGGACTTCGATCTCGTTGTTGACCTTCTCAACTCCCTCGATATTCTTTACTGCGGACTCGGCGTCACTCTTGAGAGTCGGCCTTACCACCTGGCCCATAAGGGTTACCGTATCCACATTCACCTTGAATGCCAAATTGTCGAACACGCTGTAATACGGCAGCATAAGCAACTCGTGAAGCGCTTCGCGCGAAATACGCTGTTGGGGGTCATTTCCCCCAAGCTTCTGCCGCGTTTCCGGCAGGGCAAGCTCACCCTCTGTACTCTGACCGCTCTGACCGGCTTGGGCTTGCGAAGACTGATTTGCGGAATTGGACTGTGCAGACACGAATAGCTGCATGGCGAAGAACAAACACGCGAGCACAGCTGCGATCATTCTCATCACTGACTTTCTCCTAAGTAGCTTCGATCCATTTGGATGCCAACCCGCGCCTTGACAGAGGGCCTACGTGTGGAGACCGGCTTAAACGGTCGTTCACAGCGATAGCTGCAGGCGCGGTACTACTTGGGCTTGTCTTTATGAGTGCTATTCAGGGCTGGTGGAGGCAAGAGCCCCAAAGCCGCATATCTGAAGAGCCGATCAGAGACTAGGATCGCTGCGGAAGCGCAATGTATCTGAAATCGGCTTCCGCAGCGTAAAACAAGGGATTGGGCGAAACACGGTGAGATTACGCGGTACGCGCACCGAACTGGGCCAGAACTTCGGATTCGGCACGGAGCCAGTCTTCGAGGTCGGCGCCGTGGCTGCAGCCGCGCTGCTCGAAGAACTGATACGCCCGGAAGCGGATGGCTTCGCTGATGTTGACGGCGCGTGTGGTGATCTTCGCGGGAGCAGCAGCCTGGGCCACTTCCGCGGTCTTCGGTTCAGACTTGGTTTTCGTCGTCTTCTCTGCCTTTGGTTTGCTGGTTCGCTTGGTTACTGCCATCTTACTGACACTCCTCCGTTAGCTCTTAAAATGGCGGGCAAGAAACCCGGTATTGTAAAGATGGTACCCGAAACGCTGCCGTACTAGTTATTCAAAATGTTAATAGCTAGTAAAGGAAACGTGAATAATGCGAACAAAGAAGGGCGGTTCGGCGCTATTCGGCCTGGAGCGTCGCATTCATAGAAATTTCAACGGCTTACGTATACAATCAGGACTTTTCGCCATGCGTCTAGCCAGCCGCTGGACATCGCGAATTCTGTGGAAAAGTTATTTGCAGGCAGCGTGGCACTTTCGACCGGGCGATGAGCACTGCCCGGGTTCGGCAACGTGACCGTCGGGGCCGATGCAATTCTGGGTGTGCAGGCACCAGTAAAGGCCATCATTCGTCGGCGGAACGGTTGCATCACGCTCGGCTAGCACGAACATTCCCTTCCAGCGCAGCGATGAGCAAAGCTCCGGGTGATTAGTGTCAAAGCGTTCCGAATCGCAGGGCATTCAAAATCTCCGGGTACCTTCGGTCCGCTAAGTCTCGAGCAAGCAGGATTGCATCACCGTCTCGCTCGTTACTCAAGCGGGGAAACTATTCTGTTATGCCCGCCGCCTTGAGCAGTGCTCGCTTCACGGCTACACGGGCGTACTGAATCTTGTATTTGTTGTTGCCGAGCTCTTTGGCGTTGCGGACGGAGGCGTCGG
>JAEZPW010000073.1 GCA_023441255.1 Acidobacteriota bacterium
GTGCGGAACATGGCGGATAGGGTTGCTCCGGAAAAGCTGCCCCCGTTGTATGTTTCGTCGGCGCCGATCGACCCAAAGGGTGATTCGCAATACTTGATGGTTCCGCGCTGGTCGGCGCTTATTGAAGGGCCGGTGATCGTTCCTCGAGCTCAAGCCTGGCCCGAGCCTGTGATCATGGTGAGGCCGCCGGAATTCGCAACCCTGGATGCGCCAGCGCGCTTGACGCCGACTGCGCGGCTCAGCTCGCCTGATGTTGTGGCCCAGTCGAGTCCGTTCGCGGACGAGATAGCGAGGGCGCGACGCGAATTGCGTTGGAGTCGCTGCCGCGAGAGGTGTTGGATCTCAGCAGCCGCCCTTCAAGTCGCATTCATGCTCGCGTGGTACATCATGAAGAAGTAAAGGGTGTCGGTCGGCCCAGACCACGCCTTCGCAGTGCCAATGTGACAACAGTGTCCTATCGGTAGGGATTCCTCGCTTTGCTCGGAATGACAAGCAGACTCGTGCCGGGTGCACTTATTTCTTCCGCTAGACGGCGTGGGGCAGCAGCAGCTTGAAGGTTGCGCCCTCTACGGAGGGCACGAGTTGCAGGTCGCCGTTAACGCGTCTTGCCAGTTCCCTTGAGACCCACAGGCCCAGGCCGTTGCCGCTCTCTTTGTTCGTGGTGACGAACGGCTTGAACAGCTCGGTTGAGAGCTCGGGACTGACTCCCGGTCCGCGGTCTGAAACGAACAGCTCCACGTCGCTGCGCTTGCGCAGGGCGGCGATCTCGACCGTCTCGTGCGCCGGACTGTAGTGGATGGCGTTGGCCACCAGGTTGGTGAGGATCTGAGCCAGCTCGGAGTCGATGGCCTGTACTTTCAGTTCGCGCGGCACGTCGACGTTGAAGTTCACGCCCTTTCTCGTGGCGGCAAAGCTGGCGGCGGCCAGCACGCTCTCGGTGGTGTGGCGCAGGTTGACCGGCGCCGCTTCGCGCGACTGGCGGTAATAGCTGAGCATCTGGCGCGAGATGCCGGCCACGCGCGTGAGCTGCTCCTGGGTCATGGCGACGAACCGCTTGGCCTCTTCGCTCATCTCCTGCGAGCCCAGCAGGTAAAGCAGGTTGGTCGCGGCCTCCAGCGGGTTGTTGATCTCATGCGCCACTTTGGCCGCCATCTGTCCGGCGACGGCGATGCGTTCCAGTCGCACCTGCTGGTCGCGCAGGATGTCGCGGGCGGCGGCGATGGCCACCTGGTCGCAAACCAGCTGTATGAGCCGGAGCTCCTGTTGGGTGTATTGCAGGCGGCTGCGCGTTCCGAATGAAAAGGTGCCCAGCAGGCGACCGTTGTTGATGAGCGGCTGGCAGGTGTAGCAGGTGATGCCGATCGAGTCGACGAACTGGGTAAGGGCGTTGACGCACTCGGGGACGCGCGGCACATACATCGACTTTCGCGTGAAGGCGACGGTGCCGCAAACGGCCTGGCCGAATTCGAGATACTCGATGTCTGCAAGCCGGTCCGGGGGACAACCGCGGCAGGAGGCCAGCTTCAATCGCGTGCCATCGTCGGTGACGCGGAAATGAAAGTAGGCGTCCAACTGGAGCACGGACCGCAACTTGGAGAAGATGGCCTCGCACACCTCGTCCGGCGGCGCATCACGCAGCAACAGGCTGGTGATCTCGGTGAGAACGGCCAGGTAACGCTCGTCGATCACCGGTGAGGTGGTTTTGCCTAGGGAAGCCATCCGCGTTCTCCGGCTGTAATGCCAGTCGGTAGACAATATCCCATGTTTCGAGATTTTGGAAGCGGAGAAGATCTTTAAGCCGCTGGTGCATCGGAGCCCTTCCAGACGGGTTTGGGTCGGAGCGGAGCGTCTCCTGCAGGGTGCATCTTATGGAAACCGGGAGGCGGCTGCATGTCGCATGTTCGAGTGGAGTCGGGCGAAGGATTGATGCAGCTGGTGACGGCGGGCGAGCACCAGTTCCGGGCCGACGAGCCCAAAGAGGCCGGTGGCATCGGCGCCGCGCCCACGCCGTACGATTATCTTCTGGGGGCGCTGGGCCAGTGCACCTCGATGACGGTGATGCTGTATGCGCGGCGGAAAGGCATTCCGCTGGAGAAGGTGACGGTCGAGCTGGATGACGCGCGTGTCTACGCCAGAGACTGCCTGGATTGCGTGTCGAAGGACGGTTACATACACGAGATACGAAAGAAGGTGCGCCTGGAAGGCCCGCTGACAGAGGAGCAGCGTGCGCTGCTGCTCGAGATCGCCGACAAGTGTCCCGTGCAGAAGACGCTCACGGCCGAGATCAAGGTCGGAACGACGCTGGGTTAGGGTGGGGTGTTATAGCACCGAAACTGGGGGATTGGTACGGTCGCGTTGCGGGCTGCGCTTGCGGAAGACGACCTTGACGCCTTCGCGCCAGCGTTCCCCGAGCCCGGTGAGTTCGCAGGGGATCTCGGGGGAGAGGTAGCGGAGCAGGATGTCGGTGGTGGGGTGAACGTGCAGCGAGGGGGCGACGAGCAGCAGGAGCGGCGGTTCGGGCGAGAGCTGATGGCCGGGGAAGTAGCCGAAGCGCTGGAACTCGCGGCGCGAGTGATGCCATGCGACGCGCGACCAGTAGTCGACGCCCTGAAGGGGGAGGTGGATGTCTTCGTCGGCTTTGAGTTCGAGGATGGCGAGACGGCCGTCGCGGGTGGAGGCTAGGACGTCGATCATGCCGCGGTCGGCGGCGGCGAAGGCCGGTACCTGCGAGTAGACGAAGCGCGGGTCGAGGCGGTCGTCGATGGCGGTAACATCTCGTTCAACGATAGATTCGAGCCAGCGCTCGGGCACCATGCGCCAGAGCGGATTGGGGTGGGCGTAGGGCGAGCGCAACTGGCAGACGCGGCGCATGAGCTCGACAAATTGCGGTTCGGTTTCGCTGTTGAGTTCGGTCTCGTTCGCGCCGGTGCCGAAGGTGATGGTCTCTTCGTTGCGGAAGGAGAAGCTCGCGCCGGAGGCCCAGCCCTGGCTGTGCGAAGGCATACCGACGTGAGCGCGGGCGAACTCGAGTCCGCGCAGGCGGAAGGAGATTTCGGCGGCGGAAAGGATCGCGATGTCACAGGCGGGCACGAGGGCGGTGATGCGCGCGATAGAGGCGGCAAATCGCTTGCAGGCGCTATTGCGGTCGGGAAGCTGTACGAGGCGTGTTTCCACGTTGCCGCGGTCGGTGGTTTCCAGCTGCTCGATGTACTCGGGAGACTCGTCAAGGGAATAGAGTTCCCACTTGGCGGCAGATGGATTCAGGTGCGCCATGCGTTCGCGCAAGATGGCGGCGCACCCGGCGGGAACGAACAGCTTCAGTCCCTCGACGTGGCAGCGGGCCGCATGGCGTTCGCGGCAGTAGTCCATCCAGAGAATGCCGAAGGTGAGCGCGGCGTCGATGGAGGCCTGCGTCTCCTGCGCGTTCACGCCGAGCACTGCGAAGGCCGACTGCCCGCGACGCAACAACGCGCGCGTGTAGACCGGGCCGAACGAGCGCTCGAGATCCATGTCATTCGTGATGCGGTCGAGTTTCCAGCCGGCGAATTCGCGCAGCAGAACGCGCCTGAGCTTCGCCTGGTAGGCGGCGCGTGCGCCTTTCTTTGCCGAGACGGAACGGCGGTCGCGCTCGCGGCAGAAGTCGAGCCGGGAGGGGCGCGTCTGGCCGAACTTAAGCACGCTGAGGCGTAGCATGCCGTCTTTCAGTTCGGCGTCGAGCACGCGGCGCACAGCGTTGCGCTCGTCGGACCAGAGGTGCAGGACGCACTTCGGGCCGCTGCCGGAGACGGAGTACCGGGCGCGTTCGAGGTCGAAGACGACAGCGCCATCTTCGATGACCACGGCGTGAGCGCAGCCGTCGAGATATTGCTCGATGGCGGTGGAGAGTTGGTCAGGCGCCATGTGGATAAGCATGGCGCAGGAAACGGCGGGCGGGGCGAGACGCGGAGATTTGTTCTGTTTCTGGAACAAGGATGACTGGGTCCGCGAGAACGAGAGGGTTTCGGACGTGCCTACGGCACTTGATCTGGTGCGCGGCTTGGTTCCCAGCACTTCGTGCTGGGCTAAATTCACTGCATGCCTACGGCATGCATTGACGCGGAGTTGTTCGCGGCAGGAGTTCGTGCCCGGCAGGAGTTCGTGCCCCTTAGGAGTTGTTCCCGGCAGTTGACATGCGCAGTCGGCATAGAAGTGCCTAAACATGCTGCAAGACTTCCTTCAGGCGGCGGAGCCTACGCGGACGGCTTCGTTGGTTTTTTCGGTTTCGAAGGGGAGGAATACGGTGAAGACGGTGCCGCGCCTGCGCGTATGCGAGGTGCGGACGCGGATGTGGCCGCCGTGTCTTTCGACGAGGCCGCGCGAGATCCAGAGGCCGAGGCCGGTGCCGGAAGTTCCCTTTGTGGTGAAGAAGGGCTCGAAGAGGCGCGCGCGGGTCTCTGGATACATGCCCGAACCCTGGTCGGCGACGGTGATGCGGAGGCCTTGCCTGCGTTCGCCCCTGGACCAGTCGGCGGCAGGCCGCGCTCGCACAATGATATTGCTGCCCGGGGGAGAGGCCTCGATGGCGTTCTGAACGAGGTTGTTGAAGACCTGCCGCAACTCGCCGGCGAAGCAGCGGATTGAGGGGAGTTCGTGGTCGTAGTCGCGGCGCAGGTTGAGCCGGCACTTGGCAAGGCGCGGGGCAGCGTCGTGGACCACGGAATCGAGGACGTCGGCGATCTGCGTCGGAGTGACGGATTTGTCCTCGCGGTAAAAGCGGAGCATCTGGGCAGCGACGCGGGAGGCGCGGCCCAGTTCCTGCTGGGCGAGGGACAGGAACTGAGCGCGCTGTTCCTCGTCATTCACTGTCTCGATAAGGTAGAGCAGGTTGGTGACGGATTCGAGCGGATTGTTGATCTCGTGGGCGATACTGGCGGCCAGGCGGCCGGTGGCGGCGAACTTCTCGGCGTTGACGAGGGCGTGCTCCGCAAGTTTCTGTTCGGTCACGTCGAGAATCGTGCCGACGAAGCCGACAGCCGTGCGGTCCGGCGTGGAAAAAGTGACCTGGCCTCGCGCGGTCAGCCAGCGAATGGCACCGTCGGGGCGGATGATGCGGAATTCGTCGGAATATCGGCCGTCGCCCTGCGGTTCCATGGCGGCGTAGCCAGCCGCTTGAACTCGGGCGCTGTCGTCGGGATGGATAAGGGACCGGAAGAGTTCGACCGTGGGCTGTTCTTCGGGAGTGACGCCAAAGATCTTTCTGAGTTCGCTCGACCAGCGCAGATCGTTTCCGGCGACATCCCAGTCGAACCAGCCAAGCGAAGTGCTCTGGATGGCGATCTCCAGGCGGCGCTGACTTTCCTGCAAAGCCCACTCGGAGGAACGCCGTCGCGCTGCATCGAGCTTTGCATGGTTCTCGGCGGCGCGCATGCGGGCGACTGTCCAGATGAGCACCACGGAGGTGAATGTATAGGCGAGAACGCCGACGACGTGAGCCTCGTTCCAGTTAGCGATGGAGTATCTTGGCGGAACCCAGAGATATTCTGCCGCGATCAACTGGAGGATGGCGGCGAGAACGCCAGGACCGCTGCCGCCGAACCACGCAGCGATCACAGTGCCCACGAACAAGGTGATGAAGGGAATGGTATCGCCGAGCATCGGATCGATTGCCGCGCGCGCTGCGAGCGCAGCGACAACCGCAAGTAGCGCTACCCCGTACCTGTGCCATGCCGGACGCAATACGTCCACGGGGCCGGGTTCGGGGATAGTGACGTGATACGGCACAGCAAAGCTTTGCAGCCCAACAACTTGATTCGATTGAGCTCACACCTGCATGGGTTGCACTACTTTGATGCGGGGCAGGCGAGCTAAGCTGTCTTGCGCAGCGGTTCGGCGCTTCTTGGCGCACGTTCGAGTTCCCCGCGCGGCCAGCCGGCCAGATCGGCGCCAGCCTCGTAGGCGCTTTGTAGAAACTCCAGCAGCGCCTTTTCCGGCGAGGCCGCACGCCGGACATTCTCGTAAAGCAGGATGAACTCGCCGGCGGTCTTGTCGTGATAGGCCTCGACGGGGCGGACGTTTGCGTCTTCGAGGCCGGGGGGTGCGGGAGCAGTGTAGGCGTAGAAAGCGGCGTCATCGACCGGGCCGCCACCGGGCCACCATCCGGCGCTGCTGCACTCGTGGGAATAGGCTTCCTTGGTCACCGGGTCGGCGCCGGCACGTTCGGGGGCGGGGCGTCCGGAGAAACGAGTGACAGCCAAATCGAAGCTGCCCCAGAAGAACTGGACCGGACTGCACTTACCTACGAAATCGCCGCGGAACTCCTTGAGAACCTTATCGACACTCAGCAGAACACGATGGAAGCGCGCGACGTAGACCGGGTCGTAAGAGGCGTGCTTGCGGTCCTGGTCGAAGGGGATGGGGTCGGGAAACTCTTGCGGCAGTGTCCATATGCGAGCTTCGATGCCGACCGATTTGAGTACGCCCATGAGTTCGCTGTAGAAGTCGGCGACGGGACGCGCGAACAACGGGACCGCCTTGATGCCGCGGTCGCTGGTGATGATCCAGAGGTCGTGATGAAGGAAATCGAATTCGAGTTCGAAGGTACTGTTTCCGTAGGGAATGGATGAGGTAGTCAGGCCGCGGGGGCTGACGTAAAGCGTGGAATGCCACCAGTGGTTGATGGGAGCGGCGAGCGCGGTACGAATCTTGCCGACGATCTGCGCCCACATGTGCAGCGTATCGCAGGTGTCGCGCCACTCGCGAAGAGGTAGCGCGGGCCAGGGCTCGATGACCGAGACATGCGGGGCAGCTGGGGACATGAAGACCTCCAAGCAGCGCAGATGCGAGACGAAAGCAGCGGGTCGCCTGCGATGAGATGGTCATTTCATTTGCGTTCTGTTTTCGAACGCGGCATGAGGATTTTCGACGTTGTCATTGCGAGAAGCGAGACGGACCTCTTCCGCAGTAACGCTGTTCGTGGGGGTAGGGGTTACTCGCTTCGCTCGGAATGACAAAAGCCGCTCGGAAACGACAAAAGCGTCGGAGTTCGTTGTTTAGTCCGCCAGCGTTCCCTATTTCGCTCCTGCGACCTGAACCACGACGTCGTATAGCACGCGCGGTCCGCGCCGCACTTCTTCCACGCGGATGCGTTCATTGTCGCCGTGTTCGGTGCTGCTCTCGGCCTCGGTCGCCGCGTACGGGCTGAAGCCGTAGCAGGTGATGCCAAGTTGCCGGTACATCTGGTTCTCGGTGTATCCGCTGGTGATCTTCGGGACCAGCGGTGCTCCGCCGAAATACTTCTTGCTCGCCTGTTGAATGGCGTTCCATAGCGGTGTGCCGATCTGCGAGGCATTACCTTTGGAGAACCCTTTCAACGGATCTACTGAGACGTTAGGGTCATTGACCACTTTCCTGATTGATTCAAGGAACTGCTGCGGATCGGTTCCGGGCAGCAGGCGTACGTCGATGTTGGCCCATGCCTCGTGCGGGATGACGTTGGTCTGCGCCGAGCCAGCGAGCATGGTGACGGCGATCGTGTCCTGGAACATGTAATCGAGCGACCCGTCCGCGCGAATCTGGTCGCGCACTTTGGGGTCTTGTATCGCCTGCCGGATGTTGCGGAACATCTGCGCGCGGTCGGGAGGCTGGAAAGGGGCCATCGCCTCCAGCGACTGCTCGACCACGGGGATGACCTTCAGATCCGGCTGATAGGCAATGAGTCGCTGCAATGCCGCGACCAGGCGGTTTGGCGCAGAATCCGGTATGGGACGCGAGCCGTGACCGGGCTGTCCATGCGCCACCACGTGCAGCCAAAAGGGCGACTTCTCGGCCACGTCTATGCCCACATAGCGCACCTGGCCTTGGGCCAGCAGGTTCTCGCCGCCTTCGGTGACAAGGAACTCGGCGTCGCCGATCAGGTTGCGCTTGTTCTCGATCATCCACTTGCTGCCGTTGTCGTCCACTTCCTCGTCGGCGGTGGCGAGAAAGACGATGTCGCGGTCGAGTTTCACCTGCTCGCGCTTGAGCATGACCATGACCATCATCTGCGCCAGACCCTCGTTCTTCATGTCCTGCGCGCCGCGACCATAAATGGCGCCGTCCACGATCTCGCCGCTGAAGGGTGGCACGCGCCAGTGTGACGGCTCGCTCGACACGACGTCCATGTGGCTGAGCAGGATAAACGGCCGCTTCGGCGTCGTTCCTGCGGTATGCGGCAGGCGCGCCCATATGTTCGCCCGCCCCGGGGCGTACTCGAAGACCTGGTTCTCGATACCCTCGGCATCGAACACCCGTTTGAAAAAGGCTGCCGCCTTGGCCTCGTTTCCAGGTGGATTCGTGGTGTTGATGCGCAGGTACTCCTGCATCCACTTCACCGCCAGGTCGGAGTACTGTTGCATGCGGTCCGCCGGGATCGCATCGGACGGGGATGGAACCGCCTGTGCGGTGTGGGCCTGAGACGCCGGAACTGCGGGCGTGCCGTTTGCCGCTCGGCGGAACCAACCGGCATACGCGGGCAGGGTGATCAGTACGAGGAGGATGAGTGGGATACATGAACGTTCGATCTTCAAGTCGCAGGCTCTCCCGTTCGTAAATACCAGAACAGGTTCTTAGATGAAGTGGGGCGCTCCCCGCAACTGGAATCTCGGGCGCGGGGGCGTGTTTCTCCCGAAAAGGGTAGTTGAGAGGGTAGGGGTTCCTCGCTTCGCTCGGAATGACAAGCGTTTTGTGGGGAACAGCAGGTTCGTCGCTGCGCGCGGAATGGCAAATCTTCACAGTGGAGATAAGGAGGCGCGAGATTAGAGTGCCGATGACAGGAAACGCGAGAGGTAGAAGGCGTCGAGAAACTTGTAGGGGGTCTCTCCGGTGGTGTAGTGGCCGCAGGGAAGGATGGATACGCGGCAATCGAGCTCGCGTCGTTTGAACTCGGCCACCACCTGCTGCGAGAATTCCGGCAGGAAGGTGAGGTCGTAGGTCGCGTAGATGACCAGCGACTTGCGCTCGAAGCGCTCATACTTGTCGAAGAACGACATGGGGCTGATCGCCCGCCATAGGTCGCGCAATCGCTCCTGCGACAACACGCCTTCCAGTCCGGCGCGAATATGGCGAGTCGATTGGCCCGTCCAGACGACGTCCCCAAAGTACGTGGAAGCATGGTTGTAGGCGCAGGCTGTAATGCGCGGTTCGTGCGCGGCCGTTATGAAGGCGTAACACGAACCCAGGCTCGTACCCATCACGGCGATCTGGGTGTAGCCCTGCGAGTTGAGCCAGTCGACGCAGGCACGCGCATCTATTACGGCCTGCCGCGTTGCGTCGATGGTGCGCGCGATGTTGGACGATACCGCATAATCAGCGCGCTCCAGTTCGGCCGGCATGCGTACGTCGTGATAGGGCATGCTCAACCGCAGCCCGGCGATGCCGAGAAAGTTGAAGATGCGGCACAGCCCGTTGTGACTGTCGCCATCGGCGTTCCACTGCGGCATGACGATCACCGCTCGCCTGCCACGGGCCGGGAACCACTGCGCCGTTACCGTGTTGTTTACGTCGTGGGGAGTAACGATCGGCGAGGTGAAGCGCAGGCACTCGCGCAAGGCGCCATTCCGCTCGGCGTGCGTGGAAGCGATGTCTCCTGCGGGCACGACCCACTCGTGTTCGGTCTTCTTTGCGAACAACCTGGCCGGGAGCTTCTCAAGGCGAAAGTCTTTGGGCGTGCTGTAGGAATAGAACTGGTCGCTATCGGCAACGATGCGGTGATTCAGTCCAACAAGGTACTGTTCGGGATCGCTCGCGGCCGCGGCGAAATTGCCGTTCACGCCCGGCCAGTGCTGCGCCCACTGCAAACCCCAGTCCAGCGGACGCACCACGCGATTGGTGTCCCGCGTGGTAAGGCGGTACTCCCAGTCGTGCATCCATCGCTGATAGCGCGTGTGCATCAATCGAAATATAACAGAGGCTTGAGCGGGCAGCAGCCAGCGGAGAGCGAACTGGTGCGCTCACGGAGTGTTCAGCGGAAGATCTCTGTGAAAAAGAAAACCAGATTGGCCGCGACCATGCCCCCGAGCGCTCCGCCCAGCCAGAAGTTCTGCCAGCGCGAATTCGTGGTCCGCATGATGCGGCGGTCGTTGGACATCCAGAGGATGAAGAAGAGGATCGGGACGATGAAGATGCCGGCCATTACCTGAGACCAGTAGAGGATCTTGAGGGTGTTGATGCCGATCGAATTGATCACTACAGCCACGAACAGGACGACGCAGATCAGGCTGAAAAAGCGCTTCGCCTCCCACGGAGGCTGGCTGAGACCGTAGCTCCAGTCGGCAGCTTCGGAGATGCTGAAGCAGAGCGAGGCCACCAGTATAGGCAGCGCCACCAGGCCGGAGCCGATTATGCCGAGCGCAAACAACATGGGGCCCAGTTGGCCGAGAGGTGCAAGAGCCTGCGCCGCCTCGCGCGTGGTCATGGAAGACGGATCGGCCACTCGCATGGCCGACGCTGCCACGATCACCGAGAGCGAAACCAGTGCAGCTACCACGCACCCGAACTTTGCCTCAACATCGTGAAAGCTCGCTCCGGCCTCGCGCTTGGTGCTGGTCTGCCACACGACGATGTCGGGCGTGAGCAGCGAACCGAACACGGCGATAACAGCCATCACGTAACCCGTGCCGGGAGAAAAGCGAGGCAGGAACACTCCACGCGCGACCGTCGTGAAGGAATGACCGGAGACGAAAGCGGCGCCTACATAAGCAAAAAGAAATACCGCAAGAGCCGAGAGGGTGCGGTTGACCTTGTCGTATCCGGCAAGGGTGAGAATGTACCAGACCGTGAAAGCGACGAGTGCGGGAAAGAACCATCGGGGCTGCTTCAGCAGAAGCGAGACGCTGTCGCTGACCGCCATGATGTCGGCAACGATCATCAAAACATTGACCGTGACCATCATTACGGCGAGACCAAGGGCCCAACGCCTGCCGAAGTGATCGCGAACGAGCTTGATTAGGCCGAGGCGCGTTTCGTGTCCGATGCGGGCTGAGACACCGAACACCTGTATAAGGATCGGAATGCAGAGCAGAACGACCCAGCCGACTGACAACTGAAAACTCGCGCCGGCGACTGTAGCCGTCAGTACGGCGCAGGGGTCGAGGTCAGCGGCACCCGCGATGATTCCAGGGATGATCCGTTTGTGAAACGCTGCCTTGTGCTGTGAGTCGCCGGGCAACAGAATGAGCTTCCCACGGTCCTGCGGCGACCCCTTTCGCAGAGGACCATCTTCTGAGTTCAAACTGCGGTGGGGATGACGCAAGTTGGAGGAATTCAACCAGTCTGGCCCCCAATCCGAATGTTAGCTGTGGGATGAATGAGGAGCACACGAGGTTTGCCCTCGTTCAGAAAGGAACAGTATCAGCGACGTCGCGACCCTGCTTTTTGCCTTACTCGACGTATTTTCGCTGTACTCGCTTGCTGATGTTGCAAAGCACTTCGTAAGGGATGGTGCCGCAGTGGTGGGCGTGTTCCCAGGCGGTAATGGAACAGCGGTCGGTCGAGCCGATTAACGTAACTTCGTCTCCGATGCCGACGCCGGGAATGCCCGTCACATCTATCAGCGTCAGGTCCATCGAGACGTTGCCGACGATGGCAGCGTAGTCGTCGCGCACAATCACTCGGCCTCGCGACGATAGATGGCGGCTCAGGCCGTCGGCGTAACCGACGGGCAGCGCCGCGATCGTTGCAGGCCCATGTGTCACATACGCGCCGTTGTAGCCGAGCGGCTGTCGCGCCCCGACCTGGCGAAGGGTGAGGATGCGCGTCTTCCAGGAAAGCACCGGTTTCACCGGCAAGTCGAGCGACGCATCCGGGGTCCCGCTCACGGCGGAGGTGAAGGGCAAGTAATAGCCGTAAAGGGAAATTCCCGGCCGTACCATGTTCTTCCAGGCTGACGTGTGCGTCACGATGGCGGCACTGTTTGCAACGTGCAGGTAGACCGGCGAAAATCCGTTGGACCGGACGATCGCGATCGCCTCCTCGAAATGGGCGAGTTGGCAATCCACTGACGGCGCGTCCAGGATCTCGGCCGAGGCAAGGTGGCTGAACACGCCTTCCACCACCACGTGCTCCGCACCCTCGATCGACTTGATGAATGCCGGCAGAGCGCTGACGTCAATGCCCAGGCGGTTCATTCCCGTGTTGACCTTCAGATGGACGGGCACGCCCTCCGAAACGGGACGCTTCATGCGCGCCGCCGCATCCTCCAGCAACTCCAACTGCCACCATTCCCAAACGGCAGGGGTGAGGTCGTTGGCGATGATGCATTCTTCGTCACCGCGCCAAAAGCCTGACAGCAGCAGGATGCGGCCGCGAATGCCGCCCTGTCGCAGCTGAACGCCTTCGTCCACCGAAGACACGGCGAACCAGGTCGCGCCGTCGGCCTCGAGTGCCTGCGCGCAAGGCACGGCACCATGGCCGTAGGCGTCACCTTTGACGACGGCGCACACGGTCGCGTTGGGCGCAACATACTGCTGTATCGTGCTGAAATTGTGGCGAAGTGCCGAGATTGAAACTTCGGCCCAGGTCGGTCTCATCGGTCCTCGATTCGCAACCTTATGTAGTGCGGGCCTGGGGCACGATTATAGCCGTACTACCGAACGGGCCTCACTGCTGGGATGTGTCGAACGTGTCTGTCTCGAAACGAAACTGTAGCAAAACCAGTGGCTAGTGGCTAGTAGTGAGTGGACAGCTTCTCTTCTTCCTCTCCTCGCGCCCAACAATTCAAAGCCGATTGTCATTCCTCGCGAAGCGAGGAACCCCTACTCGCTCTACGGCTGCCGTGATGGAAGTAGAGGTTCCTCGTCGCTGCGCTCCTCGGAATGACAAGTCGTAGATTTGCCGCGAATGACAAGCCGTAGATTTCCCGCGGGGAGTCCACCACCTCACCACTAGTCGTTCTTGTGCTCGGCGAAGTGGTTCACCACCCGCTGCAACGATGCCTCATCCTCGACGTTCAGGCATAGCCTGGCACGGTCGATCTGGCGCATCAAGCCGCATAGGACTTTGCCGGGGCCGACTTCAACGAAGGTTTCCACGCCCTTCGCAATCAGCACTCCCATGGACTTCTGCCACTGCACGGCGCCGGTCACCTGCCGGATCAGACGTTCGCGGGCGCCCTCGGCCGTGGTCACCAGTTCGCAATCCACATTGGCGACCACCGGGAAGTCGGGGTCGTTGAACTTGAGCGCGTTCAGGTCGGTTGCCAGGCGGTCCTGAGCGGGCTGCATGAGTGCGCAATGGAAGGGTGCGCTTACGGGCAACATGACCGTCTTCTTGGCGCCGCGCGAACCGGCCAGCTCGACCGCGCGCTGCACCGCCCCTGCCGAGCCTGAAATGACGATCTGTCCGGGCGAATTGATGTTCGCGGCCTGGCAGACTTCGCCCTGCGCTGCTTCCTGGCAGATCTGCGCGAGCGCCTCGGGATCCATGCCCAGCACGGCGGCCATTGCGCCCTGTCCGACGGGCACCGCTTCCTGCATGTATTTTCCGCGGTTGCGCACAGTCCGCACGGCGTCGGCAAATTCCAGCGTGCCCGCAGCAACGTGCGCCGAGTACTCGCCGAGGCTGTGACCGGCGGCAAAGTCGCAGCTGATTCCTTTCTCGGCCAATACACGCGCCGCCGCCACAGAGACGGTCAGGATAGCCGGCTGCGTGTTCTGGGTTAACTTCAGCTGGTCCTCGGGACCTTCAAAGCAAAGCTGGGAAAGCTTGAAGCCAAGCGCCTCGTCGGCTTCATCGAAGGTGTGCTGAGCTACCGGATACATGGCGGCCAGCTCTTTGCCCATACCGACGACCTGGGAGCCCTGTCCCGGAAAAACGAACGCAACCACACCACGACGTGCTGCTTCCATGTTGAGCCTCTTCGTCTGAATGCCTGTGTGAGGAAGGGGCTTTGCCCCGTCCCATGAGAATGTTGCCAAACGCCGGGACGGGGCAAAGCCCCGTCCTCACACGAACTATGCCCTTGCCGCGCTGGCGATCTCGTCTGAAATGGTTTCCGTGATCCGGCGGTCGGCCATCTCCGCGGCCACGCGGATGGCGTTCTTGATGGCGTTGGCGTTGGACGAGCCGTGCGCCACGATGCAGACGCCCTTGATGCCCAGCAGCGGGGCGCCGCCATACTCGGTGTAGTCCATGCGCTTCTTGAAGTCGTCGAACGCCTTGCGCGACAGCAGAAAACCCATCTGTCGGGTGAGCGTCGCCCGGAGTGAGTCCTTAAGCAGCGTCCGAACCGCCACTACCAGCCCCTCGGAGACCTTCAGTGCGACGTTGCCGATGAAACCGTCGCAAACGATGACGTCGACGGTCCCGTTATAAAGGTCGCGGCCCTCTACGTTGCCGACGAAGTTCAGCGGCAGGTTGCGCAGCAGCGGCGCTGTTTCTTTCGTAAGCTGATTGCCTTTGGAGTCTTCTTCGCCGATGGAGAGCAGGCCGACGCGGGGCTTGTGGGTGTTGAAGATGGTGCGGTAATAGATGTCGCCCATGACGGCGAACTGCTCGAGGTTGGTCGGCTTGCAGTCCACGTTGGCGCCGACGTCGAGCACGACGGAAACGGTTCCGGCCGAGGTCGGAAACGCTCCGGCCAGGGCGGGACGATCGACCCCGGGCAGGGCGCCCATTACCAGTTTGGCCGTCGCCATCACCGCTCCGGTGTTGCCGGCACTGACGAATCCGCCTGCCTCGCCGTCGCGCACCAGCCTGCAGCCGACGCGAATCGAGGATTGCCGCTTGGTACGAACCGCGTGGGCCACGTTGTGCTCGTCCATGCCGATGACTTCGGTGGCCGGAACAACGTGGATGGGCAGGCTGCGAACGCCCGAGTGGTGAGCCATTTCGCTGCGGATGGCGTGTTCGCGGCCGACCAGCAGCACTTCGACGTCGTAATTGCGGGCAGCAAGGATCGCGCCCTCAACCTCAGGTTTGGGCGCGCGATCCGAACCCATCGCATCTACCGCGATAACTGTCGGCATCTTCTCAGCAGAACTACACGAAACCCGCCGCGCTACGATGTGCGCCGCCGGGAAAAGCGAACTTGTGTACCTGATGTGTAGTGC
>JAEZPW010000117.1 GCA_023441255.1 Acidobacteriota bacterium
GCGCTACACAAGCTTGCGAGTTCCGCCAGAGCACGTTTTGTCATCCCAACGCTGAGCGCACCGAAGCGGTGGAACCTCCGCCCGCACGACGCGGTAGAGATTCCTCCTGACAACTCGGACCCGCCCCAAATCTGCAATCTGCAATCAACAATCTGCAATCTTCCGTGCGGGGTTGCTACAATCAGAGCAGCTTGGACTCCTATACCCAAAAGATTCTCGACCGGGCACAACTGCGCGAGTGCGCGGCCCGGTGGCGGCAGGCGGGCGAGCGCATTGTGCTCACCAACGGCTGCTTTGACCTGCTGCACGTTGGCCACATCCGCTATCTGCACGGCGCCAAGGAACTGGGAGGCCGGCTGGTGGTCGGCATCAATTCAGACGAGTCCGTACGTACCATCAAGGGCGAAGGACGTCCGCTGATGCCTGAAGGCGAGCGTGCCGAAATTGTCGCTGCGCTGGCCGATGTCGATGCGGTCGTCGTATTTGACGAGCCTGACGTCCGCGCGCTGATTCGCGAATTGCAGCCCGACATCCACGCCAAGGGCACCGACTACACCGCCGAGAGCGTCCCCGAGCGCGACGAGGTTATGCGCTACGGCGGCCGCGTAGCCATCGTCGGCGATCCCAAGGACCACTCCACCACCGACATCATCCGCACCCGGCTGCGACGAGGTGACCGCTAGTTGGCCCCCGCGGTACAGCGACTTCTGGTAGTCCGCCTTGGCGCCATGGGCGATATTATCCACGCCCTGCCCGCCGTCGCCGAGTTGCGCACCGCATTCCCCAAAGTCGAAATCGGTTGGGTCATTGAAGAGCGCTGGGTGTCGTTGCTGTCTTCCGCTGCGGCGGTCCATGCACTCCGCTCTTCCGAAAAGCCGCTGGTCGACCACATTCACGTGGTCAACACGCGCGCCTGGCGCAATGCCATGTGGTCCGCTGAGACCTGGAGCGAAATCCGCAACGCAAGACGGCTGTTGCGCGAAAAGAAGTACCAGCTCGCAATCGATTTTCAGGGCGCTTGGAAGTCTGGCTTCACCTCTCGTGTGAGCGGTGCGCCCGAACGTTACGGCTTCGCACGCACGCGCGAGGCCGGAGCGAAGCTGTTCTACACCCGCAAGATCGCCGCACAAGGCTCGCACGTGGTCGAACAGAACCTCAGCCTGGCGGCTGCGATTGCGGAGACATTCGGGACGGGGCACAGCCCCGTTCCCACACAAAACGACCACACACGACACGCCAGTGCCGTGCCTGACCTGCTGCCGCGCGACGCAGCCGTCGAAACCTGGTGCGAGCACGCGCTGCGCACGCGAGGACTCGTACCGGGCGCCTTTGCCATACTGAACCCGGGTGCCGGTTGGGGCGCCAAATGCTGGCCGTCCGAAAGATACGCCGCACTCGCGCGCGGCCTCTTCGAGCACGGAATTCGTTCCGTGGTGAATTTCGGTCCGGCCGAAGAGAATCTTGCGCGTCATGTCGAGGCGACAAGTGAAGGTGCAGCCACCGCGATCTCCTGCTCCATCTCCCAATTGATCGCCATCACGCGCCGCGCTCGACTGTTCGTGGGCGGCGACACCGGCCCCATGCACATGGCCGCCATCTTGCGCATTCCTGTCGTCGGCATCTTCGGCCCCACTGATCCCGCGCGCAACGGTCCCTTTCAGACCGAGAGCATTGTGCTGCGCAGCGCGGCCAGCGTGACCGATCATTCCCGCACCGCGACACCCGATCAGGCCATGCTCTCCATCGAAGCCTCGGAAGTGCTGTCCGCCAGCTTTGCCCTGCTGGAACGCACCAGCGACAGCTTCAACGGTCCGCCGGAGGTGACGCGTGGCTAGCTGGTCGCGTATCGCACGACGAATCCGCGTACCCCTGGGGTTCGCGTTCGCCGCCCTATATATATGGTTGGCGCAACCAACCTGGGCTTCGATCGTCGCGGGCGGCTTTGTCGCCGCGCTCGGTGTCGCCCTGAGGGCGCTCGCTTCCGGACACGTCAAGAAGAACGCCGAGCTGACCACGACCGGACCTTACGCCTACACGCGCAATCCGCTGTACGTCGGGTCGATCATCATCGGCGCCGGCTTCGCGCTGGCGGCGTTGTCGTGGTGGGTGGTGGTTGGATTGGCCGTGCTGTTCGCGGCCATTTACATCCCGGTCATCCGCTCGGAAGAAGCTTTCCTGCGCGGCCAGTTCCCGGAATTCGACGACTATGCGCGCCGCGTGCCGCGTTTCGTAGGCGTTGTCCGGAACCACGGCAATACACAGCGCGGCGCGTTTTCGCGCGACTTGTATTGGAAACACCGCGAGTACAATGCGGCCATTGGCACCATCGCGATGTTGGCAGCGCTCGCGATAAAGATATTGTTCCAGCGGCGCGGCTGAACCTGCGGGAGCCAATGGCTGGCCCAACGCGCGTCGTGATTGGTTTCGGTCAACGTCTTAATAGAAGAATGTGGGTGCTTCTGAAATAGGACTCGCATTGTCGTTCCGAGCGCAGCGAGGATCCTTTACGTTCACAACGCTGCTTGCGCGGGCAGCGATTCGTAGCCCCCGTCGGAGTGACAAGGTTTTGGGAATTAATCTGGAGTTTGTTTGATCCGTATTGACCGCAAATTCGCATTCATCGTGCTAACGGTGGCGTCGCTGATGACGTTGGCGCAGAATCCCCCTGCGCATCCGCCCCCCTCGCACCCCGCCGACACGATCTCTTCCGCGTCGCACGTGGTAGCTCCGCCGCCTACTTACCGCTTTCCCAACGGCATCACCTACGTCTTCAACGCCGAGTGGCGGTTGTGGACCGCCGGAACCGCGACCCTGCGCATGGAGCAGGACGGCAACCTGCAGAAGGTGAGCGCCACCGCCGATTCGGCCGGTGTGGTCTCGCTGCTCTACACCGTGCACGACCGCTTCGAGTCCTACGTCGATCCGCGCACCTACTGCTCGCAGCGCATCTTCAAGCACACCGAAGAGGGTTTTCACAAGAAGGACACCAGCATCCGCTTCGACTATGCCGCGCGCAAGGCCGTGCTCGACGAGAAGAACCTCAAGAAGAACGAGACCAAGCACGCTACCGAAGACATCCCGGGCTGCGTGGTCGACGTGCTCTCCGGCATCTACTACGTTGGCATGCTGCCTTTGCAGGTCGGCTCCACCTACGAGTTCCCAATGAACGACGGCGGCAAGACCCTCGGCCTTCGCGCCGTGGTCGAGGCGCGCGAACAGGTCAAGACCGATGCGGGTACGTTCAGCACCCTC
>JAEZPW010000127.1 GCA_023441255.1 Acidobacteriota bacterium
TCCCCACACGATCATCCGCCACAGTTCATTGCTTGGTGAAGTCGCAGACGCCGTTGACGAATTGGGCCGGTGGCGTGGGCGGCGTGGCCCAGGGCTTACCGGGGAAGTCGAAGAACTCGGTCATGTCGGGCATTGACTTGTCGCGCGCGGTGAGCGAGGCGAGTCCCCAGCGCGTTTCGATGAACTTGAGAATGGCCGTGAAGTCCATTGGGGTGTGCGAGACGTAGTTCTTCCTGGCGAATGGTGAAACGATGAAGTTCGGGACGCGGAAGCCGCTGATGTTGAAGTCGAAGCTTGAACACGGCTGGCCGAAGCAGTCCTTGGCGGTAATGAGGTCGTTGGGCTTGATGCCATCGGGATTCGGCACGTTGATCGGCGGAACGTGGTCGAACGCGCCGCCGCCCTCGTCAAATGCCCAGAAGAACACCGAGTCCTTCCACGAGGGGCTGTCCATGAGGGCATTGATGAGTTTGGCCGACCATGCCGCGCCACTCTGCACTCGAATGGCCTGGCCGGGCGGAAGGGGGATGCCGGGTCCCGGATTATTGGTGGGATGCTCATCCCGTCCCGAAAAACTACCGGTCTCAATGAATGCCACCGAAGGTAAGGTGCCGTTCTTCACGTCGTTGAAGTACTCGTCGATGGAGACGACGTTCTTCTTCAGTGCCGGATCATTCGAGTCGGTAAAGAAGTTGAAGTAGGTCCACTGGTTGACGTTCCAGTCGGAGACATAGATTTTCCAACTGATGTTCTTGTCGGTCAGCACGCGCCAGATCGTCTTGGCGTTAAGTTGGCTGACCAGCAAGGAATCTGGATGGACCTTGCCCTGCGAAGTCGCGGCGTGGATGAACATGCGGTTGGCCGAGGTGCGGGTCGGAACCGGCGAGAAGAACATGTCACCCATGGCGAACTGCGAGGCCATGAAGTAGTAGTAGTTGAGGTCGTTCTCGTCGAAGTAGCCCATGGCGCGGTGGCCATCCTGGTCGACGAGCACCTGGTAATACTGCGAAAGCCCGTATGCCGTCGCCACAAAACCGTCCATGGGCGAGCCCGGACCTGCGGCTGCAGGGTTGTGCAGGTCCATTGCCTTGTGGCTTTCGGCCCAGTCCGGAGTCAGATCTTCGGTGCAGATCGATCCCGTGTGATACGGCGCGATCGGCTGGTTAGTGGCCGGAGAGATGTTGTTGGTCGACATCTTCGCGGCATCCGGGTCGCTGCCGTCCTTGATGAGGCCATCGCTGCTGTTGATCGGAATGTTGTTGCGACGGCGATAATCCGTCATGGCCCAGAAGTAGTGGTCGAAGGACCGGTTCTCCTGGAACATGATCAGGACGTGATTGACTGCTGTAATGTCGGCAGGTGGTGGTGGATTGCCGCCACCGCCGCCATTACCTCCACCATTGCCGCCGGAACCGCCGCCGGGGTTGCTCGGGCTGCCGACCGACCCTGCGGTCCCTCCACAGCCCGTCAGAATAAAAACAAAGAAGAGAACTACAGTGGAGCAGAGAAGCAAACGATGCTGCGTTGGCATTGGGCGCCTGGTGACACACGGATTAACTTACGTGTGAATTGACGCTTGCGGCAAAGTTGATGTTGCCCAGAATTCATGCCAGCTAGAAACTTTGACAATACTCCTAGTCTAGCGGCGAACATCAGTGCCGATGCACGGACAACAGACAAAACGGGACGGGTTGAACACCCGTCCCGGCAGGAAGAATAGATTGCTATGTCGTTACTTCACCCGGCAGGTCTGCCCAACGGCTTCGTTCCAACCATAGGCGCGAATCCTGTCGCTCATCAGGACCTTGGTTTTTACGCCGTCCAACTGCGCCGGGATGGTTTCGCGGAGTTGACGACCGTGCTCGACCACGACCAGCACTACTGCCTCAGCCGGATCGACGTCATCTGACGACACGCCGACGGCCATAACTGCGTCGTCAAGCATCAGGCGCTGCGCATGGCGCTCCTTGGCTTCCAGTGCGCGCGAGAAGCTGGCCTGCGCAACGTTGCCGCGCGGCTTCTTCGTAGTGCAGGGGACGGAGTGCTGCGGGCCGCCCACGAACGAAATATTCAGGTCCTTGGCGACCTCACCGATGGGATTGGCGATGGTTGTCGTGTTGCTTCCGGCAAAGAGCAGGGCGACCGGCTGTGCCGTGCCGGAGTTGACGATCAGCGAGCCCGAGTCGCCGCCCGCGCTGAAGCTACGGCTATTGATCAGTACCTGGTTGGTGTAGCTGACGATAAACGTGCTGCCACCGTTGCACTGCGTTTCGTACTGCACGTTCACGTTGGTGTTGGTGGCGGCGACGCTGGCGCAAGTGAAACCGGTAGTGCGTCCGGCCTTGGCTACGCCCATGTTGACCGCTGGGGTTGCCATTGTGTTTGCAGGGACGCCGACGGTAAGGATTTGACCCGAACTATCGACCATGCCGGCACGGACCTTGGCGATGGCGGCATCCACGTTGGATCCCAGTTTCACGGCCTGGGTGAAATCGGCAACGATGTTTGAATTCGTCGTGGAGCAGTTCGTGTCTACCATGCCGGGCTGCGAGATCGGCTCTGAGTTGGTCGCCTGATCGCTGCGGGCCAGCACGTGGTTGTTGCTGAGGATGTACTGCCCGGACCCGTTGGTGACCAGTGCTCCAAGCGTTCCGGAACAGCAATAGGTCGTCGTATGGTCGTTCACGTTACCGCCCGAAGTACCGAGTTTGACGGGCGGCGTTTGCTTGCTTTGGTAAATGGTGAGCGTGCCGGCAGCGAGCAGAACGGCGGCGCAGGCAACGAGAAGCAGGAAGGTCAGAACGACCCGGGTAGAGGTACGCACAGTTAAAGATCCTCCTTGATGAGAAACAAGCCAGATGATCAGGCCGAAGGGGCGCCTCTGAATTGCCGTAGAGCATATCCGGAACTCAGGAAATAGGCAATCGAGAGCTGCTGCTGAACACTGCGAATATGCCGAATTTTGGCCGAGAAATTGCGTGCCAAAGTTGGCCTGTGACTCTCGAATCTTAGAAGATGCAGGCAAACTTACCGGTGAAACAGTCTTCCAACACCTGAAACGCGCCCACTGCGTCTACAGCCCCAAGAATCGTCGAAAGTGGAGGATCCAATGAGGAAAGTTCTGTTCTTAACTCTCGTTCTGCTTCTGAGCGCGGCGTGGGTAGTGGCGCAGAGCAGCAGCTCGTCGAGCACGCAGTCGACGGACAGCAGCTCTCAGTCCGTTCCTGAGGCCTCGCAGTCAGGTAGCAGCGCGAACCCGGGCAGCAGCGCTTCCCAGAGCAGTTCGCCGAGCAGTGCATCGCCCAGTAGTAGTGCCTCACCGAGCGGCAGCGCGTATCCGCAGTCGAGCGAACCCAGCAGCGCTTCGCCCAGCTCGCAGAGCGGCAGCAGCTCCCAGGGCAGCATGGGTTCCAGCAGCAGTTCGTCCCCGAGCAGCAGCTCACAGAGCGGCAGCAGCAGCTCACAAAGCGGCATCGGCAGCGCCAGTGGCAGCTCTTCGTCGCAGGGCGGCGTCGCCAGTGAGTCCAGCTCTTCGGCCAGCCAGACCGTGCAGGGATGCCTGCAGGGCTCCAGCGGCAACTTCACCCTTACCGCCACTGACGGCAAGAGCTACCAGCTGCAGGGCGAAACGGCTCAGTTGAGCAACTACATCGGACAGGAAGTGTCCGTTTCGGGCATTCCGGTCGCAGCCAGCTCCGCTTCGGAAGGCGCGAACCCGTCGGGCTCCAGCGCGAGCTCCAGCCAGAGCGCAGGCGCTTCGGCAGGCAGCAGCTCCAGCACCAGCCCGGCTTCGGCCACTGGCACAGCCGCCACGCTGACCGTCAAGAACGTTACCAAGGTTGCCGACACTTGCTCGCCTTCCAGCAAGTAAATCCCAAACATTTCAACACCCTCGCGGGCCATGGGCCCGCGATTTTTTTGCCCTGCCGGGACTAGGTGTTTGAACGTCCTCGCCGGCCTGAACACGCGCCTGTCCGACGATGCGCGCGCCAGGCCTCATTTCTACTTGCCGCCTTGGCTTCCGCCCGATATTTTTTCCCCGCGCCCGTAACTTTTCACGGTCAGCCGAGCATTACGTAGGTGAAAAGCAAGTGCGTTCCCCGGCGGAGATCGCGTGAAGGCTGTTGGACACCAGCAAGAAGTGAGTACGGACGAGTATCGGATCGGTGGAGAAAGTGAACGGCTTCTGATCGAGGCCGCGCAGCAAGATCCGACCCGGTTCGCCGTGCTCTACGAAGAACACTTTGACCGCGTGTATGCGTTCGTCGCGCGGCGTGTGCGCGACCGTGACGAAGCGGAAGACGTCACCGCCGAGGTGTTTCACCAGGCCCTCGCAAGCCTGGGCACATTCGAGTGGAGAGGCGCTCCGTTTGCCGCGTGGCTCTTCGGCATCGCGGCACGGGTGATCGCACGCACATGGCAACGCAACGGACAGCGTCGCGAGATAGCGACGGACGATTTACCGGACGCGGGCAGCGATGATGACACGGAGCGGCGGGCCATGCTCGCGCAACTCATCGACACACTGCCCTCCGACCAGCGGCAGGTGATCGTCCGCCGCCTGCTCGATGGCCGAAGCATACGCGAGATCGCACAGGAATTGTCGAGAACCGAAGGCGCGGTCAAGCAGCTTCAATTCCGGGCGCTGCAGACGCTGCGTTCCAGACTCAGGAGTGGACAATGAGCAACACCAGCGTGATGGATCAACTGAATGACGCGATCGAGAGCTTCATCGCGGGAGCGGACGGGAACCTCATGGCCGGTCCTGAAGACGAAGAGAGTAACAAAGAGGCTCGCGACCTGTTCGCGACGGCGCGGGAATTCCGCTACATCGCACGGCCCGAGTTCAAGACGCGGCTGAGAAGTGAGCTGCAGTGGAAGGCCGCAGCGAAGGCCGCAAGCACACATGAGCCAGGGGCGGCCCTCGACAATACTGACGTCCTGCCCACGCTCTTTGGCAAGGGATACGGAGCGTTCCCCGTCCATGGGCGGAACTTTGTTGCCTCAATGATGCTGCATGCGGCCGCGTTGGCGCTGGTTATCGGTTCCGGCCTATGGGTGGCGCAACACCGTGATGAGGTGAAGCACGAGATCATGAGCACCCTGATTGACCCGGGCGAGTATGCGCTGCCACCGGCCCCGACGGAAGCCGGCGGAGGTGGAGGCGGCGGGGATCGCGATAAAATCGCGGCGTCCAAGGGCAGCGCGCCGCGCTTCGATCGCCAGCAGATCACGCCGCCCATGGTGGTCCTGCGTAACTCGCAGCCGAAGCTCCCAGTGGAGCCGACGCTGGTGGGTCCGCCCAGCCTCGTATTTCCTCACACCAGTCAGACGGGCGATCCGATGGGCGCTATCCTGACGGCGTCGAATGGACCAGGTTTTGGCGGGGGTATCGGAAATGGAACGGGCGGCGGCATTGGTAGCGGCAGTGGGCCGGGCTTGGGGCCTGGCTATGGGGGAGGGATCGGCGGGGGGATCTATCGAGTCGGTGGCGGAGTATCCGCACCGCGCGCGATCTTCGAGCCCGATCCTGAGTACTCCGAGGAGGCCCGCAGGGCCAAGTACCAGGGATCTGTCGTGCTTTGGGTGGTTATCGGTCCGGACGGCAGGCCGCGCGACATTCGCGTGCAGCGCTCGCTGGGTATGGGACTGGACGAAAAGGCGATCGAGGCCGTGCGCAAGTGGCGATTCGACCCCGCGAAGAAGGACGGACGCCCCGTCGCCGTGCAGGTCAATATCGAGGTGAACTTCCGGCTGTACTGACGATCCACTTCCGCAAGAGTAAAGGCGCCTCCAATTGCGGAGACGCCTTTTCGTCCATCAGCGAACTTTCAGCCTATGACTTTACTTAGGAGGCTGGGTTGATGCAGCAGTCGTCTGTTGGCTGCCCTTCTTGCTCGACGTGTTCGACTTCTCGTTCTGCATCGCGCTGCGCGCCATGTCGAGGTGCTGCTCAAGAACCGGGGCGGTCTGCGACGCGTACTGCTTCACGTCCGGGTCCTGCGCGTTCGCAGCTTTGTCCTTGAACTCGCGCACGTCACGTTCATGATCCTTGACCTGCATCTGCAGGAATGCCCGATCAAACTGATCGCCATCGAGCTTCTTCAGGTGATCCAGCTTGGCCTGATGCTTCTGGTCGACCTTGTCAGGTATCTGGACATTTTCTTTCTGCGCCAGGTCCTTGATCTTCGACTGGTTCTGCTGGTGATCGTCGATCAGCTTCTGTGCAAGTTGTTTTACCTGCGGGTTATTCGATTTTTGCAGCGCAAGCTGTGCCACCTGGATTTCAGCCATATCGTCTTGCGCGGCCTTCTTTATGAACTCCTGCTTGCTCGTGGCCTGCGCACCGTTAGACTGCCCCATGCTACCCGACTGTGACTGGCTGCTCATAGCCGGCTGGTTTTGCGCGTTAGCACTGCCCGAACTGCTGGACTGCGAGGATCCCTGCGCGTATCCGGGCAGCGCCATAAGGCCCATCAGAGCCAGGCAAAGAACGGACTCCTTCACCAATTTCACTGTTTCCCTCCTGCGCACACCTCCGCCTTGTCGGCGGCGTTGCGGTTCACTCTATGTCGATTGCTTTGTGTTTTAGACCGCCGATGGCGACGTGCCGTTGCCACCAATCGGATGTGGCGGCGCGATTGGAACAGCAAGGTCGTGAAACGATGGATATGCAACGCAAACGAAAACCCCACGTCTGAGACGTGGGGTCGAAGGAACAAGACACACTTCGGAGATTGCTCAGTAGAGCGACACGGGCTGATCGAGTTTGAAGGTTAGCAGCGTTTCCGCCGGGACCTTCACTTCGCTGCCCTTCGTCAGTACCTGCGTAGCAGCGCCACCAGCCGCACCCACCGCTGCACCGATCGCCGCGCCCTTGCCGCCGCCAGCAATCGCGCCCACCAGCGTACCGAGAAGTGCACCGCCGCCCGTCATCTCTGCCGTGCGCTTGTTCGCGCCGATTCCGCGGTTCCCGGACTGATTGCTGTCATTTGTCTGAAGGTTGTAAGTACGACCGTTGATGTTTACGGACTGAAGCCCAAGCGCAACCTGATTCGACGTGCCCAGATTAGCTGAACCGGCTTTGCTGACGACCAGCGTGGCCGGGGAACCCTTCGGGATCAGCACCTGCCCGTTCTCGCCTGTCACGTCACTGGCGATCTCGGCGGAGTAGCTGCGACCGGCACTCTGCTGGTCGGCCGTAATGTTCTCGTTCGTGCGGATCTGCAACTGAGTACCCGCCGGGATCACGCCATTCTGGCCCTGCGCATTGGGATACTGCGACTGCGGGTACGCGTTCTGATCCTGCTGCGTAGTCGGATACTGCGACTGTGGATACTGCTGCGCATTCGGGTCCTGCGACGAAGTCGGATACTGCTGCGCATTTGGGTCCTGCGACGAACTCGGATACTGCTGCGCGACCGCTACTCCGACGAGCAGCGCGCAGAATGTCAGAAGCGCGAGAATATGTCTCATGCTGGATGACCTCACCTTCATCTCATATAGAAATGGCGCTTAACACTTAGAGAGGATTTGAGCGCCTGGGGATGGATGGGGGATGGTAGATGGAGGATCAGATCAGTCCATGATCATCGTTTCCGTCCGGTTCCCGCGGCTCACCTGCACCATCATGCGGCCTCTTGGAATGTCCAGCCACTCCTGCGCGAGGGCGCTTTCAGCCGCAGCCCGTACTTCGGGGTCTTTGATCTCCTTGAGGATTCCCATGGCCCAGAGCGGCGAGATTTTGCCGGCCGCGCGCAGGAAATCACGATAAGCATTCGTCGACGGCCAGAATGCCTTGAGCGCCTTGTTGGGATCGTCGGCGTTGCTGTCGGCCGCATAGAGCTTGTCAGCCGTCGACAAACCTCGTTCCACAACTTTCTTCGCACTGTCTTCGTCTATCATCTGCTGGTAGAGGTTGAACGCCGTGAGGATGAACTGCGGCCGCTGGTGCGCAGGCTCGACCTTGTCCACTTCGGCAAGCAGGCGCTCGAGCGCGGTACGGGCTACCGCCGAGTTCTTCTTCACGTTGGTGCGCGCGATGCCGCTCAGGGCGTTGCAGCGCATCATGCCTTCGCTCAGAGTACTTACGCTGGCAAGAGCGTCCTGCGGGTGCTGTTCGGAATCGGCGACGAGCTTCTGCGCTCGGCTGAGTTCCTGCACGCGGGCGGACAGCGTGTCGGGCGTGCCGAACACGGCCATCGGAGTGCCACCGCCGCTGCCAGAACCGCCGGCCCTGGTTCCGGCGGACATGCCAACTTCTCCGGGCGTCTGGGTCATGGTCGCGCTCTGCTGAGTGCGCCCGTTGAAAGTATTCGTTCCTTCAGGATACTGCGCCAGCATACCCGCCACTTCAGTGTATTTCTTCAGCAGGCTTTCCGCCGCGGTTTCGTCAATCTCCCTGAGCGCCGGCAGGAGCTGAAACAGCCGGTATTGATACTGAGAGTTGAAGGACAGTGAGCCCTTGTCGGACGCCAGCGAGAACGTGGACTTGCCGGCTTGCTTCTTGTCCCCTTCTTCCGCGTCTTTCAGTAGTTCATCGATCGCCTGACGTACGGTCTCCCTCGGCACACGGTCCCAGAAGCGCACCACCATGCCTCCGAAATCGCCGCCGCCGACCGACATCGACCGGTGTGGCCCATGATCGCGATAGCTCGCGAGTGAAGTGTCGAAGAGACGCTGAAAGTCCGCACCTTGCTGGGGTGTCATCTTTTCCATCAATCGAATGGCCGGGCCGTACGGAATTTCGCTGTCCTGGCCGATGCGGTAGATGACCTCCAGCGCGCGGTCCTGCTGCTTGTTTCGCTCATAATAAGAAAGGAGGCTGCTGAGCGCGGCGGTGCGCGCGCGGGGCTGGACAGTGTCGAGCAATTCATCTACGCGTTGCGGGTCGGCCTTCACCACCTCGTCGAGAATGGCCTCCTGTAAATCGGCCGCCTGATTGCGTCCGATCTCATCGTCGGGCAATTCGCGCGTGGCCGTCAGGGCGCTCTCAAGTAGCGCGAGCATCCTGGCGCGATCGCTGCGCTGGTATCCGCGCGCCACTTGCAATAATGCAAACGAACGCATCGCGCCCTCGAGCGATCCGGCGTCGGCCTCGGCAATCTCAAGCAACTTCATGCCGTACTGCTGGCGCTCGGTGAGCGCCGGAGTCTTCGGCGCTGCCTTTTCGACCGACTTGGCGGCCGGAGCGGGGACCGACCGGTTGGGCGCGGTGGGCGCGGGTGACTGCGCGAAAGAGACTGCTACCGACAAGAGACATACACAACCGGCAAACAGACTCGCCTGCTTCATGCGTTCTCTCCTGAAGTTCGCGACAGTATAAACCTGAGTTGCTCAACGGAGTAGGCGAATAGAGCGATGCAGGTTAGAGGCACAGTGTGCACCAGCACGCGCTTGTGTAGCGC
>JAEZPW010000139.1 GCA_023441255.1 Acidobacteriota bacterium
GGCATGCCGGGTCAGAGACCCGGCACTACACAACCGACCCGGCACTACAGAACAACCCCGCATCACACAAACACGCGGCACTGCATCAGCAATAGAGACGGGGCATTGCACGAATAGAAAAAGGGACGGGGCGAAGCCCCGTCCCACACAAATTCAGTCGGCGTACTCTCTTTGAAGTCGGCTTACTTCTTTTCCGCCGAATTCTTCAGGATGTTCTCCGCCAGATAGTTCTCGACCTTCGCTTCGTCACGCAGCACGTCGTAATACGCGGCTTTCAGCAGCTGTTCGCGGCGGTTGCGGATTTCGTCGCGGATGGCCTGCTGCACGCGCGGATCGCTAAGGTCGCGCTGCCCGGCCGGTTCCTTGGCGATGAGCTTCACGATGCGGAACGCGACCTGCTTCGTGCGCGGATCAACCGTCTGTACTACCCCGGTGTACTGCCCGGGCTTGAGCTTCATCACGGCGTCGCGAGTGGCCGCGTCGGTCTGCTTCAGGCCGGACTCCGGAACCAGTCCGAGATCGCCGCCGTTGACCGACGTCTCGGGATCTTCCGAGAAGTCCATAGCAACGGTGGCGAAGTCCTCGCCGCTGTCGAGGCGGTTGGAGATCATCTGGATCTTCTTGCGCGCTTCGCTCTCGTTCTGCGCCTTGCTTTCCTTGCGGTTGCGCACCGGCCCGGGCTGCGAGGTAACGAAGATCTGCGCCAGATGATACTGCGGCTCGATCAGGTTGAACTCGGCCTTGTGTGCGTTGTAGTAGTTGCTGATGTCACCGTCCTTGATGTCGATCTTGGACGTGATTTCCTTGTTGAGCACTTTGTCAACGGTGAGCGAGCGCCGCAGGTCGTTCTTCAGGTCCTCAGGTGTGCGGCCCTGTTCCTTCAGACGGCGGTCGAATTCTTCCTGCGTGTAGGGCGCCTTGATCTCGTTGAGCTTGGTCTGGACTTCTTCGTCAGTAGCCAGCAGGCCGAGCTTCTGCGCGCGCTGCATCAGGATTTCATTATCGATAAGTTCGCGCAGGATACTCAGACGCAGACTGTCAGCCTGTTCGGTGGTTGGCTTTTGCGGGGCGCCCGCGACCTGCGCGTTGTAGTACTTGTCGACTTCAGAGCGCAAAATCTTGTTGCCGTTTACTTTGGCCATCACGTCGGCCCCGCCCTGCTTGTTGCCGCAGGCGGCGAGCGACAGCAGCAGTGCGGCTGTCAACACACTTGAAACGATAGCGGCCACACGGGCCGACCGCGCATTCCGGTTCAAAATCGTATTCCTCCAGAGATGCTCACCAATGTACCATCAGAAGTACCGAGTTGCGAGTACCTAGTACCGAGTTGGGAGTGCCCAGTTCAACACAGAGTTACTATTGGATCTCAGTACTGTTGGGACAAGGCCAATGCACGAGCAACGCGGCCGACACACGCGACCGGCTTCGCTATCGGCGAATGCGGCAGACCGGAGATCGGTGGTCCCGAGTATCAACAGCTGATAATCTGCCAGCTCGGTACTCGCACTGGGTACTAGGTGCTGGGTAATCCCAACTGCGTGCTCAGTACTCACAATCGCTACTTCTTGCTGGCGTCGGCCGTGGCGGTGGCCGGCACTGGCTGCCCGGCGTCCTTGAGCGCACGGTCAATCACGGCCTCAAGTTCCTTGGCCGGCAGCGCGCCCCCGACACGTTCGCCGTTCACGAAAAGCGTCGGCGTTGCCTGCACTCCCAACTGCATGGCTTCCGCCATCGAGGCCTGAACGGCGGCTTCATCGGGCTTAGCCAGGCACGCGTCGAGTTTGGCCGAGTCAAGGTTGAACTGTTTCGCCTGTTCGCGGGCCGCCTTGTCCACGTTGTCCTGCGCAACCTTCACGTCGCGCTTCTCGCCGCTGATGTCGGAGCCGTGAGCGTGCAGATAGTCGGCGAAAGACCAGTAAGCGTCTGTGTTCTGCTTGGCCAGGCAGTTTGCCGCAACCGCAGCCCGCATCGCCCAGGGATGGATCTCCACCAGCGGGAAATCCTTGTAGACCAGTTTTACGCGGTCACCATACTGCTTCATCAGCACCATCATTGTCTGGTGCATGCGCGAGCAGAACGGGCACTGGAAATCGTCGTAATTGACGATCACGACCTTGGCGTCCTTATTGCCTTTGAACGGACGGCCTTCCGTGTTGATCTTGCCCATCACCTCGGCGTACGGGTCTTTACTGATGTCCCACTTGGCGAAGCGAGCCAGCGTCTTGCCGTCCTTGCTGACGAGGAAGTCCTGCGTCTGCTTCCGCTCGCCCTGGGTGAACGTGACCGTCACTTCGTCGTAGTTGGGCAACTCGCTGGCCTTGCGGTTCGTTATCGACACCTGCACGTCCGAAGGCAGCCGGTCCTCGTAGATCAGGCGGACCTGCTTCTCAATACGGCGGTCCAGTTCGGTGTTCGACGAGGGTGACTGCGCGGAGCAGCCGAGACACAGTAAGAGCACAGCGATGAACGAACTCTTGATGAGCGACACTAATAACCGCCTGTTCATTGAGTTACTCCAATTATCTCACGCGCGAGCAGTTCATAAGCAGTAAACCCCAGTTCCTTCCCGGATTCGATCCCGGAACTTGTGCCGAAGGCGGGGGTTCGTATAAACGGGAACTCACGTTTCTTGGGTTCCCGGCTGCACCTCTGTCTCGAAGCGCACGCAGCCGCTGTCTGCTGGTCCGGGCTTTTCATTTTGAGAGGCTGTCCATCATGCAAGAGCATGACAAGCCAGACGGAGACGAAGGTCATCATGCTGAAGCAATCATCAAGTTTGTTTTTGCGGATCGTTCCAGTCGTTCTTGTCTTTGCGCTCGTATTCATGATGGCGGCCTGCGGCGGCGGAGGAGGCGGGGGGCAAACGCCACCTCCGATATCTGTGACCATTTCGCCGACATCGGCGACGGTCGGTGTTGGTGAAACGAGTCAGTTCACAGCCACGGTATCGAACGGGGGCAGTAACAGCGTCTCGTGGCAGGTGAACGGCGTCGCCGGGGGAAGTGCGTCGGCGGGGACCATCAGCACCAGCGGACTGTACACGGCACCCGCAGTCGCTCCTTCGCCTAACTCTGTCACCGTAACCGCCGTTGCCGTTGCCGATCAGGACAAGAGGGCAAGCGCCACCGTGACGATCCAGGGCAAGACGGGTGTCGTGGTCTCGCCGACCTCGGCCTCCGTCGCGGTGGGAACCACGCAGCAGTTCACGGCGGCAATCAATGGCCAGACGAGCACCGCGGTCAACTGGCAGGTCAACGGCATTCCAGACGGCAACGCCACCGTCGGCACCATCGACAGCCAAGGTCTTTACACCGCGCCTGCCGTCCTGCCCAATCCGGCGGCGGTGACGATAACGGCCATATCGCAAGCCGACTCGAGTCAGAAGGCGACGGCGAACCTGACCATCACGCAGTTCTCCAATGCCAGCCTGAAAGGCTCGTTTGCATTCGTCATGACCGGCATCGACGCCAACGGGATCTTTCAACAGGGCGGAGTGCTCAAGGCTGACGGCAGCGGCTACATCACAGCCGGTACGGCGGACTACATGCAGGGCAACACCACGCTGCTGGCGAAGTCGATCAGCGGCACGTACAGCATCGACCCCAACACCGGCGTAGGCACGGCCAGCCTTGCGACGGCGGTCGGACCCTTCGACCTGACGTTCGTGATGTCCGGCGCCGACTATGCGTATTTCATCGAATCCGACGATTGGGGCAACGCAAGCGGTTCCATGCAACGACAAGACCCGACGGCTTTCTCGACCTCCGCCATAAGCGGAAATTACGCGTTCATGTTGTCGGGCGCACACGTGTCGGGTGCTTTCAACAACCCCACGGCCATGGCGGGAATGTTCGTGGCGAATGGTGGGACCATATCGTCGGGCTTGGAAGACATCAACGACGGTTCGTCTTTTACTCCGACGCTGGCCCTCACGGGCTCGTATACGATCGGCGGTAACGGACGCGGCACGGGTCAGTTAGTGACCGCAAAGGGCACAACAAACGTCGCTTTTTACGTGGTAGACAAGAACAAAGTGCGCCTGTTCTCAACCGATCCCACGAATCCGCTGACCGGCACGGCCGAGAAGCAGACCGGAACGTTCACGAACGCGGGCTTCAGCGGCAACTACGTAGTCTCCTCGTCCGGCAGCTTTGTGACGAACGGCTACGTGCCTGTGAACACGCTCGCCCTGTACACCGCTAATGGCAACGGCACCGGCAGCGGTGCGATGGATCAGATGCTCAACCAATCTGCGGGTCTGCAGATGCCTTTCTCGGCGACGTACACCGTAGATGCAAGCGGACGCCTGTTTACAACACTTACGTACACCGAGGGGCTCTCGACCCAGGTGGCGTGGTTCGTCAACCCGCAGCGCGCATTCGTGCTCTTCGCCGACAATGGCCGCGTCGAGACCGGCGTGCTTGAGCAGCAGGCCGGAACGGCACTCTCCACCTCGAGTGTTGAGGGCGCTTACGGCTTCGGAAATAACGGTATCGATTACACCGATGTGGTTGAAGGCGAATACGTCGACACGGTAGGAAGGCTCACTGCCGACGGCAATGGCGGCCTTTCCATGTATGCCGCCGAAAACCGAAGCGGCAGCAACGGCACAGCTTCCCGTCCCGGTAGTTACAACGTGGACGCGAAAGGGCGTGGGATGACACTGCTGAACGACGGCACCAGCTTCGTCTTCTACGTCGTGGACGGCTCGAAGCTTTACATGCTGAGGACAGACCGGTTCACGCAGATGGCGGGCAGCGCGCGAAAGCAGTACTAGCTTTGGTGCCCCTGCTGTGGCCCGGCGGTTGCTGCGAGTGTTGTGTGGGGACGGGGCTGTGCCCCGTCCTATCGGCGGCCGATCAGTGCTCGAACAATGTCGGAAGCGCGCTCAAAAAGCCGGCGACCGTGTAGAGCGACTCGACTTCTCCCCGGCAGCTGTACCAGCAGGCTGTGCAGGAATTGCGCTGGTGTTCCGTGCGCAGGCGCACCAGCACCTGCTCCGGCGTCAAGGCGCGCAGGTTTCCGACCGGTTCCTCTCGAAATTCCACGCACTTCTGCACGTTCAGCAGGTTGTCGATGTTGAAGAAGGCCTGGCCGGCCTTGCAGCCTGCGATCCCCGAGCCTCCGTGAAAGCGATCGAAGTTCGAGAGGAATCTCATGGTCGAACGAAAGTTCGCACACCGCTTCTTGAGGGCGATCAGCGCCTGTGATGCTTGGGAAATGCTTCCAAGCGTCTGGCGGCCGTGCTTAAAGCTGCAGTAGGGCTGAACGCTGAACGTGGCGTCGTTCTCGGCCGCGAACTTCGCGAGTTCTTCGACGTCCCGGAGATTGCGGTCGTTGAGCACACAAATAAGGTTCACCTGCTGCCGGTGGTGCGTGCGCGTCCGGCTCAGGATTTGGATCGCTCGCCGTGCGCGTTCGGCAGCACCGGGCATGCCACGTTGCAGATCGTGTTGCTCTGTGCCATCGGCACGTGTCGACCCTTTGCCGTAGTCGAGAGACACGCTGATTCCGCAAAGCCCCGCATCCCACAATTCGCGCGCGCGTTCTTCAGTCACCAGCCAGCCGTTTGTAGTCATCAGCGGAAAGTGCCTTTCGGCCAGCGCGGCCGTAATCTCGGCGATGTCGCGGCGCAGCAGCGGTTCGCCACCCGCGACACTGATGACCAGTGATCCGATCGTGGCCAACTTTTCGGAGGCCAACCGAATGTCCTTCAACGTCGCTTCGCGCGCGCGCGCGGCCGGGTTGTAGTTGACCTCTTCCTTCCAGTAATCGCAGAACCGGCAGCGGAAATTGCAGGCATAGGTCACCTGCCACGTACAGAAGACCGGCTTACCGGACACGTACGCACGCAACAGGCGAATCTTCTTGCTCAGTGACAACGCATCACTCCGAGGAAGAGCACAGTTGAACACGCCCCCAGCGAAGGCGCAAGCACTGCGCGAGTCGTTTTGGTCAGCGAAAACACTTGGCTTGCGACTAAATCCAGCTATAATCCCCGCTCTAGTTTTACTCAGTCTCATAAGGACTTCTATGGAATCGACTGGCGTGTCTGCCGAGAGTGCGCGCGATCTGCTGGGGCGCGCGCAGGACGCGTACGAGCAGCACCGCTTTCAGGACGCATTTCGCGCGACGTCGCACCTGTGGGTGCCCTCGATCGACATATCGCAACTGTCGATCGAGGAACTCGTGCTTGGTGGCCGCCTGGCAGCGCGCCTCGGTGGTTCGCGCCTTTCACGGTCGCTGCTCAGGGCGGCACATCAGCGGGACCCGCGCAATCCGCTGGTCAGGTACTTCACGCAGCACCTTCGCATTCGCGGGCGCCATCTCTTTGACGAGCTTCGCGAATTTGAGATTGAGCCTGATCTGGGTGGCGATGATGTGGTGCTCCGGGCCTCCTGGTTCGGCTACTACGGCCGCGTGTGGGCTCGCCTGCGCGATTTTCCCCGCGCGCTAGAGTGTATCGAGAAAGCTCACCACCTGAACGCGGACAAGGTGTGGGTGCTCTCGTGCGAATCGGATGTTCTCGGCACAATGGATCGGTGGGAAGACGCACTGCGCTGCGCGGAGCAGGCTTGGGAACTGGGCCCGGGTGCGCCCTATGCCGCCGAGAGCCTCGCCCTGGCGCTGCTGAACCTGGGCCGCGTGAACGAGTCGGCCGAACGGATGGCCCGGGCGACGGAGAACACCCAGTCATACGAAGTGGCGCAGATCGCCTGTTGGCATCAATGCGCATTTGCCGAGACGCTCGAAGGCGCCGAGCGCGATCACCTCTTGGCCAGGGCGCGCAGTATTGCGGCCCGGATGGTTGAACTCGCGCCACTGGCCGACCGCGATACCCGCGCCCAGTTTGCGCGTGCGCACCTCGACATCGCCGATCTCGCCGACGACCACGCCGAGATGGAACGGTGGTCGAAAGATGTGCGTTCGCCCTTCTATCGAAAGATGCTGGCGAACCTGAAACGCAATCCCACGGGAACGCGCATCCGCTTGCCATTCCGCCGTTCTATTCAGAAGTATGCCGAATGTGTTCCGACCAGCATCGCCTCAGCCGCAGCAGCGAACGGCGTGAACATTTCGGTCGAGAAACTGGCCGCCGAGGTCACGTTTGGCGGGACGGCGGAATGGGCGGCGGCCGAGTGGTTACGCAAGCGCGGACTCCACGTGCGCTTCTTCGCCGTGACCGAAGAACTTGCCCGCCTGCTCATCAAGAGCGGCATTGCCTTCACAGTTGTGTGGGACGATGACGAGAGCGGCCATGCTGTTGCAGTCGTCGGGCTGGACGAAGCGGCCGGTACGGCCATCGTTCACGACCCGCTTTCGTTCCGCAGCACGGAATACCTGCTGTCAAGTTTCACGAAGGACTATAGCCCGCTCGGCATGACCGGCATGGCCGTAGTCGCGCCGGAAAGAGCGCATGAGATTGACGCGCTGCTGCCGCCTGAGTCAGACATCGTTGCCAGCGGCCAGGAGCATTTGCGTGCTCTCCACTTGCTGGGGCCCGCGGCCGCGCGCCCGATCGTAGAAGAAATATCGAAGCGTTTCCCGTCCCACCCCGGTATCCGCTACCTGCGCGCAGTACAGGCCGTGGATGACGGCAGGACCGGTGAAGCCCTCGGGCATCTTCGCGAACTGATGCGCGAATTCCCATCTTCGGCGATTGTGCGTTACCGACTGCTCAATGCTTGTCGCTCTCTGGGCAACACCGCACTGATGCGGGAAACGCTCAGCAGCATCGTTGAAACGGGAACCGTTCCCGGTGTTCAGTCCCGGCAGGAGTGGGTACAGCCACACCAGCGATACATTTACGAATATGCCGATCTCTTGCGGTTCTCTTCGGCCACCCGGAACCGCGCAAAGGCGCTGCTGCATTCGCTGATCACGAAACGCTGGGTGTCGGCCGGTGCGTGGCATACGCTTGCCGATCTCTACTGGACAGTGCAGGAAAAGGATGCCGCACTGCTCGCTTACCGCGTTGCGGCGGCGCTCTCGGAAAGCAACGAGCACTTTGCCCGCGCTTATGCCGACACGCTGTGCCGATGCGGTCAGCGCGAGAAAGCGTTCGAGTCGCTGGAGAGGCGAGTCAAGGCGTACGGCTCCTCCCGTTTCGCAGTCGGCACGTGGGTGACGTGGATCAACGCGCTGGAAGATTGGGGCGAGCCCGAAAAGGCGCTGTCCGCCTGCAGCACGGCGCTGCAGCGGCATGGCGCAGTGCCGGAGTTGCTGGTCTTTGTGATTCCGTTCCTCGCGCGCATGGGAGATTGGAGCGGGGCGGAGCGAGAGTTGCGCAACCTGCAAACGAGCGAGAGTCAGGGCGCCTTCCACGAAGCAGCGGTCTACTTCCATCGCATGCGCGGTGAGGTTGAGCAGGCGCTCCATCACGCGGAGGCATGGGTTTCTCACGTTCCCCGGTCGATTCCCGCTCGCTATGCCTTGCTGGACCTCATCGACAGAAGCAGCGGTCCGGACGCGGCAGCCGAAAAAGCGGCAGAGTGGATGCGCCAACATCCTGCCAACGAGGACTATGAGGAAGCGTTCTGCCAGCACGTGAGCGGCGATACCTGGAGGAAGCTCCGCGTCCTGCTGCGCCGCCTGAAGCGGAACAGCGAGGACGGCTGGGCCTGGCGCGAGCTGGCGTTCGCTTCGCTGAGCAACTATGAATCTGCCGATGCGCGACAGCGTCGCCGGCTCGAACCGCGCATCGACAGGTTACTTGCCGAGTGCGACCGTACGGCGGCTGGAGATGCGGCAACGTTGCGTGCCCACGCGCTCTGGCTGGAGGACAAGGGGGACTGGAAGGGCGCGGTCAGCGGATACCTTGAAGCCATCCGTCGCGAGCCGGAAAACTTCTTTGCGTATCGCCGGCTGTGGGACTGCTCCTCGCGGCTGACGGAAGACGAGCGCCGAAGACTCTGGCAGGAGATCGAACCTTTTTTCCTGCAGTTCCCCGGACATCTTCCGAATGCGCGCGACATGGCGGCGTTGTTGTCGGAAAGATTCGGAGTGCGTGACGCAGAAGTGAGCGTTGCCGGCTGGCTGCAGCAGCGTCCTGACGACCCGAACGTAGTGGAGGCCCGTGCCGATCTGCTCATCGAGCACGGCCACGGCCACTCCGATGCCGAACGTGCGCTGGACATGCTCAAAGCCGCCGTCGAGCGGTTCCCGTACCACGCAGGATTGCGTTTTTCGCTCGCGAACGCATATCGCGGGGTAGGCGATCATGCCGCGGCCACCGAGGTGTTTCGTGAACTGGTGCAGCGGCAGCCCGATAACACGAGTGCCCTTCTTCAACTAGCCTGGGTGCAACATCACGAAGACGACTTCGCCGGGGCCGCGCACACACTCGATCAAGCTGCAGCCTGCGAGCCTCAGAACGCCAACATTATCGACACGCGCGCGCAGATGCTCATGCAGCAGAACCGGTTCGACGATGCTCGCCACGTGGTCGAAGCGGGCTTGCAGAGCCTTCCCAAGAACGTACGTATGCGCGAGCGTGCCGTGGCCATCCTCTGTCAATGCGGTTTCTACGAGCAAGCGGTCGCGGTCGCCCGGCAGGGGATTGTCGTTTATCCATACGGCGGTTACATGTGGCTGCTGCTCGGCCGCTTGCTGGTAGATGCGCCGCAGTTCGCGGAACAGGGTGACGTTGAGGCCTGCCTGCGGCGGAGCCTCGAGCTGAACCGCAGCCTTTTTGAAACCGCCGACCTGCTTGCCCGCGTGCTGGTCGATCAGCGCCGTTATGATCAGGCAGCGAAAGTCATGTCTGACATAGAAGGTCGCCTGGCCGATCCCTCGCCCGCCCGTGGGCGATCCGCGTGGATCAAGCGCCAGCAGGGCCTCAGACGCGAAGCTCTGAATGATTTGGCGACGACGGTCAAGGCGGCTCCCTGGTATGCGTGGGGATGGAACCTGCTGACAGACTGGCTTCAAGAAGATGAAGAATGGGGTACGGCTCGGGAAATGCTCGGTGTCGTTCCACCGCAGATGCTCACGAACGTATCGCTCCGTCTGGAGCGTCTCCTTATCCTGGAGAAGGCAGGCACTGAATCCACTGAGCTGGACAAAGAGTGGAAGGTCCTGTTGACGGATTTTCCCGAGAACGTTCCACTTCACCTGCGGCGCTACGATTCGCTAGTGGAGCGCGAAAACCTCGACGAAGCCGCAGCGGTGATCGAAGCCATTCTTCCCATCGCGACAGACAACGTTTATGCCCTCGCGAGGTTGGCCGACCTTCGATGCCGTCAGCACAAGAACGGTGAGGCGCTCGACGCAGCGCTCCGCGTGTGCTTTGCGCCAGTGGAAGACAACGTCTGGCCCGCGAACAACGTGTGGCAGGTGCTTGAGTCCAACAACCTCGATGTTGAACTGCGCAGGCGAATGCGGTCGCGGCTCGATGCCGGAGATAAACCCACCCGGCGTTCACTGGTGTTGTACGCCACGAACATCATGCAGGCCCACGAGCAGAAGGTAAAGCAGAGCCGTATACGGAACTGGAGACCGGAACGCGGTGCGCGTGAAATTCTCGCCCTTCTGAAAATCGTCGACCGCAACACGTGGGGAGACGACTATTACCGCGCCGACCTCTTTGGCGCCTTGTGCGATTACGGATATCAGCCGTTGCTCCTACGGATCTCAAGAAGGCTGCAACGCAGCGGGCCGCAGCTGAACGCGGAGCTGTGGGCGCAGATAGGGCGCGCTATGATCGGCGCCCACCGCAAGCCGAAGGCGAAGAAACTGCTCCGCGACTGGCGCGAGCGGACCGGCATTGGCATGTGGGCCGTCTGCAACTACACACTATGCCTCTCGCGTTTTCGCAAGGCCGATCTTCGCGAGATCGTCGTTTCCTGCCGCGATGCACTCGCCGGACTACCTCACGATTACTGTGCGCGCTATCTCGCCTACGTGCAGGCTGAGGCCTGCGCACTGCTGGGAGACAAGGCCGGCTTGCTGGATACGTGGGAAAACAACGCCGCCTATTTCGAAGGCGACCCCGACTCGAGCGAATACTTCAAGAGCGAAGACCATCATCTGCTCGGCGACATCCCCATGTTGGTGCGCCTGCTCCAGCAAAATGAGAACTGGCTGTATCGGAAGACTCTGTGGGGCGTTCGCATGAAACGCCTTTGGAGACAAACGGTAAGGTCAGAACAGAACACAGAAGGACAGAATGCGGGAGTGACCGAGCTAGTCCGCTGGATCCTGATCGTTTTGATATGGCTCCTGATCCAGGTACTTTCGCGGCGGCAATAGACTGTGTGTGAGCTGACCTGCAATGGCCCGCAACGCCGTCTACGCCGCCTTGGCCCTACGCACGGCATCTCCGACGACGTTAGATATCTGGAAAATTTTTCGCAGCGGCACGCCGGCGACACTCTTCTCCGCGAGCGCATTCAAGCCCATCGATGCGGCACAGCCACATCTTGAGCAGTCGGGATTACCCCCGAACTGGCACGGATTGATGCGCGTTTTCAAGTCGGCCGAGATCGTTTCGGTCGTCTGCGCGAACACGCAGCCCTGGGGCGAGTGGGGAGGCTTGGCAAACTGCCGGATCATGCGTTCGCTCATGTCCAGCTTCGGATATCTTGGCAGCAGGCGCAGCAGTTCTTTGATGGCGAACTGGCGTTGCTCATCGCTTGGCGTTTCGAGGTTATCGGCGCCGACCTGCGGTGTGAAGATACTCATCCATATTTGGTTGGTTTCTTCCCGGTCGTTCCAGTATCCGATGAACCGTTCGAGGTAGTCGGGCTCCTGCAGCATCATCGACGTAATCGTCGAGTGCATTGTGATGCGGTGTCCCTCGATGCTCTTCAGAATACGTTCGTAAGTGGCGGGCTTTCTACGAGCATCGTGTTCCGGCTGAAGTCCGTCTATGGACACCACCAGCTTGAAGCGGGGGAGCGAGGCCCACTCCTGCGGGATCTGGCGAAACGCGCTGGTGACGAGCTGAACGTAAATGTCACGTTCCGCGAGTTGAGGGAGAAGGACCTTGAGTTCGCGAAAGCGAACCAGCGGGTCGCCGCCGACGATTGAAAGATGCAACGGGCGCAACTCGTCGACTACGGCGAGCACACGCGCTACCAGTTCATCGCCGCGTGAATCGGTGAGTTGCCGCAGCGTGGTCCCGCCTCCCAGGTGTTGATCGTCATACGCATAACATCCCGGGCATCGTAGCGGGCATTCTTTGGTGAGTTCGATCGATAGCAGCGGTTTGCGGCCGCTCAGGATAGCTTTCCAGGCACTCAACGCGTCTTGCTTGTTCATCATGCGTTTTCCTTCCTCCACCACTGTCGCGGAGGTCTGGGCGCCTTCATAAAACGATATCCCTTGATCGGAGGAGTGCCCCCGGACTAGCACCGGTAAGCTGCTATCCGGGTCAGCAAGTCACGCTCGGCAACAAGGTTGTTATCCGAAGTAAGCGGCGCGTCGAATGCCAGCAGGAGATCGGGCGCCGTTAATTGCGCGACCAATGGCCAGGCGTGCGGGCCTGGCTGGACGGCCTTCAATGCGGTCAATGGCAGGTCGGCGGCGGTAGACACGACCACTGCGGCGATACAGGCGATCATCGCCAAAGCGACCGCAAACAGCCATCCCCGCTTCATCTTCAGGTTCAGAGTGGGTGCGGCACGATTAGGTTGTTCGGGTTCCGCGCGTTTTATTTCCCTTTGTTTGCTGCCGGGTTAGAGCACGATCGACTTTGCCTCGATCACTGCGTCGATCTGGCGCAGGTCGTTCAGCACGGCCTCGCTTGCGTCTCCATCGATGCGCACGACGGCGACAGCTTCTCTCACGCCGGGTTGTTTCTCAGCCTCGGCTCGTCCCAGCGAGAAGTCGGCGATGTTGACACCGTGTTTCGCCAGCAGCGTTCCTACTTGACCGATCACGCCGGGTACGTCGCGGTTACGCAGATAAATGAGGTTGCGTTCGAGGCGTGCCTCGATGTCGATATTATCGATCGTCAGCAGGCGCGGTGATTCGCCGTGCAGCACGGTGCCGCGCACAAGGCGCTCACCGCCGGCGGTCTTCAGGGTCATCGTGATCACGTCGCCCGGACGCCCGTTCGCAGCCAAAGGCCTGGTCTGTTCCTCCACGCGGATACCGCGCGAGTTTGCAATTGACGCGGCATTCACCAGGTTCGCCTTTTCCGAGAGCATCTGATTCAGCACACCCATCACGCCAGCATTGCGCACCAGGTCGGTCTTCCAGTTCACAATGCGCCCGGTATAGCTGAGACCGATCTCCTCCAGACTTTCTCCGCTTGCTTGTGCGAGAAAAGCACCGAGCCGCTCGGCGAGCACGATGTATGGGTACATCTCGGCGTACTCTTCGGCAGTGACCGAGGGCACGTTGACGGCATTCTGGATCACGCCGCGCGTGAGGTACTCGCGCAGTTGTTGCGCGATCTGCACGCCGACCGCTTCCTGCGCCTCGTGCGTGGAGCCGGCGATGTGGGGCGTCATGATCAGGTTGGGCGCGTTCATCAACGGACATTCTTTCGATAGTGGTTCCGCGCAGAAGACGTCCAGCGCTGCGCCGCTTACCTGGCCGGACTCCAGCGCCTGCGCCAGCGCCCCTTCGTCGATCAGTTCACCGCGCGCGCAATTCACCAGGCGCACGCCCTTCTTCATGCGCGCGATCGTCTCGGCGTTGATCATGCGCTCGGTCTGCGGCGTCAGGCCGAGATGGAGCGAAATGTAATCGGCGGCAGCAAGCGCCTCATCAAGTGGGAGCAACTGCACGCCCATGTCGGCGGCGACGGCGTTCGAGATGAACGGGTCGTGCGCGACCACTTTCATGCCGAATACCTTCGCGCGCTTCGCCACCTCCGCGCCGATGCGGCCAAGTCCGATGACGCTCAGGGTTTTGCCCCGCAACTCGGTCCCCTGCAGCGACTTCTTTTCCCACTTTCCGGCGTGCATCAGACAGTCGGCTCGGGCGATAAAGCGCGCGAGGTTGAGCATCAGGCCGATCGTGTGCTCCGCGACTGCCACAGCGTTGGCGCCGGGCGTGTTCATCACGGCGATACCCTTGCGGGTGGCGGCGTCGAGATCCACGTTGTCCACGCCGACGCCTGCACGGCCGATGACGCGCAGGTTTTCCGCGTGCTGCAACAGCGCGGCGTCTGCCTGCACGGCCGAGCGCACGATGAGTGCGTCGGCATCCTTGAGCTGGGCCGGGAGGTCGCCCGAGATCTGGTCGGCGGTAATGACGTTCCAGCCGGGCTCGTTGCGCAGAATGTTGACGGCGGTATTAGAAATCTTTTCGGCAACTACGATCTTCATAAGTGCAACTTTCGTGACAAATCGGGAAACACGGATTTGACGGATTCTAACGGATGAAGCTCATTTCCAAAACCTGAAAGAAATCCGTTCAGATCCGTCGGAATCCGTGTCCTCTTTTGTCTTCTATTTGGCGGCGGCAGTTCCGGTCCCGGCGATCGCCTGCGCATACACTTTCTGCGCAGCGGCAACGGCATGGCCGAACTGCACGTTCAGCTGCGGCGCCACTCGCGCCAGCACCTGTTCGAGCCCGGCGATGATCCCGATCGTGTCCAGGTAATCGTAGTAGCCCAGGTGCGCGATGCGGAACATCTTGCCCTTCATCTCGCCCTGGCCGTTTGCCACCACGGCTTCGAAGCGCTCGCGGAACTCCTTCACGATCACGCCGGAATCCATGCCCTCGGGCGGGACCACAGCTGTGAGCGCCGCGGCGGGCGCTGATGGGGCGTAGAGATCGAGTCCGAGCGCCTGGGCGGCGGCCCGCGTCATGGCGGCGCAGGTCTCGGCGTTGGCGATGAGTGCATCGCGTCCGGCGGCGAGATCGCCTTTTCCGGCGGTGCGGATGAAATCGAGCGCGGCGGCGAGTCCGGCAACCAACGAAATGGCCGGAGTGAACGCTGTTTCGCCTTTCACCTGCGACTTGCGTTCCTTGCGCAGATCGAAGTAGTAGCTTGGCGAGTGCGGCTCCTCCATGCGCTTCCACGCGCGTTCGCTGACGGCCATGTAAGCGAGGCCTGGCGGGATCATCACGGCCTTCTGCGAGCCGCCGATGATCACATCGATACCCCAGCCGTCCACGTCTAAGCGCGTTGTGCCGAGACCGGTAATTGCATCTATGACGAGCAGCGTATTGTTGCCGCGCGAATTCGAGTGGCGAACCGCGGCGGCCACGCCTTCCACGTCGTGGCGCACGCCTGTCGAACTCTCCGTGGCCTGCATATAGACGACACGGATGCCGTGGTCTACAGCAGCGAGCTTCTGATTGATGAGCTCACTTGAGAACGTCTGTCCATAAGGCGCGCTGACGACGTCCACTTCGCAACCGTAGGTCTTGGCGAGGTCGCGCCAGCGTTCGCCGAACTTGCCGGCGGTCAGCACCAGCACCTTGTCTCCGGGCGCTGTCAGATTCGTGACCGAAGCCTCCATCGCCCCGGTCCCGGAAGACGCCAGCAGTACTACGTCGTTTTTTGTGCCGATGAATGTCTTCAGGTCCGCCAGTGTTCTGCTGAAGAGCGCCTTGAAGTCGGCGGTGCGGTGATGAATGCCGGTTGAAGCCATGGCGGTTTGAGCCGCCGGAAGGAGGGGCGTGGGACCGGGCGTAAAGAGCCGGTTCTTACGCAACATAGCTTGCTACTCCTTATTTATTGCAGTCGAACGGATTGGTAATCCTTGGGCACCGCGGTGATGGTCTGATTTCCCCGCGTGAAAATAATAAGGCCTGAGCCACGGTCATTGGGAGCGCGAACGATCAGAAGGCCGTCTCCGTTTGGTTTGTCCGGCGGTGCTCCTGACCATTCGATGCTCGAAACCGACTCGCGGGGGACACGCGCCGCTATCCCTAGGTAGGTGTACCGGCTATCAAAGATCCGCGTACCGCCGCTGAGGACCACAATGCGTTTTTCGCCCGAGGGGTTCTGCAGCGCGTAAGCGACATCGCCGGCCGTGCCTTTGCCTGAAAAGTCGGCAGTAATGCGGCCCTCGACTGGGACGCCGTTCCCTCGCAGCCACGCGACTTCATCCGTGCCAAACGCTTCAGGTCCGGCGACTTTCCAGTTCTTCACGCTTGGGATCAGTCCCTTATCGGCATCGAGAATGGCATCGGGTGAGGCGGGCGCGGTCTCTTGCGGTGCGGTGATATCGGCACCCATGCCGACTCCGATGAAGATGGCGGCAATCACAGCGGCGATCCCGGCCCCGATCGCGGCTTTCATCACATAATTCTTCTCGCGCTTGATCGGTTCAACCTTGACCGTGTCGGCTCCGGGCATCTCGCGCAGCTGTACGACGATCGCCTGCATCGCCGCAAGTTGCGCCGGGACGTTGCGAATCGTCATCTCCGTCGGCGGAGCCAGGTCGATGACTTCGATTACGCCATGCGTGATCCGGACGAATGTGTGTGCCGTCTTGCACAGGGCTGAGAGCGAGGGGGTGACTTCGCCGGCAGTGAGCAGCAGCCGTGCCTGGGTAGGATGATCGGAGCGCGCTTCCACCCGGGCGTTCAGCATCTCGTCACTGGTGCGCACTACGTGGCGCCCTTCGCGCGCGCGGGCCGAGCGTGGAGCTATGAAAAGATTGAAGTTGGCAGGGGCGCCAAGGCGGATGTCGAGCCCCGGCATGTTGTCCGCATGAGAGAAGCGGACCTGCACGGGCAGGCCCTTGGCAGACCCGTTAACGACCAGGTCCTCGCCGTCACGAAACACCTCGCCGTTCAGCTTTTTGCTGAGTTCCCGCGCGTCTTCGGCGAGATCGCGATACCCCGAGTATCTCCTCAGGTCGCGCAGATAAACGGCCACGGCCAGGAGCACGCCCACAACGAGGGCGACGAACACCGGTAGCGCAAGTGGCGGAAGTGTTTGCATAGTGACAGCACACCCGCCAGCTTTCGCCACGGGCGCAACGGCGCAGATATCGTGAAGATATCCTTAGGTGGCGCATCATAGCACGTTTGCTGCTGGATTTACGGTGAAAGGCAGGGTTACCGCAGGTCGTGGACTATTTCCCGTGCTTTCAAGCTCTTGTCGAGAGATTCTATCCAACTAGAAAGCCGGGTGTGACAGCTGCATTTCAGGCCAGCGCGGTCGTGTCCCCGCCGGGAGACCCTATCGGTCCGGCCTCGTCCGATGAAGCCGCTTGCCGGTTCGCGTTCAGCTTGTAGACGGCGCGCACCAGCGCCTCTTTGGCAGACACTTCCGAGACGTTGAGGATCTCTGCGATGGTGCTGGCCCGCAGATGTCCGTACTGCGCGAGTATGAATACCAGTCGTTCGCGCACCGACAACTCCGTGAGACCCGGCCGGCTCCCGCTCTGTTTGCCCTGTGAGGCCAGAAACTGCTGGCAGCAGCTCGCCGCGATCCGGTAGATCCACACGAACAGCGATTCGTACGCTTGTTCCGTCCCCAGTCTCTTGAAAGCCTCGACGAACACCACTTCGTAGATGTGCCGGGCCTGCTCTTCCGATTGGGTCACGTTCAGCGCGAACGCAAGCACCAGGCGGTCATAACGGGAGATGAGCTGCTGAAATGCGCGTCTGTCGCCCTGGCGCGCAGCCCTAACCAGGTCCGGCTCGCGCGACGACATCTCGCCCGAGCTAGAGGCCCAGTTTGTCGTACTCGCCCAGTGAGCCATTGCGAACTCCACCTGCCGACGTAAGCAAAGCCGTTCTTGGATTGTGCGCACGTTGCACGTGCCGCGTAATCTGGTTGTGTAGCGC
>JAEZPW010000219.1 GCA_023441255.1 Acidobacteriota bacterium
CACCCGGCGTACAGCGGAGGTCTCGAACGGAGCCCGTACTCCCACACAAAATGCCGGGTCAGACACCCGGGAGCACACGAGCGAGGCGAACCTCAATCCGAAAACGTGTTCAAGACGGCTTCATCCTGTATTGCGGCGGGCGTTGCCGGACCCGCACTGAGGAAAGCAAACAGGAGGCTCAACGCCGATGTCGAAGCCAGCAGTCCGACGCAGGCTGGCCATCCGCCGCGAAGCCAGAACCACGCTGGCACCGTCGCGCCAAGACTGCCGCCGATGTAATAGAGGGTGACGTACAGTCCCGCCGCAGACGAACGTGCCCGGCCCGCCACTCGACCGGTCTGCACCGTGGCGGTCGCCTGTGAAACGAAAACTCCGGAAGAGAAGAGCGCCAGTCCCGCCACGATGCCGGGCAGCGAGTGGACAAGTGTGAGCGCCAGTCCCGCGATGTTGAAGGCCAGCGCCAGCGCAGCGGTCTTGAGGATGCCGCTTCGGTCCAGCAATCGCCCTGAGAGGGGTGTAACGATCAACCCGAGCAGGTAGACGAAGAAGATGCTGCCTAGCTGAGCCGAGCTGAGATGGAAAGGCGGCGCGGCAAGATAAAAGTTGGCGTAGGTGAATACACCCACGAGCGAGAACAGCGCCATGAACCCCATGCCGAAGACGGCGTAAAGCCGAGGGTTGCGCAGGTGCAGCCAGGCGTTGCGGGCAGAAGCGGCAAACCCTTCGGCGCGCACGAAATTCTGTGCTTTGGGCAGCCATTGGCGAACGGCAACCGCTCCCGCCAGGTTTACGAGTCCCAACACGACGAACGTTAAGCGCCAGTTCCAGTGCGTGGCGATGATTCCGGAAATGAGCCGGCCCAGGAATCCGCCAAACACCGTTCCCGTCACATACGAGGCCATCACCGAACCGGCGCGTTCCGGGAACTCTTCGTTGATGTAGGCCATCATTACGCAAATGATCCCGGGAACGAACAATCCCTGGGCAAAGCGCCAGAAGATGAGCGTGTGCAGGGAGTGGGCTGTACCGGCGAGCAGGGTGGGCACCGTCAGTCCGAACAGGGCGGGGACGATAACCTTCTTACGGCCGACGTTCTCCGCGAATATCCCGACCAGGGGAGCCATGACTGCGACGGCCAGCGTCACCGCGCCCACGGTAAGACTCACTTCCACCTCGGACGCGTTATAAAGCTTCTGCAGGAAGGGCAGCAGCGGCTGCGTGCAGTAGACGTTCAGGAACGTGCACGCGCCGGCGATCATGGCAGCAACGATCGTGAGATCGTGCCCTTTCTTAACGCTCGTTGCTGGCGCGGACTGTGTCAGGACAGGCGACATTCTTCTACATGCGTGCGTCGATTCATTGCGAAACAGCCGCACGTCAGAGCTCAATAGCAGGCTATCGTTTTCGATGAAATCCCGGCTGCGACGTGCGTCACAACTCGGCGGCCATCTTCTGCACCAACTGCCACGCATATTGCACGTCTTCGCGTGTGGTCGCCAGGTTACCAATGGCAATGCGCAGGACGTACTGGCCGTTGAGTGACGTGCCCGACAGGAACACCTGACCAGTGGCATTGATCCGTTCGAGCAGTTCGCGATTGCGCGCGTCGTCGCCTCTCAACCGGAAGCAGACGACGGAGAAGTTCACCGGCGCTGCCCGCTCGAAGCTCGGGTGCGCATCAATCTGATCGGCGAACTCCTTTGCCCACTGGATGTGATTGCGCAGAAGCTGCTGGATGGCGTCGCGGCCAAAGTACCGCATCAGGAACCAGAGCTTCAGCGAGCGGAAACGCCGACCGAGCGGCACGCCGTAGTCCATCAAGTTGATTGCACGCGTGTCCTCATGCGGAGTGAGGTACTCGGGCACGAGCGAAAAGGCACGGCGCAGGATGTCCGGACGCCGCGTATAGAACGCGCTCAGGTCAACCGGAGTGAACAGCCATTTGTGCGGGTTCATCACCAGCGAGTGCGCCCGTTCCACCCCGTTGAGGATCCAGCGGCATTCCGGCAGAACTGCTGCAGCGCCACCGTAAGCGGCATCTATGTGGACCCAAAGCTTGTGCTGCTGGGCGATGTCGGCGATCGCCGCCACGGGGTCTACGCTCGTACTGGAAGTTGTTCCCACCGTCGCTACCACGCAGAACGGCTTGCGTCCCGCAGCTATGTCCTGCTGGATTGCCTCCGAGAGCGCCTGCGGGCTCATGCGAAATTCGGTGTCGGTCGGAATCTTGCGAACGTTCTTCTGCCCGACGCCGATGGCGATAGCTCCCTTTTCAATCGAGGAATGCGATTCCTGCGAGGTATAGAGCACTAGGTCGGGCGAACTACCGTTTTCACGGAACTCGGGCGCGGCCATTTCGCGCGCGGCCGCAATGGCATGCATGGAACTGACGGAAGCCGTGTCGTAGATGATGCCGAAATAGTCGTCGGGCAGCCCTAACCACTGGCGCAACCAGCCGAGAGCTACTTTCTCCAGTTCGGCCACTGCGGGCGACGTCAGCCAGTGCAGTCCGTTCGTGTTCAGGGCCGCCGAGAACATCTCGGCCACGATGGCTGGCGTTGATCCCGTGCAGGCGAAGTAAGCCAGAAATCGCGGGTGGTTCCAGTGCGTGACTGCCGGCACGATTTTCTGCTCGAAATCTTCCAGTATGGCGTCGAACGACTCGCCCTTGTCGGGTGCTGAGCCAGGCAGAGCATCGATCAGGTCGCCGGGCTTGATGCGCGGCAGGACCGGGTACTCGCGAGTATGTTCAAGATAGGAGGCGATCCACTCCACAGCTTCGTGACCGGCGCGCCGGAAATCTTCGACATAGTCGGCGTAAGAAATGCCCGGTTTTACTTCCTGCGGTTTCACGCGCGCAGGGGCAGGCTCAGCACCCTTCTCGGTGGACATCTGCTATCTCCTGATAAGAAGCGGAAGAGCTATTTTACACGCGTGCTCACGTCGGAGAGTGAGTGCCGTGTCCCACGTAGCACGGAAACGGCAAGGGCGCGAGGAGTAGGAGCCCCGGTATAAACGAAAAAGCCCCGGCTGGAACCGGGGCTCGATCTGCGCTGGCGTGGGATGCCTGACGTCGCTCGGCTTCGGCATCCCCAACGGCGGCAAAGCGACAGAAGTCCGCCACCGTCAGCTCACTGTCTTGCGGTTAAACGTTTTTGATGCTGTTGCGGGCGGAGGGGGCTGTGCCTCCCCAAAGAGTACACATCCACTCGATATCTGCGGCGTCTGGAACTGTGGGCCGCACGCGCGATGTGCTACGCTGTCACTGGCTAGCGAGCGTCCCTGTAGCTCAGATGGATAGAGCGACCGCCTCCTAAGCGGTAGGTCGGCAGTTCGAATCTGCCCAGGGACGCCAGATTTCCCGCCTGGGAACTCCCACGGACATGGCTGGATCGACCTTGTTTCCTGTCCCCCGATTGGGTGTAAGATTTGGCGCGTGATTCAGTTGTGCGCTGATTCTGCTGGATCGGCGTGAAATCAACCCTCTCGAACCAAGCGAAGTGGCACATTCTGTCTGGCCAGGCCGGCGTTCGAGTCCAGGTTTGGCATTCGAGGCCGGCGGCCCAGCCGTGAGGAGGTTGGTATGCCGGCAAGAAAACTCAAAGACTTTCTCGATTCGCAACACATCCACTATCAATCGATACCACACTCCACTGCTTACACTGCGCAGGGCATCGCGGCGGTCACCCACATTTCAGGCAAGGAACTGGCGAAGACCGTCATGGTGAAGCTGGACGACAAGGTTGTGATGGCCGTTCTGCCGGCTTCGCAGCAGGTTGACCTGGAACTCCTGCGCTTTGCAGCCGACGTCCAGCATGCTGCGCTGGCGAGCGAACGCGAGTTCCGGGAGCGCTTCCCGGACTGCGAGACCGGAGCCATGCCGCCCTTCGGCAATCTCTACGACATCCCCGTCTATGTCGAGGAGCACCTCACGAAGGACACGGAGATCGCCTTCAACGCGGGCACACATAACGAACTTATCAAGATGTCGTACGCTGACTTCGCTAAGACGGTCAAGCCGACAGTCATAAAGTTCGCCCTGGCACGTTCGGCCAGCGCCGCTTGACCACGGCGCTGCCGACTAAGCTTCAATGATGGTTCAACGCATGTCTCTCGTTTAATCGCCTCTGCCGGGCTTGGGCCTTGTTGCTGGTCGCACAGGTCCCGGGCCCGCAACCGCTTCAACGTTCCTGTAGCTGCAAACCCGCCGCAAACGTTAAACTGACGTGTGGAAACGCAATCGATCGTCATCCTCGATTTCGGCTCGCAGTACACGCAACTCATAGCGCGCCGCATCCGCGAGCAGAACGTTTTTTCCGTCGTCCTCCCATGCACGGCGACGCTCGACGAGGTCCGCGGCTACAATCCGGTCGGGATCATCCTGAGCGGCGGTCCCTGCTCGGTCTATGACGACGATGCGCCGCCGGCCGACGAGCGTGTCCTTTCGCTCGGCCTTCCGGTTCTCGGAATCTGCTACGGGCTGCACTACATAACGCATACGCTCGGCGGCACGGTGCGGCCGGGGCCGAAACGCGAGTACGGTCACGCGCAAATAACCGTCAGCGGCACGAAGTCCAAGCTGTTCCGCGGCATGCCTGCGACCACCAGCGTCTGGATGTCGCACGGCGACGAAGCTCTCGAGTTGCCGTCCGGCTTCAGCAGGATTGCGTCTTCGTCGAATGCCCTGGCGGCCATCGAGAACGAAGACCGTCGCATATGGGCCGTACAATTCCACCCTGAGGTTCATCACACACCGCTCGGCACGCAGTTACTCAAGAACTTCGTGTTCGAGATCTGCGGCGCAAAGGCCAACTGGACTCCGCAACGCTTCATTGACGAGACCGTCGAGGCCATTAGGAAGCAGGTCGGACCCGAAGGTCGCGCCATCTGCGGACTATCAGGAGGCGTGGATTCTTCCGTGGCGGCAACGCTCGTGGATCGCGCCATTGGCGACCGGCTTACCTGCGTCTTCGTCAACAACGGCGTGCTGCGCAAAAACGAGTTCGAAAAGGTGCAGCAAAACCTGCGCGACAAGCTCGGGCTCAACATCGTCGCCGTGGACGCTTCTCAGCGGTTCCTGTCCAAACTTGCCGGCGTGACCGAGCCGGAAAAGAAGCGCCGCATCATCGGCAACGAGTTCATCGAGGTCTTCGATGACGAGGCGCACAAGATTCTCCAACAGCAGGGCCATGTTGAATGGCTTGTCCAAGGCACGCTATATCCTGACGTCATTGAGTCGCGCTCGGTGCGCGGGCCGTCGCAGACCATCAAGTCGCACCACAACGTGGGCGGTCTGCCGGAGAAGATGAAGCTCAAGCTGATCGAGCCGCTCAAAGACCTCTTCAAGGACGAGGTGCGGCGCATCGGCCGCGACCTCGGCATGCCTGAAGACATCCTGCAGCGACAGCCGTTTCCGGGTCCGGGACTGGCGGTGCGCATCCTGGGTGAAGTCACGGCCGAGCGCGTCGCGCTGCTGCAAGAGGCCGATGACATCGTCGTGAGCGAGATCAAGGCCGCTGGCCTCTACACCAAAATCTGGCAGTCGTTCGCTGTGCTGCTTCCCGTCATGTCGGTCGGCGTGATGGGCGACCAGCGCACCTACGCCTACACTTGCGCGATTCGCGCCGTGCACTCCGAAGACGGCATGACGGCCGACGTCGTCGAACTGCCGTGGGAAGTGCTGAAGCGCATCTCTACGCGGATCGTCAACGAGGTGAAGGGAATCAACCGCGTTGTTTACGACACCACGTCGAAGCCGCCGGGCACGATCGAGTGGGAATGACACAAACCCTCTGTTCTGAATTTGTGAATTTCCACAGCTCCATGTTCGCCGCGCGAAAATCGCAGCTACATTTCGTCTCAGAACTCGGCTGGCACCCGAATGGTGCTAGCCACGCTCTTTGAAAACCGGCGTGGTGCCCTCTCAGGCGTTCTGGCATACCTGTTAACAGGGCAGTTATTAACGGGTATTGACGATTGCTTAATCGGAACCTAAGTACCGTGAAATCAAGATTTTGCAAGATTAAGCATTCCCCTTCAGACTTAAGTTGCTTGTTTCCAAGATTTTGCGAGAAAACCATAGGGGTAGGGGGACCAAGGGATAACACCGGCAGGCCTGATCCAGACACCATGGCTTACCGACAAAGTCACATTCGAACTGCATCGAACGTTGTGAGTGGAGGGATCCATGAACAACGGCGTGAAGGATGAATTCGGAGCGTGGTTCGGTAAGCTCGCTGCTCGGTGTGCGCTCGCTGTGGGTTCTCCTGCCGCATTCGTCTTGGCGCTGGCCACAATTGTGGCTTGGGCGGTCAGCGGCGCTCACTATCACTACTCAGACACATGGCAGCTGGTCATAAACACCGGCACGACCATCGTCACGTTTCTGATGGTCTTCCTCATCCAGAACACGCAGAACCGAGACGCCCGAGCACTTCACTTGAAGCTGGACGAAGTGATACGTGCGATTCGCGCCGCTCACAATGAAATGATCAACATCGAGCACCTGTCAGACAAGGAGTTGGCGGAACTGGAGAAAGAATATGAAAGGTTGCGTTCGGTCAGGGCAGCACGGGAGAAGAAGGCGAGTTAACTGTGTCTGAAGCAAGATGCTGTTGATCGGCACCTAGGCGAATGTCAGTTCACGTACGCGAGCGTGGGTTTTATCGGCGAGGTCCATCTGTCAGGGATGTGCGCGTTTGTTCCTGGTGTGCAGCAGATATGGGCAGCGGGCGAGACGCCCAAATAGGCGCGCAACGCCTGCCTTAGCGAAGTTTGCGGAGAGGATCCAGGTCCTCTGGAGGGTGTTTTCGAGCGTGGCGCAGAAAAAGGGCCACGCCAATACCCAACACGATGCCGGCGATGAGAAACCACTTCGCGATCGGAACGCCGACAAGGCCCATCACCACGAACCCGATGGCGATGATGATGCCAGCGCCCTCCGAATTGATACGCGGGATTCGGTACGGGCCGGGATGCGGCGTTGGAGCATGGTCCTTCATACGCAACATTATGCTCCCTTCAGGGCTTTCCCGTTCTCCGGAACGAGATAAGCGATAAGCCCACTCATCGCCGCCGCTTCAGCTTCGGCCAGAGCGCTTGGAGAGACTCGAACTTCTTCCGCTTGCAGATGAAGACCTCGACCGGAGCCTCCAGCGCATACCGGTTTTCGACGGAGGTGCCGACGTACTCGACTTCCTCGAACAATTTTTCAAGATTTTCCCGCCGGTCGCCGAGGACGATCATGCAGTTCCCGGAGTAGTCACGGGGCCCCCACAGAAAGTATGTGCGGTCTCCGCTCAGTGCGCCGGGCAGGCCGTGCGCGCGTCCGAAGAAGTCGACTGCACCGGCTTGTCCGTAGTCCTGGCCGAAAATAGCGCAGTCGGCACGCTCATTGGCAGGTATGCGATTCCAGGCAATTTCGGCTTCATCTGCAATCTCCTTATATCCAAACTGGTCGGCATACCACTGCGGGAGCGCAACTCTGGCGTGCGAGTACTCATTGACCGGAAGTTTGAACGGCAGAAAATCCCGTGCGTAGACGATGAAGGCATCCGGCGAGAGCACCGGTATCGTGATCGGAATGGAGTAGAGACCACTGCATAGAACTGTCCACGCCAAGGTGTGCCGTAGCCATTCCCAGCGTGGGTTGCGCGCCTCTGCTTGCTCCAAGCAGCTCTCGATTGCCACGGCCCCCACCGCGATGAGCATGGGATAGATCGGCGCCAGGTAGTAGCTCTTGCCATGCTGCAAGAAGATCGCGACATAGCAGAACAAGAAGCTCCAGCCGAGGAAACTATACGGCTTAAAACGCGGCGTGAAGAGGAGCGCGTACAAACCAGCAAGCCAGACGATTCCTGTTGCGAAGTTGGTCTCCATCAACTGCGCAAAGAAGAAGGCAAACGGCCCAAGAACGACGTCCCTGTGGTCGGCGCGAATGTTGCCGATGAGTTCCAGAAAAGGCCAGTGGTGGCGAACATTCCACAGCAAGTTCGGCAGAAAGATGACAAAGGCGGCAAGCACTCCGAGCCAGAACCATTTGCTCGACATCTGGCGACGCTGCGGCGTCAGGAGCAGTCCGACGACAATGCCGACACCGAGCAGGAAAATCGAGTACTTGTTCTCCATGCCGAGGCCGAGCATGACGCCGGCCCAAACCCAGTAGTGCGGTTTTTCACGCCGAATGGCCAGCATTGCGAACCATGCAGTACCAAGCCAGAACGTCGGCTCAAGACAATTGGTGCCGAGCAGGCTTCCGTTGGACGAGTACTGCGGTGCAAGTGCGACGGCAATGGCGGTAAGTACAAGGGCGTAGCGGCGTGCGCCAAGTTCGCGCGCAAAAAGGGCGGTCTGTACCACAAGCAACGACGTTGCGAGCGCAGGTACGAAGCGGATGCTGCGCAGCGATTCGCCGAGCAGGGCGCGGCAGAGGCGGACAAGAAATGGCACAAGCGGCGGCTGGTCTACGTACCCCCACTGCAGATGGTCGCCGCAGGCCATGTAGTTGAATTAGTCGCGAAAATATCCGTAGGCGTTGTTGAAGTACAGGTGAAGAAAAAAGACAACTGCACTGATCGTCCACGCGATTGCCATTCCGTTTTTCAGGAAGGGTGTATGACTACGATCTTGCCTTGATACAGCGACAGCCCTCGCGCTGGTGTCTGCCATGGCGGCAAGGATAACGTACTGGCCGAGACGGCGAAACCATCGGCCGGGCTCCAGCGGAAATAGTGCATGTGGCAGATGTCGCAAGTTCCGAATCGGGATACTGAGCTGTAAGCGGATTTCTCGCCAACTATTCTTTCTGCTGCACTACGGGACTGTCCGGTATGAGCACCACATCGCTCGTTATATCGACACGTCGAAAGGATTCGAGTGACACAGTGAGTCTGGGATTCTCTCGCACATCCTTGCCTGACAGGCGATACACAAACTCTGTCTCGTAGAGTTGACTTGGCTCTGTCTGCCTTGTCAGTCTGAATCTCCAACTGCGAACGTTATCAACAGCCGCAGCCCTTAACATGGGGTGCCCGGACACGACCTCTACATCGGAGACAGTGCCGTCACGCTCTACACGAAACGATATTCGCACCGCACCCTCAATCCGCGCCTGACGGGCAACAATCGGATAGATTGGCAGGTCGGCTCTGTGCAGGTAAGGCGTTGACTTCTGCTGCGCCAGACCTGCAACTGCCATCAGCACACAGCACAGACACAATTGCGCGACTCTCATCCCCAAGAATGTAGCGCGGTAAGACAGCACATTTCTATGCATTGTTGTTGCGAACAGGGCTTCGCCATAATCCCGAAAGGGGATACTGAGCGGTAAGTGCGATTTATCGCCAACAATCGGTGATGACTCTCAATTCACGGTGATGCTCAGAGGGTTCGAGCTTACTTTGCACGTCGAGCGGTAGACAGGCGCACTGTCAGACAAATCGTCGAAATACTCAAACACGACACGGTATCTACCTTTCGGGGCGGCTTTCGCTTCGTCTGATGCACTAAAATTAGCTGGCTCCATCTTCACTCGAACGACGAAAGATTCATTGGGGTATAGCACAACGTACTCATCCAATGCGTTCTTTACGGCCTGCTCCTGTGAAAGCTTCGGCGGTGTTGCCGACGCATCTCCAACTCCCCTGCCGACACATCTGCCTGCCACGGTCTCCCACCTGTTCGTCTTAAACCGCTCGGTGGAAAGGCTCGAACCGACCTTGTCTCGCCTGATGGCTACTGGAGCGTCACTGTTGTTTTCAATGGCCACGCTGATAGTGGGGAGAGATTCGCGGGAATCCGTACGTTTCTCAGACGCAGCTTTTAAGTGAATGCCGTCGCATTTGCTTTGAGCTACGGCGGTAGCAGAGATGAGAAAAACAAAGGCCAGTATTCCTGCCAACGGGTGTCGCATTTCTTCAGACAAGAACCTCCTGAGCAGAATACAGCCAGTTAGTTGACCAGAACAGGGCATACCGCTCTCTATCCCGTTTCGGGAACACATTGTGACGAACCGCGTGCCAGCGAATACCGGCGGAGTTCGGCGATACGCGTGCCTTTACAGGCTTTCGCCGTGTCCGTTACGCTGAAACCAATGGGAGACATCAAGGCCATCTGGTTTGACCTGGACGACACGCTTTACGACCACACTTATTCCGTCTGCCTCGGCATGGAGGCGGTGCTGGAGCGGTATCCGGTGTTTTCATCCCACCCTAGCGCCGAAAAGCGTGGCGCGACGGTGGGGCACGCACATGGGGAGAGCGTGGGGCGCCGTACTTCGATTGAGTTGGCCGGGTGTTACAACTGCGCGCTGAACGTTGTCTACGTGGAGTACGTGCGCGGTGAGATCGAGTTTGTCGAGATGCGGCGGCGCAAACTGAAGCTGTTCTATGAACTGGCGGGCATAGACGAAAGGGAAGCGCCGGCGATGGACGACTTCCACCGAATCTATGACGAAGGTTACGGTAGTGAGCGTCGTGCAACTCCGGGTAGTCTGGAGCTTTTGGAACAACTTAGGGGCGACGGCATCCGGCTGGGCATTCTTACGAACGGCAAGCAGGCGATCCAGGAAGACAAGTTGCGGGCGATCGGCATGGAATGGATGATTCCCAATCTGCTGACAGCAGAACGCGCGCAGGCGACGAAGCCGGATTCTCGGATTTATGCGTGGGCGTTAGCGCAGACTGGCTACAGCGCCGGTGAAGTGCTGATGGTTGGCGACAGCATGGAGAATGACGTGGAAGCGGCGCTGCGGTGCGGCTTGAGCGCGGTGCTGTATGCGCCGGGCGGAACCGATCAGACAGTAACAACGGCACACGGAGACGCTCCGGTCATTCGCGAATGGAGTGGGCTGATCGAGTTGATCGAGGGTGCGTGCACGCTCAGCTCTGCGCGACCGGCTGCGTTGAAGCACGGGAATACCCCACGTTAGCTTCGCGGAACGTGG
>JAEZPW010000227.1 GCA_023441255.1 Acidobacteriota bacterium
ACGCCGGGTCGAAGACCCGGCGCTACACAAGCACAGGCGAGACGCGCCGTAGCTCGAGGCGCGCTTTAGTCGTTCGAGCAATGTCGAGTTTGCAAGCAACATCGAATTTCCACCAACCTGTGGAAAATTCTGTGGATTATCTCAATCGCAAGGGGAAAAAGCGAAACAATTCAGCTACTTACATCGTTTGCAGCGGTTTTTGGGCAACTCGCAAGTGTTGTCTTTTCCGTCACTTGCATAGGAGTGAACGATTCATCCTGAATTCAGCAACAAACCTCTTGACGAGCGAAACGCCGTGTGAGTTTTGCACAATTCCGTGTTAAAGAGTGATGAATAAGGCCGTCACTCCAGCTTGTGACGACAGTCACGTGAGACGCGTGGACCCTCTCCGTTCCCGGCAGTTTTTGCGTGGCTAAGTAAGTGCAATTCACCACTCTGCGGTCGGGTTGCACAAGCAAAAGCGCGGCCAAATCGGCCGCGCTGGTAGCCAAAAACCGAAACCTAGAACGGGTTCAGCTTGCTCAGGCCTTTCTTCTTTTTCTTCTTGGACGAGCTAACGTCCTTGTCGTCAGGCTCCGAAGAAGAGGAAGAGGAGGAAGCCTGATCGGTTGTTCCCGAGTTCACGTCGTTGACTTGGGCGGGAGCGACTGGAGCGGCGCCACCACCCGGTTCGGCGGCATGGTTTTCGGCCACCGGCGCGGGCGAAGCCTGCTGAACCGTGGAAGCGGGTTGGCTCGGCGCGGCCTGGGGTTGAGCTGCCGGAGTTTCAGCGGCAGGCTGGCTGCCGCCACTCGGGCTCAGGCTCTGGATGCCGTCATCCTGCTGCTGTGCAGGCTGAGTGGCGTTCGGGTCCACCTGGTTGTCGGAACGCGGGACTGGCTGGTTGGGTGCGGGCTGCCCGGTACCCACCCTCTCCACGCTCACCTCGTGCTTGTCTCCGCCGGTGATCACATCCATGGTGTGCTTGGCGACTTCCGGCGCGCTGGTCTGGCGCGGATCGACCAGCGTCGGCTCGCCCACGCGGGAGGTCGGTGCAATGTCCGGACGCTTGCGCATGGTGAGCATCGTGCGTCCCCACATGCCGAGCGCTCCACGGCTTTCAATCTCTTTTTTGTTTTGCGCGATTGCTTCCGGCGTTGCCGTCGGGACGGGACGCTTCAGGGCTTGCAGCCGCTGCTTGGCGTCGGGTGCCCGCTGCTCAGCGGGGTAGCGGGTAACAATGCGCGCGTAAGCCTGGGCGGCGTTGTTTTCGAAGTCCTTGATCAGCTTGCCCTTCATCTCTTCGGGCATCTTCGCGTTGTTGCGGACGAAATCGATCTGCCGCTCGTAGGCGTCGGCCAGCATGAACAGCGCCTCGTCGGCGCCACTGTAAAGAGGATACGTGTCGGTGAGCGATTTGAGGCGCGCGATCGCGGCAGCCCAGGACTCACGCAGGTAGTAGAAGCGCCCGATGCGGAACTCGCGCTCGCCCAGCACTTCCTGCACCTCGCGCAGCCGCTCCTTCGCTTGCGGAACGAGCGGACTGTCGGGGTACTGCATAATCATGTTCCGGTACTCTTCTTCCGCACGTTTGGCATGCGTGAAGTCGCGGTCCGGCTTCTCCATCTGGTCGTAGTGAATCTTGGCGACCTTGAACTGAGCCTCGGCGGCTTCCGGCATGTTGGGGAAGAAGGTCTCGAAATCCTTGTATTCGGCCTCAGCCTGCTGCAGGGCGGCGGTTCCGCCTTCCGCGTACCAGGAATCGCCAATGGCTAGCTTGGCGCGGGCGATGAACTCCGAGTCAGGGTAGGTGTTGATCAACGTCTGCAAAGTCATGCGCGCGACGTCGAACTTGTTGTGCTTCATCGCGTCCATCGACCGGTCGAACAACACCTTGTCCGGTTGCTTGGAGCCGAGGTCCGCGATTGGGTTCTGGACCTTCTTGTTAGTGCAGCCGGCCAGCGAGATCAACAGCGCGGCGGAGCCTGCAAACACGAGTAAGCGACGATACATTCCTACCTCTGGGAGACGTGCAACGAACGCCTGCGTACGGGCACGAGGGAACCACTGCATCTAGTAACCCACCCGGTCCACACTGGTTGCGCTCTGCTCCGTATAGTGTACCGCAGAAGCCAATGCCGAGTACCGAGTAACGAGTACCGAGTTGGGAGTACCTAGTACCTACTACCTAGTTGTTAGTACCCGGTGCATTGACGAGTTGCAACCCGGTACTCACAACTCGGGACTTTCTGCTCACACCTGCTGGAGCGTGGCGTTCCGGGCTGCCTGCAACAAGTTTTGTACGTTGCTGGTGGGATTCCCCTTCCCGAACACCGCGTTGCCCGCGACCAGTATTTCGGCCCCGGCTTTTACTACCGAGGCGATGGTCTCCAGGGAGACGCCACCATCCACCTCGATGCGGAACTCGGCGCCCTTCGCATTACGCATGGTGACCAGCTTGCGTATCTTGTCGAGAGATGCGGGTATGAACTTCTGCCCGCCGAAACCGGGGTTCACCGACATCACCAGTACGTAATCCACGATGTCCAGCACCTCGCCCAGCATGTGCACCGGAGTCGCCGGATTCAGAACCACTCCCGCTTTGGCCCCGAGCTCCCTGATCATCGTCAGAGTTCGGTTCAGGTGAGTACAGACCTCCTGGTGAACCGAGATCCAGTCCGCCCCGGCATCGACGAACGCAGGAATGAACTCGTTCGGGTTATCAATCATCAGGTGGCAGTCGATCGGGACCTCGGTCACCTTGCGCAGCGACTTCACCACGGGCGGGCCAACGGTCATGTTGGGGACAAAATGACCGTCCATGATGTCTATGTGCAGCACGGAGCCGCCACCCGCTATTGCGGCGCGAATTTCGTCCCCAAGCCGGGCGAAATCGGCGGACAGGATCGATGGAGCTAGCTGGATCACAAGTCTCTCGCGGTGAACGCGGAATCATAGCACGGAAAGGCGCCGCGACTCAGTGCAGGACGTGGACAGAAACTCGCCGGCCACCGCAACTACCACCCCAGGCGTTGTCATCCTTAGAGCCTGTGATTTTTACAGAGCCTGTGACTTTTACGGACGTTGTCACTCCGAGGAGCAAAGCGACGAGGAACCCCTACCGCGGGAACGCCGTTCATGACGTAGGGGTTCCTCGGTGCGCTCGGAATGACAAAAGCTTCGAAAAAGTGGAATACCTTACTGGCCCAATATCAAAGGCAGTCCATTCTTCGGGTTCCCGATGACGACGATCTTCGTGTTTGGGCTCTTGGACAGGTTCTCCGTCGCCTCAATGCCTTTCCACTCCAGCAGCTGAGGGCTGATACCCTGGGCAACGATCTGCTGGAAGTCACGGATACCGCCCGCCTCGATGCGCTTGCGCTCGGCCTCCTGTTTTTCCTTCTGCAGCCGGAAGCTCATGGCCAGCGACTCCTGTTCCGCCTGCTGCTTGGCTTCGATCGACTGCTTCAGCGCGGCCGGGAGCTGAATATCCCGCAGCAGAATGTTCTCCACCACGATGCCGCGCTTGCTCAGTTCGCGGTTCAGCGTGTTGATGATCTCCGCGGCCACTTTCTCGCGTTCGCCGGAGTAGAGCGCATTGGCCGAATGCGATGCCGTACTCTCGCGAATGGCGGATCGCAGGTTCGGTTCCACAACGATGTCGGCATAGTGAGGTCCGATCTTCTGGTAGACATCTGCGGCGTTCGGCGCATTCAAGTGGAACAGGAGCGAGGTATCCATCGTGATGATGAGCCCCTCGTTCGACGGAACGGAAGCTGTCTCCTTGATCTCCTGCGTGCGGACGCTCATCACGTTGTTCACCTTGAACGGGTTCACCATGTGCATGCCCTCGGGTAGCACCTCGCCCGTCACACGGCCGAACAGCGTCAGAACGCCGACGTGGCCGGCCGGCACATACGCCACCGAAGCCCAAAGCAGGATGATCAGGACGATGCCGCCGAACAGCAGGCCAGCCCCGCGCAGCACCGAACGTCCGCTCACATCAACGACCCGCGGCCTTGCGCTGCTTCCAAATCCGTAATCCGTCATACATTCCTCCCCAGAGACCACTCGGCGCCAGTGTACCGTGTTACCCAACTGCGGGCTATCACCCAAAGGCGGTACCCGATACAATCTCCCCGTGATTGCATATCTTCGCGGCAAGCTGATTTCGAAGCACCCGAACCAGGCCATCGTCGAATGCGCGGGCGTCGGCTACGACGTAACCATCACCGTGCCGACCTTCAGCGAGCTGCCCCCAGCCGGCACTGAAGTGGCGCTCTTCATTCATACGCACGTTCGCGAAGACGCCCTGGCGCTCTTTGGTTTTCTGCGCGTGCAGGAAAAGCAGCTTTTTGAGAAGCTGATCAGTGTTAGCGGCATCGGGCCGAAGCTGGCTATCACCATCTTGAGCGGCATGGCTACAGAGCAGATGGTCTCGGCCATCCGCGGCGCCGACGTCGCGCGCCTCACCAAGATCCCTGGCATCGGAAAGAAAACCGCCGAACGCATGGTGTTGGAATTGCGAGACAAGCTGGAAGCATTCGGAGCCACACCCGAAGTCGTCCCGGTCAGCCCCGTCGAGGAAGATGTCCTTTCCGCGCTCGTGAACCTGGGCTATCAACGACCGGCAGCAGAACGCGCCGTGAACGCAGCCATCAAGAACGCAGGCGGCCAACCGACCTTCGACGTGCTGTTCCGCGAAGCGCTGGGGGCGCTGTCGAAGTAACGGTCGTCTTGAGAGTCTGTAATCTTTACGCTGTCATCCTGAGCGTGTGTGACCTTGTCGAACGTTGTCATTCCGAGGAGCGAAGCGACGAGGAACCTCTACTCGCAGCAACGCTGTCGATGGCGTAGGGTTCCTCGCTGCGCTCGGAATACAAGCTTCAAATAGTCAGGCGGTGCGAGCGAAGCGAAAGACTACTCCTGATTTTGCGACTTTTCCTTGTTCTGCAGCGCCCGCGCTTTGCTCGCCGCGTCTGCGGCTTCCTGCTTCATGCCTTTGCCCGAGTACGCTCGTGCCAGCGCCAGTTCGGTGTCGCTGTCGTCGCCGCCTTTTTCCGCCGCTTTCTTGAGCGCCGCAATGGCATCATCGTACTGCCTGAGACGGATGTAGCTCTGGCCGAGGTGGTAGTAGCCTTCCGGCGCGTTGGGCTCGACGGAGATCGCCTTGTTAAACTCCGCGACCGCACCCGCGTCGTTCTTTCCCTGCGCCAATGCCAGCCCCAGCCCTATGCGAGCTTGCGCGTTGTCGCCATCGGCGGAGAGCAGCTTGTTGAACTCGCTCGCGGCCTGGTCCGGACGCTCCATGCCCAGGTACACCAACCCAAGTTCATAACGACCGACGGTGGATTCAGGATGGCGCTGCAACAGCTCCTTGAATTCACGTTCGGCTTCGGACAGCTGGTTGTTTCGTGCATAGGCAAGGCCCAGCATCAACCGCGCGTGAACGTCGTCAGGTTGCGCTGAAACAGCCTTCGTCAGCTCCGCGATGGCGTCGCCGTGTTTGCCGTCTTCCTCGAGTTGCTGCGCGCGCGCCATGCGCGACATCGACCCGTTCGCACTGAACAGATATGCGCCGCCGCCGAGCACAAGCAGCGCGATCAGAACGATCACCGTAAACCGTCGTGCGGACGACACAGGCGCCAGCTTCGCCACAGCGGCGCCCATTACCAGGCCTGTAACGAGCCCGCCGATATGAGCGGCGTTGTCCGTGCGCGATGAAATGGCGCCGAACACAAGGTTGTAGCCGGCGAACACCAGGACGCTTCGCATCACGCCCTGTATAGCCGCACTCGGCAGCGAAAACTCACCCAGCTTCAACGATGCGATCAGCGCTCCGGTTATGCCGAAGATCGCGCCTGAAGCGCCTGCGCTCACGCTGCGCGGATGCCACCAGAGACTCGTCAAGCTCGAGGCCACTCCGGTAATCATGTAAATGGAAAGAAAGGTCCAGCGGCCATAAAGCGTTTCGGCGAGCGTACCCAGATCCCACAAACACCACATGTTGAAAGCGATGTGGAGAAAGCCGATGTGCAGGAACATGGCACTGACCAGCCGCCACCACTGACCGCTCAGCGTCAGGGGTCCGAAATTCGCGCCCCAGTGAATAAGTTCCGGAACGGTTGGATTGGCCGGTGATACCCCCGCCAGCGCCATCCCGACGAACACCGCCACATTCAGGCCGACCAGAACGTACATCACCACTGGGTCGGCGCTTCGCCGCCGCGCCCACGGCTGCGGCATAACCGGCTGATACTCCTGCTCCTCGCCGCGCTGCGCCGCCTCATATCGCCGGCACCACTGGCACACCTTCCTACCGAAGCTCAACGGCGGCATCTGCCGCCCGCACTGCACGCATTTCGCCATCTACGATTCCTGACTCCAGTTTGCCACAGCAACGCGCAATCTTGTGTACCTTCGAC
>JAEZPW010000263.1 GCA_023441255.1 Acidobacteriota bacterium
CCGCGAAGGGGACGGAACCCGAAGTCGGCTCGACAAGCCTGAGGATGAGGCGCCCCAGCGTACTCTTGCCCGATCCGGACTCGCCGACCAGGCCCAGGGTCTCTCCGGCTTCTATATCGAGCGACACATCGTCGACGGCCCGAACCTCGCCCCTGGCGCGACCGCCAAACGCCGACTCACCGGTCGGAAACACCTTTACGAGATTACGAGCGGAGACAAGGGGCACGGTTACAGTGTAACGGGATTGGAAGGACGGCGGGGATGGCGTTACGCAGGGCTATCGATGGAGGACCCGGCGAAAAGCTTGAGGCTCAGGCGCCTGGGGGCGTGGTGAGGAATCCCGGCGTGACCGATGGCATCTAATTGCGCATGTCGGCGAAGCGCCTGCTGAAGCGAATTGTGGCGGTTATGGTGATGACGGTGTGTTTCTTCATCCTCATGGCCGTAATGCGCGCAGAAGCCATGCCGATCAAGCCTGACGTTCGCAAGGTGCTGGAGCAACCAAACCCTGCGCCCACGCAGTTCGCACCGGCACGTGCCGGCTGGAACGGCCCTGAAACGGCGCGCTCTACCCAGGGATTCAACTCGACGTACAACCAGTTTGGGCCCACCGGTACGGCTCGCGCCGTCAGAAGCTCCCTTATGGCAGCGGCGCTGCCTGATTACCGGGCGTTGGCGGCTATCGCGCTGATCATCCTGTTGCTCAGGCGCATGCGCAAGGCGCGGCGCAAAGCGGAACTCGCAGCCGCGGCAACTCCTGCCCTGGCTGTCAACATCGACGCGCATCACCCCGTTGTCGAACCCGACAAGATCGACCGCGCCGCCTAACCTTAGAAGTCCGCTGTCCACGCGTGTCCACCCAGACGTGCCATTGTTGTTACCTCAAGCGGAGCGAGGAAGCACGCGGTTCACGACCAAGTAGCCGGCGGTAGAGGTTTCTCGCTGCGCTCCGAATGGCAATCTCTCCACTTCGACCTGTCCAAACCCGAACACGCTTCAGCATTTACAATCAGAGTCCAGGTTCGTGACACCGCGAAGGTAGTGCTTCCCCGGGAACTCTGACTGATGCCTCTTCTCGAAATCCGCAACTTGACGGTGCAGTTTCCGACACCTCGCGGTGTGCCGATCATTGCAGTTCGCGACGTGAGCCTGTCTGTGGAGCAGGGGCAGACACTTGGGCTTGTGGGCGAGTCGGGTTCCGGCAAGTCGGTGACTTCGCTAGCGGTAATGGGGCTTTTACCGCCGCAAGCGGTGTCGCAAGGAGAGGTCCTGCTGGACGGGGAGAACCTGCTGCAGTTTTCCGTCGAACGTATGCGGGCGGTCCGTGGGGCACGCATCAGCATGATCTTCCAGGAGCCAATGACTGCGCTGAACCCGGTCATGCGGGTCGGCGACCAGATTGCAGAGGCTGTTCTGGCACACACCATCCGCCAGCCCGAGCACGGCGTACACGCGCAGGCCGGAAGCTCCAGCGGCAATGGCCGAACCACCAAAGCCGAGGCCTGGCAGGTTGCGCTGGAGGCGATGCGAAACGTCGGTATCCCCGACCACGAACGCCGTGCGCGTGACTACCCGCATCAGCTCTCGGGAGGACAACGCCAGCGCATCATGATCGCGATGGCAATCGTGAACCGTCCGGAGCTGCTTATCGCCGACGAGCCAACCACCGCGCTCGACGTAACCGTGCAGGCGCAAATCCTCGAGTTGCTGGCGGAGTTGCGCGACAAGTTCCGGCTGGCCATGCTGTTCATTTCCCACGACCTAGCGGTTGTGTCGCAGGTTTCCGACCGAATTGCCGTCATGTACGCAGGCAGCATCGTCGAGACCGGGCCATCTGCGGCGGTTTTCGAGCGGCCGGCGCATCCCTACACTGCCGGTCTGCTCAGCGCAGTGCCTTCATTGGCGACGGCGCGTGACCGCCCGCTAAAGACCATCGAGGGTACGGTTCCGCCGATCACTGTGCTTCCGCCGGGCTGCCGATTCGAACCTCGTTGCAGTCGCGCCGACCGGGACTGCAGCCGCGAGCTTCCCGTCCTGCTCGAAGTCGGTCCCGATCATCGCGTGCGCTGCATTCACGCGTTGGAGGATTAGGACATGTACCGGGTGCAAACACCGCCTGGCCCGGAACGCTGTATAATCACCGCCGCTGCTACGAACAAGGGCGAGGTCTCGTGAGATTACTGCTGCTGAGCGATATTCACTCGAACCTGGAAGCGCTCGAAGCCTGTCTTAATGCTGCTCCGGCTTACGATCACGTGGTGAACCTGGGAGATGTGGTCGGCTACTGTGCCAGCCCTAACGAGGTCACTGAAATCTGCCGCAAGATTACATGGGCCGGCGTTCGCGGCAATCACGACAAGGTGTGCACCGGGATCGAAAGCCCCGAGTATTTCAACCCGATTGCGGCGATGGCAGCCTATTGGACGCGCCAGACGCTTACGCAGGAAAACCTCCAGTGGCTTCGCGAACTGCCAGAAGGTCCGATACTGCGCCCTGAATTCCCGGAAGTGCAGTTCGTGCACGGTTCGCCGCTCGATGAAGACGAGTACATGATCTCGCTGGTCGATGCCACCGAAGTGCTCGATTCCGGCAGGATGCCGCCTGTGACATTCTTCGGCCACAGCCACATCCAGGGGCTTTTTTACCTCGACGGGGAAGACGAGCCGCAGGAACTTCGGCCAATGGATTCCCACCAGCCAAGGCATGAGAAGAGCACCATCCATCTTCTGGCGGATTCAACTTACCTGGTGAATCCGGGTTCTGTTGGGCAGCCGCGCGACGGCGACTGGCGTGCCGGCTTTGCCGTGTACGATTCGACACAGCACTCGATCACGTTTCACCGCGTCCCTTACGACGTTCAGCTCGCGCAACAGCATATTCGCGACGCACAATTGCCCGAAAGGCTCGCCACGCGATTGAACGAAGGAAGGTAGAGGGGCGGAACACCCGAGCGCGTCTATGAGGCGGATTCGGCCGTGCCTCCGGCACTTGCGGGGTGCGAGCGTCGCCACCCAGGACTTCGTCCTGGGCTAAATTCGTTCTGTCCCTGCCGGGACGAAAACGCGCGTCGACCCAGGACTTCGTCCTGGGCTAAATTAGTTCTGTCCCTGCCGGGACGAAAGCGGTGGTTGTGATTCTGATCAGTCTTCGCGATAGTGTCGCCGACCTCGGGATGGGCGTCGCCTATTGCCGACCTTTGGGATGAGTGTCGCCTCTCGTCAATCTTCGGGATGGGTGTCGAGAAGGGCGTGCCTTCGGGATGAGAGTCGCGTGCCGCGGAACTTCGGGATGAGTGTCGGGGAGGGCCTGCCTTCGGGACGAGTGTTGCTGGTCGCGACCGTCTAGGAGCCGTGACTTAGCTCATCAAGTGCAGCGGCCAGCCGCTCGAAGCCAATTCTTGTCATTTCAGGATCGGCTCCGATTCCGATGCGGAAATGCTGCGGCATTTCGAAAAAGCGTCCGGGCACTATGGCGGTTTCGTATTTCTCACGCAGTAGACTGTCGAGTTGCTCGACGGTGCCATGCTTCAGGCGCGGCGCGGCCGTGGTTCCGTGTTCGGGAATGGTGCACTCCAAGTCGTCGCGTGAACGCAGAAAGGCGTTCATCACAGGACGGTTCGCGGCGAGGATGTCCTGCGCACGGTGGCGAATACGGTCGAAATGGTCGAAGGCGAAGACGCTCAAGGCTTCGGTCAGATACGGATTGTGACCGGCAAACACGTCGTAAATGCGCCAGATGCGATGACACAGTTCGGGGGCAGCGATGATCCAGCCGCAGCGCAGGCCGCTGAGCCCGTAGCCTTTTGTAAGGCTGTTCGTTACGACGAAGTTGTCACCCAGCAGAAATGACGTGCGCGGGACGGGAGATATCGCTTCCAGGTAGACCTCGTCCACCAGCACGCGGGCATTCACGGAACGCGCCAGCAGACCGACCTCGCGCAGAGTGCCGTCATCAACGGCGACGCTGGTTGGATTGTGAAGATTACAGATGATGATGACTCGCGTGCGCGGCGTGATGACCCGTTTGATGGCATTGATGTCGATGCGAAAGCCGTTTTCCGCCGGTCGCTGAAACCTGATGATGTTCGCGCCGAGGAACCGTGCCGTGCTCAGCAGCGGTTCGTAGGTGGGCTGTTCGACCAGGACCTCCTCTCCCGGCTCGAAACACGCTGCCAGCGCGAGGTGGTTCGCCATCGAGGTGCCGAGCGCGGGAACAACGCATTCCGGCGAAACGCCGCAGTGCGCGGCTATCCGGCCCTGCAACTCGGCATCACCGTAAGGAGATTCACGGTTGATCTCCAGGCCATCGACGGTGAGGCCGAACTCGGCAGAGGTCATTGGCTTTATGCCGCTGGTCGCGAGGTTATAGCGGGCGTACGAATGGAGCTTTGCATACTCCATGTAGGCAGCTTTGTGGTGAGTGCGCGAGTAGTTCATTTCCGAAAAGGACTCATTTCGTGCGGCGCCAGATGTAGTACACCGGCACGCCAGCCAGCAGGATAGCAAAGCCGATGAGCGTATTGGCCGGATAACGATACACGGTGTTGATGACCACCCCGAACGCGACCAGGGCAAACAGCGAGGTCGTGAAGGGATGGCCGGGAGTGCGGAAGAGAGTCTCAGGTTTCGCGTTTCGGAGTTCAAGCGCGCTTGCGGAGTGCCGCGTCTCGTCTGTGTAGTGCCGGGTCTCCGACCCGGCATGCCGCTCAGGTACACCCGGCAGCACCACCTGATCCGCTTCACGCCTGTTGGAAGACCCGGCGCCACATGACTCGACAGGGCGACGCCGGAACACGAAAAGCGTCAAGGCCGTCAGCCCGAAGAAGACCCAGTCCATGGAGGTGACGTAGTTCAGTATCTGTTCGTAGCGTCCACTGAGCGCGATGACCACGGTCCATACACTCTGCAGGATGATGGCGACGTCAGGCACATGCGTGCGCGAGTTCACGTGGGCCACGGTCCGGAAGAACGCTCCGTCCTCGGCCATGGCGAAGTAGACGCGCGGGGCTGTGAGAATCGATTGCGACAGGAATCCGAGCGTAGAGACGGCAATTCCCAGCGCTATGATCCGTGCCCCGGTTTCGCCCCAGGCTGTGCGCATCACGGCAGAAGCAGGCGTGGTGGTTGCCGCAAGACCTTGTGCCCCCAGAACGTAAACGCAAACGAAGTTGACCGCCACGTAGAGCGCGATGACGCCGAGTACGCCATAAAGCAATGCCCGGGGCAGGTTACGACGAGGCTCGCGCACTTCGCCGGCGATGAAGTTCACCGTCTGCCAGCCCCCGAAGGCGAACAACACGGGAACCATGGCCGCAAGGAACGAGGAGAACGAATCGTGCGGTCGATCCAAACCGCCGGGCTTACCGGGTGAGCCGGAGGTAAGCATCTCTATCGCGGCATGGGACGAGACGATCCACCACACGCCTGCTGCGACCAGCGCGGCGATGGCGCCGATCTTGAGTACGGTAAGCACACTCTGCACTTTTGCGCCCGGCCTGATTCCCGCGCAGTTGATGACCGTGAGCAGTGCGAGCGCGATCACCGCGACGGCCGAGTCGCTGGCCGGCCAGCGCGTGAGTTCGAGAAAGTAGCGCGCGAACGTGACGGCCACGACCGCCATGCCGCCCGTCTGAATCACCAGCAGCAATACCCAGCCGTAGAGGAAGCCGAGCAGGGGATGAAAGGCGTCGCGCAGGTAAGCATACTGGCCGCCCACCTCGGGGCGTAGCGCCGCGAGTTCCGCCCATATGAAGGCGCCGAGAAGCGCAATGACACCGCCGGCCACCCACGCACCCAAAATCAGCAACGGCGTGTGCACCTGCCGAGCCACGACGTAGGGGTTCATAAAAATGCCGGCGCCGATAATGCCGCCCATCACCACCATGGTGGCGTCGAACAGGCCGATGCGACGGGCGAGCGTGCCGGAGTCCGAACGCGTAGCCGGCTCAGGTGCGGCTGACATGAAGGACAAGATAGCAGAAGGCGGAAGATAGAAGGCGGAAGTTAGAAGGCAGATGGCAGAAGGCAGAAGTCAGAAGGCAAAAAGCAGAAGGAGACCTGGTCGTTGTTTCTCGTTCTGCGTTTTACCTTCCCTGATCGCCTTGGGTCTCGGTTATCCGATTGGTGTGGGTGTGGTGGCGAGCGTCGCCTGCTCGATCTTCCGCAGCGGTTCGATAGCCTTGATGCCGCGCGAGATCGCCCACAACGCATAGCCGTGCACGAGTACGGCGAGGTAATCGCGGAAAAGAAGTACCAGCAGGGCATCCATGGCGTAGAGAACCATCCCCACGATAAAGGCCCACTTCTGGCCCTTGCGGGCGAATACGCCGAACAGCACCACGATTCCGGCTATGAAGACGTTCACAACCAGCGCGGCGACTATCCCAGCGCTGCCGAGGGGGTGAGCGAGCGCGGCCACTACATCCGTAATGCCGAGTCCGAAAAAGAAGTGCCAGTTCGCCTCAGCCATCATGAGGATGCTGTTCACCAGTGAAAGCGCCGCGATGGCAAAAAACCAGCTGGCAGAGCCTTTCAGCTGCGACTGGAGTCTAACCTTGATTTCGGCAAGCGCCTGAATATCGGCCGGTGTTGTGGCTGTCGTGGTCGCGGTCGGAGTCTCGAGGCCCAGTCCTGCGTTGTTTTCGTACATCGGCGCACCTGCTTACAGCTTTGGGATGAGAGTAGCTGAGAGTAGCACAAATGGAGATGCTGTCCAGAGGCAAAGGCGAACGCGCTGACCGTTCGTAACCGTGGCGAAGGCCTAGAGATCAACCTCCAACAGCGGATGTCGTTTAGGCACCACTTCGCCGATCTCGATCGCAGGCACGCCCGCCTCGTTCAACGCGCGTGTGAGCGGGTCGGCTTCAGGCGACGCGACAGAGATGAGCAGTCCGCCGGCGGTCTGCGGGTCGTAGAGAAGCGTCTTGAGGTCCTCGGGAACTGCAGGCGCGTGCTCAACGCAATGCTCGGCGAATTCGCGGTTTGCCTTGAGTCCGCCGGGGATGAAGCCGGCACGCACGCATTGGACTGCACCATCGAGCACAGGAATACGTGAAGCGAACAGGCGCAGCGAGACGCCTGAGCCGAGCGCCATCTCGCGCGCATGACCGATAACGCCGAAACCGGTGACGTCGGTGAGGGCGTGTACAGCCGAGGCCGTGGTGGCCGAGCGATCTTCTCCGTTCATTGGCGGGTAGGGGTTCCTCGCTTCGCTCGGAATGACAAATCTTGTAGGGCTGTGTGTGGAAATCACTTCTGCTGCTGCCTTGTTCAGCGTGGTCATGCTGCGCACGGCGGCATCGATCCAGGCAGGCTCGGCCTGACCTTTTTTGATCGCGGTCGAAATAACACCGGTGCCGATGGCCTTGGTCAAGAGCAGCCTGTCCCCGGGTTGTGCGCCAGAGTTTGTCAGGACGCGCTCGGGATGTACGACGCCGGTCACCGCGTAACCGAACTTGATCTCCTCGTCGCGGATGGAGTGGCCGCCGATGACGGTGCAGCCCGCCTCCACCATCTTGCTGAGCCCGCCCGCGAGTATGCGCTCCAGTATGGCCAGGTCGCCCTTATCGGGGAAGCAGACCATGGCAAGAGCCGAGAGCGGACGTCCGCCCATGGCATAGACGTCACTGAGCGAGTTGGTGGCGGCGATCTGACCAAAGGTGTACGGATCGTCGACGATGGGCGTGAAGAAATCGACAGTCTGGACCAGGGCGGTGTCAGGGGTGAGTCGATACACTCCGGCGTCGTCGGCTTTATCGAAGCCGACAAGTACATTGGGGTCGTGTTGCCGGGCTAATTTCCCAAGCACCTGGTCCAGCGCCGCCGGACTAAGCTTGGACGCTCAACCCGCCGCCTTCACCGACGCCGTCAGCCGAATTGGCTTCACGTCCTGCATGCAAACATTGTAATTGCAGATTTCAGATTGCAGATTGCAGATTGAAAATGCGGAGCATTGGCGCAAGGAGCGGGGCAGGCGTGAAGAGGTGCTGTGGGTCAGCGCCAAGGCATTGTCGTGAGCAGCCGCGTAGACAGGATTCTTCCCCGATTTGCAATTTGCAATCAACAATCTGCAATCAACAATCCGCAATCAACAATCTGCCATCACTTGGTGGTCGCGCTCACCACCCTCAGCTCAGGAAATCCCATGTTCCAGTCGGCAGAGATGTGGTCGAAAGTCAGGCGGAACTCGCGCTGCTGGTTCGGCGTAATGGGTGACTGGCTGAGCGGGACGAACTCGTTCTGGGCTATTGTAGTGGTCTGCACTTGCAAGGGCACAACAGGCTCGTCAACCACCTCGCCGAGCGAATTGCGAAACAGGCATTGTACTTGTGCGCCGGTCAGGGTGCTGCTGCCATTGTTCGAAATTTTTCCTTCCAGGTAGGTGACCTCGCCGCCGACGAAGTTCTGCGCGGTGCTGAGGTGCAGGTCGGAAATCGCGAGATTAGAGGCGTATGGCGCTTCGGCCAGCTGCGAGGATTTCTGCGGGCGGGCCGTGCGCGCGTAAACCCATATGAGCACGCCCACCACGACGATCAATACGGCTGCAATGATCAGCGGCCGCGATCCAGAACGCTCGTCACGCGGAGTCTGCTGGTAGAGGCCGCCCATCGGCGCGCCAGTGTCGCTTCCCATAACGCCGCCATTCTACTACTTGCGCTTTGGCGGTATCATCCTTGCAATTCATAAGCACGTGAGAACGACGAACGGCGGAACCATAATGATGAACACGCCAGGCGTAAGCTGCACCTCGGGGCGCATTCCCAGCGATTGGCCGAAAGCTCTTAGACTGGGCGCCGCCGCCCTCATTGTTTTTGCCGCGATGCTGGCGCCGGTCGCAGCTATCGGCCAGGCCAATGCCAACCGCGAGCAAGTCCTGTCGTTCGACAGCACGATAACGATTCGCAGGAATGCCACGCTGCTCGTGCAGGAAGACATCACGGTGCGCGCTTTCGGGGTGGCCATCCAGAACGGTATCTACCGCGAGTTCGTTCCGCAGGCCGGCCGGCCGGCGCCGGGAGTTCGGGTTATCGACGCACAACTCGACGGCAAGCCGGTGCCTTACCAGATGCAGGAAGAGAACGGCAGCCGCCGCATCTTTCTCGGTGAAGCTGATACGCCGCTGGTCACGGGCGACCACGAGTTTCTTCTTACCTACGAAACGCCCGAAGTGGTGATCGAGCACGGTGCCCGCGATCGTCTTGACTGGAACGTGACCGGCGACTCTTGGAGTTTCCCCATTACCGATATCTCGGCAGCCGTCGTAATGCCCGAAGGGGTTCCGCAGGACACCATCACTGTAGAAGGGAACACCGGCGGGAACGGCGACACCGGCAAGAACTATATTTTCGACCTGGATACGCCCGGGAAGGTCACGTTCACGGCCGGGCCGCTACCGAGCAAGCAGGGCCTGGCGGTCTCGGTGGAATTCCCGAGCGGCTACGTCCACCACGGCGGCCGCATCCCACTTTTCCTGCTTGACCATCCTGTGCTTTCGACCATCGTGGCCGGGTTCTTCATCCTGCTCCTTGTGTGGGCGATCACGCGGTTCCTGCAATGGCGCAGAAAGAGCACGAAGGCGGCCGTAACAACAACTGCCTGAGCTACGAGCGCTTGAAATGAGAGCGTTCGTGGCACGCCGAACTGGACGCCGCGCGGTTGGCCGTTATCTGCTCTGACTTGATGGTGTGTTCCCGCCCTGTCCGCCGGCATTTCCGGCAGCCGCGACCTGCGTCAGCGCGAGGGCGGGCATGCTGTGGTTCCAGCCCTGTGGTACCTGGTTCACTTGCATTTCAAAGGCCCTGCGCTCCCCGGGCTTGATGGGATCGTTCAGGAAGGGCTGGGTGGTACCACCCTGAGTTAACGAAAGGAACGGTGCGGTTACCTGTCCGGCTACCTGGCCATTTGCACCCATAAATGTCGCCTGCCCGACGATGGCGGTGATATCCGTGTTTCCGCTGTTAAAAACCGTGCCCGTCAGCCTGGCCGCTCCGGACGGAGTTGATGGGGTGATCTGCAGGTCGCTGAGTTGTACCTGCTGGCCGGTCGCTTGCGGCGGAACGGCGGCCGAAGACGGGGCCGTATGGGCGTTCTTGGGTGCCCGTGGCAACCACACGATCAGCGCGAGGAGGATCGCAGCCGCTACGACGATGATGACAACTGGCGACCAACCCCTGCCGCGTCCTCCCTTGAGCAGGTCCATGTGAGCGTGGTCATCGCGCTTTCTAGGTGGAATTTGCGGGTTTGTTACCATTCGCCGCTCCTCAGACAAACAAGCAATGCGCGACGTGTGCCGAATCGTCGGACGCGCACACGCGCCAGCCTTGCTCCTGTATTTATATCGTTACACGATAAGATGTGAGGTCGGAGAGGGAAGGATGGCAGGAACGGGAGTGGCAGGTGGCCGACGCAGATGCTCTCACATGCATCTGCCATCATCCATCTGCCATCATTTTCACTCTCCCGCGATGGTAAGGCCCTCGATGCGCAGCGTAGGAGAGGCGATGGAGCTGCGGAATTCCAGGTCGTTGCCGATCTCGCTTACATTGTGGAGCATGTCTTTCAGGTTGCCGGCCACGGTGATCTCCTCGACCGGGTAGGTGAGTTCACCGCCGCTGATCCAGAGACCACTGGCGCCACGCGAGAAGTCACCAGTGACCAGGTTCACACCGAAGCCGAGAAACTCCGTCACGTATAGACCTTCCGGCACGCCGCTGATGATGTCCTTCGGCGATCTGGCTCCGGGCTGAAGAAAGAAGTTTCCGGCCCCGATACCAGGGTTCCCGGCCAGTCCGCGTGAGGCATTGCCGGTAGTCTTCAGGCCGAGTTTCCGGGCCGTGTAAGTGTTGAGCAGGTACGACTTGAGAATGCCGTTCTCAATAACTACGGTGCGGCGTGACGGAACTCCCTCGCTGTCGAACGGACTGGTTCCGAAGAGACCGGGCAAAGTGCCGTCGTCGAAAACGGTGATGTTCTCGCCGGCGATCTTCTCACCGAGTTTTCCGGCAAGGAAACTTGCGCCGCGATAGATGGCGTCACCGTTCACTGCATCGCAGATCTCACCCAGAAAGCTGCGCGCCATCTGCGGATCGAGCACCACCGGGACGCGTTGCGTCTTGACCTTGCGCGCCCCGAGACGGCGGAGTGTCCGCTCGGCGGCTATGCGGCCGACTTGTTCGGGGGATTCCAGTTTCCCCATGCTGCGCGCGACGGAGTACCAGTAGTCGCGCTGCTTCAGACCATCCTCGGTCTCGGCCAGCGGCACGGCGGAAACCGAGCAGTAGGACCGGCTGTACTCGCCGACGAAGCCGTTGGAGTTCGCAAGCACCTTGTGGCCGGTAGCAGCGTCGAATGAGCCGCCTTCCGAGTTCTTTATGCGCGGGTCCACCGACATGGAAGCCTGCTCGGCCCGGCGTGCGTAATCGATGCGTTCTTCCGTGGGCAGCGAGTAGACGTCGTCGTAGAAAAGATCGAGCTTGTCGCTGATCTGGCCCTGTTCGGCAGGATCGGGCAGACCCGCGTTGGGGTCTTCGGAAGTGACCCTGGCCAGGGCAAGGGCGGAGTCCACCATCTGCTTCAAGCCGTCGGCGGAAAAGTCGCTCGAGTACGTGCTCGCGGCGCGTTTTCCGAAGAAGACTCGCACGCCGATAGCCTTTGATCCTGATTCCTTGAGCGTCTCAACATTGCCCAGACGCACCACGGTTGAGAATTCATCGCCTTCGGCTACGACGGCCTCGGCGGCGGTTGCGCCGCCGTTCATGGCGCGTTGTACTACGTCCGTTGCTATGCTTTTCAGATCCATCGTTCTGTTCAGTGATACCTTCCGGAAACATTGTGCATGGATGTCATGAGGAGCGCGTATTTAAGCCACGAGACGCCGTAGCGAGGCGCCCCAAAGATGACTCGATGACCCGATGGCCTGATGGCGCGATGGCCCGATTCTTTCACTCTCTTCCTTTCAGCGTCTGCAAATATCTCTGATGGCTCTCGCTGATGATCTCGTGTGCTTTGGTGCAGTCCTGCCAACCCATCATCTTGGTGCGCTTTCCCTCCAGGTCTTTGTAGATGGAGAAGAAGTGCGTGATCTCGCGCAGCAAGTGCGGATACATGTCGGTGTAGTTCCGCATGGCGGCATGACGCGGGTTGCTCTCCAGCACGGCCAGTATCTTTTCGTCCATCTTGCCCTGGTCGGTCATTTGCAGCACGCCGATGGGGCGCACCTCGACAAGGCATCCGGTGAACGTAGGGTCGTGCACGATGACCAGTACGTCCAACGGATCGCCGTCGGCGGCCAGCGTCGATGGGATGAAGCCGTAGTCTCCCGGATAGTGAACGGGCGAAAAGAGCCGGCGGTCCAGCCGGAAGACGTGCAGCTTCTTGTCGTACTCGTACTTGTTGACGCTGCCCTCGGGTATCTCGATGATGGCGTTCACCAGCTCAGGAGAGCGAGGGCCGATCGGAAGTTGTAAATAGTTGTCCATGTTTAATTGCAGATTTCAGATTGTAGATTGCAGATTGACGTTAACGTCAGATTTGCAGACTCGAGGCCACTGACGCGGCGGTTTTCGATCTGCAATCTGCAATCATCAATCTGCAATTCCTAGCTTCCCGTGCCGCCGACCGTAATGCGGTCCACCTTGATGGTGGGGATGCCCACGCCCACTGGAACGCTTTGTCCGTCTTTGCCGCAGGTGCCAATGCCTTCGTCGAGTTTCAGGTCGTTGCCGACCATGCTTACGCGCGTGAGCACGTCAGGGCCGTTACCGATGAGTGTTGCGTTCTTGAGCGGGGCGGTAATTTTGCCGTCCTCGATCAGGTACGCCTCCGAGGCCGAGAAGACGAACTTACCGTTCGTGATGTCCACCTGACCGCCGCCGAAATTCGCAGCAAAAACGCCGCGCTTCACCGAGCGGATGATGTCCTCGGGGTCGTCCTGACCGGCGAGCATGTAGGTGTTCGTCATGCGCGGCATCGGGATGTGCTCGTACGATTCGCGACGGCCGTTGCCAGTATCAGCCATGCCCATCAGGCGCGACGAGAGCTTGTCGCTCATGTAGTTCTTCAGGATGCCGTTCTCTATGAGCACCGTGTTCTGCGTCGGCGAGCCCTCGTCGTCCATGTTGAGCGAGCCGCGCCGCGACGGCAGCGTGCCGTTGTCTACCACGGTGCACTTGTCGCTGGCGACCCGCTGGCCCAACCGGTCCGAAAAGGCGGACGTCTTCTTGCGGTTGAAGTCGGCTTCCAGTCCGTGGCCGATGGCTTCGTGCAGAAGAATTCCGGGCCATCCGGGACCGAGCACCACTTCCATCTCTCCGGCGGGAGCGTTAATCGCGCCAAGCTGGATGATGGCCTGCCGGGCCGCTTCGTGGGCGAAGTGCTCCGGCGTCTTCTCGGTCTGAAAGTAGTCCAGGCCCACGCGGCCGCCGCCGCCCGACTGGCCTTTGGCGCGCTCGCCATTGCCGCCGTTCGCGATGCAGAAAACGCTCATGCGCGCCAGCGGTTGTGTGTCTTCGGCCAGGGTACCGTCGCTGCCGACCACCAGTATCCGCCGCAGTTCGTCGCCATAACCGACGCGAACTTCCTTGATGCGGCCGTCGTACTGGCGCGCGGCTCGGTCGGCGCGGTTCACCAGTTCGAGTTTGGCATTGATGTCGGCTTCCACCGAAGGCAGCGGCACTGGATAGTAGTTCCTGCCCAGTTCGCCGCGCTTGAGATTTACCTCCGGCGTCATCGCAGGACCGCTGGCGATCAGGGCCGCCGTTCGCGCGGCGTGCAGAATGCGCTCAGGCGCGAGATCGTCGGTGTAGGCGTAACCGGTGCGTTCGCCGCTTACGACGCGCACGCCGCATCCGGCCGAGATGCCCTGCGTGGCCGACTTCACCAGCGACTCGTCGACGCTGATTGAGGTGGACGTAAGGTATTCAAAGTAAAGGTCCGCGTAATCGCCGCCCGCCGAGAGTGCCGCGCCCAGGTAGCGCTCCAGGTCGTTTTCGGTCAGGCCGTAGCGTTCAAAAAGAAAACTAGATTTTTCCATGATTCAGAATTCCGGAATAGCTCCGCTCATTGGATGCCACAGCCAATTGGCTCGCACCAACCACCGCAATCTTCGATTATTTCACACAATAAAGAGTCAAAACGATGTGAGAGATTTACGTACATCTCCCGAAGCCGAGCACGTGAGCACAACCAGACGAGAAATACATCCGGAAGTCTGCTCTGCAGCATCAGACGCCCTCAGCCGAGTTAGCGGTATGCAGCGCTCCTGCCCAAAACGGCTATTCTGGAATCCGCATTTTCCCCACGTTGCGAAAGTAGGTGCCTGGTGCGATCCCTGGTATGGACAGTTCTCGCGACCTTGATCTGCGGTGGAGTTTCGGCGCAAGTTCTCAAGACCCGGCCTGCCCAACCCGCCAAACCATCTACTGCCACGGTTCAAGCAAAGGCTCTCGGGCAAACCGAGAAGAAGACGTCGATTTCGTTGGCTGTACCTGCAGGCACGCCAGTCAAAGTCGCGCTGGACCGCGAATTGCGAATTCGCAACGTGGGGCAACAGGTGCACGGAAAAGTAGTGGAACCCGTCTACTCTTTCGACACGCTCGTTGTCCCTGCGGGAACTGAGGTTACGGGCAAAGTGGCGGCAATCGAGCCCGTTTCGAAAAAGATACGCATCATGAGCGGAATGAACGCGAACTTTTCACCCGCTCACAAGGTTCAGTTGCAGTTCGACCAGTTGATCCTGCCCGACGGCCGTTGCTTCCCTATGCAGACATCGGTGTCTATGGCATCCAACGGGGTTCTCGAGTTTGTGCCTGCAGGCGCCCAGCAGAAACGCAATGCCGTCGGCGTTGGAAAGAACCGTGCTTCGCGCGAGATCCACCAACTCCAACAGGATTTGAAGCGCAAATGGGCTGACACAAAGACGCAGTTGCACGAACCCGGCAAGATGCACAGGCTGGAACGATACGCTCTGGAGAAATCACCGTACCACCCGCAGTACATGAATCCAGGAACAAGCTTCAATGCCGATCTGCTCCAGCCTCTCGATTTCGGCAATGAGGCGTTCACGCCGCGGCAGTTGTCCTCTATAGGCAATCCGCCTCCATCCGGTAGTGTCGTGCACGCTTTGCTGGTGACGCCCCTGAGTTCGGCCACAAGCAGGGAGGGCGATCGGGTCGAGGCAGTTATCAGTCAGCCGCTGGTGGTTTCAAATCAGCTTTTCATCCCGCAAGGTAGCCACCTCAAAGGCTCGGTCTTACAGGCGCGGCCAGCTCGCCGGCTCAACCGCAGCGGCCAGCTCCGGATTGTGTTTCACGAACTCGTGCCTCCCAGCGGTCTTCAGCAGAAAATCGAGGCCAGCATTGAAGGTGTTGAGGTGGCGCAGGGTGAACATCTTGCGCTCGACTCCGAAGGTGGCGCACAGGTCACAGCTCCCAAAACGCGTTATCTAACCACTGGGATTGAAGTGGCACTCGCGACTTCTTCGGCAGGCGATGAAGATCGCGGTAGGATGAAAAGTCATGGCGGTGGCGGCGGAAATGTCGGCTCGGGCGCAGCAAACGGCGCGTCGGGATTCCAGCTGATCGGCAGTCTTGCAGGGGCACTCTCACACTCGAGGATGTTTTCAACAGGGTTGGGTTTCTACGGTGCGGGCATGTCGGCTTACTCACACTTCCTTTCCCGCGGACAGGAGGTCGTTTACCCGAAAGACATGTCTATGGTGGTCGGTTTCGGCACTCGCGACACGGCAGCAACCAAGCCCCCGAGCACGCATTAACACGCCGCGGACCTTTGCGCTTTCGCACGCCACCGACTTGCATTAACTTGTATCTTTGATGGCGCAAACGCGACAGAAGCCGAACGCTTGCCGATCCGAATACGGCTTCAATATCGCACAACGAGGCTTCAATCCCGAACGCCTTCAGGTGCTCCGGCGCTCGTTTGTCGACAGAGATCCACGCCAGGTCGGTCCCGACCTGCTGGGCAAGATTCTCGTACGGCGCGAGCGCGGGCACATGCTTGCGGGCCGCATCGTCGAAGCCGAGGCGTATCTTGGAGAAAATGATCCCGCCGCTCACGCCGCCGCCGGAAAGACGGCGCGCAACGCCGTCCTGTTCGGGCCGCCCGGACGCGCCTACGTTTACTTCATCTACGGAAATCACTATTGCCTGAATGTCTCGTGCATGCCGGAGGGCGACGCGGGCTGCATACTGGTCCGCGCGCTGGAGCCGATCGCGGGGGCGGAGTTCATGGCGGCCAACCGCGACCTGGCGATTGCAAAGGAGTCGGACCTGCGACTGCTCACGTCCGGCCCGGGGCGTCTTGCCGAAGCGCTCGCCATCACGCGCGAACGCGACAACGGCAAAGACCTGCTCGATCCGCACTCCGACCTGCAGATTGTGGACGGCGATTACAAGCCGCAGAGGATAGTAGCGACTCCGCGAATCGGGATCACCAAGGCTGCGGACAATCTGCTGCGCTATGTAGTTGCGGGGAACAGGTTCGTGTCGGGAAAGCGCGTGCGGTGAGGCGCACACCCGGTCGCGCCGAAGATTCAGCTCCGGTCGGGATGACGGAGTATCGATATGCCGAAGCGTGGGTAGCGGTGCAGAAGCGTGGGTAGCGCGACCGCCATTCACGTGGAACATTAGGTTTCAGGATTACGATGGCGCAGTGCCGAACTCGCGCACAGCCTCCTTCAATCCTCGCTCGTAAACCTCGATCAGCTTGTCGCACATGGCGTCGTACTCGGCGTCCACGACCTGCCGCGCTGCACCGGCCTTGAACCAGGCCAGCGTGCGGCGGATGCCCTCCGCAAAGGACGTGGTGGCGCGGTAATGCGGCACGAATTGCCGGAGCTTGCTGTTGTCGAAGACGCAGCTCACCGACTTGTCGCCGATGAGCGTTCCTTCGATGTCGGGCACGCAGGCGACGATGAAGTCTGAAGGGATGTGGACGATGTGAGCGCGCACGCCGAGCGCCTCGGCCACGATGTTGTAGTAGTCGTCCCAGGTGCGCACTTCGTCGGAGGTGATCTGGAAAATCTCGCTGACGGCTTTTTTGTTCCCCATCAGCCCGGCGAAGCCCTTGGCGAAATCGCTGTTGTGCGTGATCACCCACAGCGAAGAGCCGTCGCCGGGCACGATGACCTTCTTGCCCTTCAGCATGCGGTCGACGATGGTCCACGGCTTCGTCCAGCTGTTCACGGCCAGCGGGATCTGAGTGTCGCCATAGGTGAGCGACGGCCGCACGATCGTGACCGGGAATCGCTCTTCGCGATAGGCACGCATCAGGCGCTCCTCGCAGGCGATCTTGCTGCGCGAATATTCCCAGTGCGGGTTGGCCAGCGGCGTCTGTTCGGTGATCAGGTAATGCTGCGCGGGTTTCTGGTAGGCGCTTGCCGAGCTGATGAAGATGAACTGGCGCGTCTTGCCGCGAAACAGTTCAATGTCGCGCTCGATGTCGGCTGGCGTGTAGGCGACCCAGTCAACCACGACGTCGAACGTCGCGCCCTCAAGCGCCTTCTGCATGGCAGCCCGGTCGTTGATGTCCGCCCGGATGGTTTTCGCGCCCGCGGGAATCTCAGCCTGGTGCTGGCCGCGCGTGAGCAGCGTGAGGTCAATGCCGCGCTCGACAGCCAAAGCGGTCGAAGCTGTGCTGATGATGCCCGTGCCACCGATGAAGAGAGCTTTCATAAGACCTTTTTATCAGGTTCTCGCGATTCGGCTCTTCAGTTTTTGGTCGGTTGAGGGTGTGCGGACAGAATCAAGAAGGCTTTGACCCTCACTGGCTACTGCCTCGATCTCTCGTTTCGTACCGCGCGGTTCGCCAGGTGGTTGGCTTCGCTGTTGTGTTCGCGGCGGATGTGAGTGATCGAGAAGTTCAGCGAGCGGGCCAGCTTGCGGCATGTCCAGTGCAGCGAATAGAGGCGGGGACTACGGCATATGTACTGCCCGGTCATCTGCCTGACGACCACCTGGGAGTCTGAGTAGACCCGAAGCGTCCGGGCCTTGAGCGCAATCGCAACTTGCAGGGCTTCAAGCAGCGCGACGTACTCAGCGACGTTGTTGTCCTGGCGACCTATCCACTTCGCGATGGTGACGCGCTCGCCTGCGGCGTTCTGAATGACCACTCCAATGCCCGACGGCCCCGGATTTCCGTGGGAGCCGCCGTCTACATACGCCACAAAATCGGACATCACACTCCTTAACCAGACACAATGCTGCAGACCTGCTCTGGAGTCAAGATATTCGTTCGATGCACGGCGATGTTGCGCTGCGGTGATTACGTTTCTGTGAAAAAACTGTGAATTGTTGGCAAATTCAGGAGCGTTCGCCAGCCAAGGGTTTTGCATTCTGCCGATTGCAGCCGTCCATAAAGTAAGCTGAAAAATTGCGGCTTTGCACAAAGGTGAGGGCATACAGGAGGGCCAGTTTTGTACTACTATCCCCGAGTCGACGGCCGAAAGGATTAGGTTCCTAATCAGTCGCTAATCCGAAGTAGGCTGAGTGGTCAGTTCGGCAGGGCGACCTGTTGAACAACCAAACCCGAAAAAACCGACCGCACTGCGAGGTGCTGCCGGGGTTTGGAACTGCGAAAGCAGTGACTGCATCAAGGGCTGTGACGGTACATGCGTCCACGTTGTTGACTCTCTCGCAGGAGTTGGCGGCTAGAGCATAACCAAAGTCACAGCCTTTTCCTTTTTTTGCCACCCTGAATCTTTCGCCAGCCCTCAAATCACCAGGTTATCGATCAGCCGCGTCGGCCCGACGAAGGCCGCGATGGCGACCAGCGCGCCCTTGCTGACGTTGGGAACGGGATCGAGCGTCTCGCAGTCAACTATGTCGAGGTAGTCCAGGCGAACGGTCTGCTCTTCGGCAACTACGCCCTTGCCGGCCTCGAGAAGCGCCGCCGCTTCGCGTTCGCCCTGGTCAACCATGTGGCGAATGCGCATCAGCGCCCGGTTCAGCACCAGCGCCTGCCGTCGTTCCTCCGGACTCAAGTAGCGGTTGCGCGAGCTCATGGCCAGTCCGTCGGGCTCGCGCACGATAGGGCAGACCACGATCTCGACGTCCATGTTGAGGTCGCGCACCATCTTGCGCAGGATCACCACCTGCTGCGCATCTTTCTGGCCGAAGAACGCGCGCTCGGGCTGCACGATGTTGAACAGCTTGTTGACGACGGTGGTCACGCCGCGAAAGTGGGTGGGGCGCGTGCGGCCTTCCAACTTCTGGGGCAGCCCTTCGAC
>JAEZPW010000275.1 GCA_023441255.1 Acidobacteriota bacterium
GACCCGGCGAGGACGGGTCAGAGACCCGTCCCTACACAGTCGTTCCCGCCCCACCCGCTGCTGCCTTCGCTCGTGGCTTTGCACCCGTTGCCGTCTTCTCCGCTTTCGCCTTTTCCGCCTCCTCGTGGTGCGCGGCTTTGCGCAGAATAATGATGAGCGGAACCATGCCGACGAACATCACCGCCATGAGCCAGAACGCTTCCACAAACGACTGCATTGCCGCTTGCTTCTGCAGCAGGCCATAGATTCCTGCATACGCCTGCCGCGTGGCGGTGTACGCATCCGAGCCGCGCGACATGAACCACTGCTTCATGCCGTTCAGCATCATGTAGGTGCCGGTATCGCCGGCGGCGATGTTTTCGACCAGGCGGTTCTGGTGGAACTGGTTGCGGCGCGCCAGGAACGTCGTCATCAGCGCGATGCCGAAGCTGCCGCCGATATTGCGCATAAGGTTGAAGATGCTGGTGGCATTGCCCATCTTCTCTTTGGGAATGCGGGACACGCTAACCGCCATCAGCGGAATCATCATGCAGGCCAGCGCCACTCCCTGGAACACCTGTGGCCAGAAGATGTCCCAATAGCCGGCCTGAAGGTTCAGCCGCGAGAGGTCGAACATGGTGAGCGCACCGACAACGAATCCGAAGATGAGCAGCTTGCGGGCGTCGATCTTGCTGGTGAGCACGCCAACAATGGGCATCGCCATCAGACTGCCCACGCCGCGAGGCGAGAGCGCCAGTCCCGCATCGTAGGCGGGATAACCGAGCAGCGTCTGAAGATAGATCGGCAGCAGCACCAGGCTGGCGTAGAGAATGAAGCCGATCATCGTGATCAGGAACACGCCCGCCGCAAACGTGCGGTCTTTGAGCGCACGCAGGTCCACGATGGGATGCTCGGCGGTCAACTCGCGAATGACAAACAGAATCAGCCCGGCAACGCACACGACCGTGAAGAACCGGATGTAGTCTGATTCGTACCAGTCGTGCCGCTGGCCGGTGTCCAGCACGAGTTGCAGCGTGCCGAAACCGAGCGCGAGGTAGCACATGCCCCACATGTCGGCGCGGCCCTTCGGGCGCTGGATGTAGTGAGGGTCCCACACGAACTTGCTCATCAGGGCCAGCGACAGCACGCCGACGGGAACGTTCAGATAGAAGATCCAGCGCCAGCTGTAGTTATCGGTGATGTAGCCGCCGAGGGCGGGGCCAAGAATAGGCGCGAGGATGATGCCGACACCATAAGCGGCCATCGCCTGGCCGTGCTTCTCACGCGGGAAACTCTCGAGCATGATGGCCTGCGCGAGCGGCTGCATCCCGCCGCCGGTGAGCCCTTGCATAATGCGGAAGATGATGAGCCAGGGCAGGCTCGTCGCAACGGCACAACAGACGGAGGTTACGGTAAAACCAGCGACACACGCCATGATCATGCGGCGGCGGCCAAAGCGATTCGCCAGCCAGCCCGACATGGGCAGAATGATGGCGTTGGAGACCAGGTAGGAAGTTACGACCCAGGTGCCTTCGTCAACGGTAGCGGCGAGATTGCCCGCAATGTGCGGGATAGACACGTTGACGACAGTCGTGTCGAGGATCTCCATGAAGGTCGCCAGCATGACCGACATGGTGACTACCCACGGATTGACGTGTTCTGGCCGGCGGATTTCCATGCGCATGTCTATCGCGCAACGAGAGTTCGACCGCTTACGGAACAGTATTTACGCCTGTGAGGAGTGGATTGCTGTGATGCGTGATACCGAGGCAGGTACAAAGGACAGAAGCGAACCAGGGATCTACACGGACGCGAACGGACAAAACGGACACTAAAGGTTTGTCATTCGGAGCGCAGCGAGGAACCTCTACCCGCGCCACGGTCGTGGTGGCCGGAGGGGTTCCTCGTTGCTTTGCTCCTCGAAATAACAACCGGTAGTTTTTACGGCAGCACCATCACTTCTACGCTCGAAGGCGCCTCGGGCGAGTGGTACACGCGTTCGGTCGCCTTCTGGAAGTCTTCCGGTTTTGCCTGGTAAATGTTGGGCACGAAGGTCTGCGGATTGATATCGACGAGCGGAAACCACGTGCTCTGCACCTGCACCATGATGCGGTGTCCGCGGCGGAAGGTGTGGTTCACGTCGGGCATCACGAACTCGACCTTCGTGACCTTGCCGGGCTGGAACGGCTCGGGCTTTTCGTAGCTGTTGCGGAACCGTCCGCGCATGGGCTCGCCGCGCACGAGCTGCTGGTAGCCGCCCATTCTGACGTTGGCCGGATTCGGCTCGTTGTCTTCCGTATCGCCGGGATACACGTCGATGAGTTTCACCACGAAATCGGAATCGGTTCCTGTTGTGGAAACGAACAGCGACGGCCGCACCGGACCGGCCAGGGTAATGTCCTTTTCCAGTGGCTCGGTCTGGTAGACGAGCACGTCGGTGCGGCGGCCCTGTAAGCGCTGGTCGGCCGTCATGTAAGCGCGCTCCATGCGTGTCGAGGTCTGGTCCTCGAACGGCACCGGCTTGGCAGGATCACTGACGTACTCGTCGAAATCCCGGGTAGCGTTCTTCATGGATCCGGACGCAATCGACACTTCAGGGTTCACGCTGTCGGGGCACTTGGATAAGCTCAGCTTGCTGGCCGGGCAGAAAAAGAGCGACTTCTTCACCACGTTTTTTGGAGGCCACGAGTCGTACTTCTGCCACTCATTCGTGCCGGTCTCGAACACGTAAGCGCGCGGAAGGTCGACAGAACCGTTACCCTTGAGGTGGTGTTCGAAGAACGGATACTCGATCTGCTCGCGATAGAAAACGCTGGTCTTTGAGCCGAAGCGCGCGTCGCCGAGCGCGATGCCGTCGGAGCGCGACCAGCCGCCGTGGAACCATGGACCCATGACTAATGTGGGTGGAACTGCCGGATTGTTCTTCGCTATCGCGTCGCCGGTTTTCAGCGCCCCGTACAAATCTTCGGCGTCGAACCATCCGCCGACGACGAGCACGGCGGGCTTCACGTTCTTCAGGTATTGAGGCAGGTCGCGTGCCTGCCAGAACTGGTCGTAGTTCGGGTGGGCGATGACGTCGTTCCAGAACCGGACCTGGCCTTTATAGTGCAGTTCGTTGATCTTCGAGAGCGGCTCGGTCTTTTCGAGGTAAAAGTTGTAGCCGTCGGGCGTGGGATAGTCGAAGCGATCGGGCCACTTCGTTGTCAGCTCCGGACGCGGCACCCCGAACGTGGCCATGAACGGGAACATGTGCGGCAGCCAGAGCGCGCCGTTGTGGTGGAAGTCATCGCCGATGAACCAGTTGGCGATGGGTGCCTGCGGCGAAACGGCCTTGAGCGCCGGGTGCGAGTCGATCAAGCCGTAAGCCGCATAAAAGCCCGGATACGAGATGCCCCACATGCCGACCTTGCCGTTGTTGAACTCAACGTGCTTCACCAGCCAGTCGATTGTGTCGTAGGTGTCGGTGCTCTCGTCCACGTCCTTCGGCGATTTCTTTGCCGGGATGTAGGGTCGCATGTCCTCGAACTGGCCCTCGCTCATGAAGCGGCCGCGCACGTCCTGATAAACAAAGATGTACTTGGAGCGCGTGAACTGCTCGTTTGGGCCGAGCAGCTTGGGATAGTTGTCCGCTCCGTAGGGGGCCACGGTGTATGGCGTCCGCTCCATCATGATCGGATAAGTCTGCTGCGCCGAGGCGTCCTTGGGGACGTATACGGAGGTGAATAGGCGTGCGCCGTCGCGGACGGTAATGCGGTATTCGTACTTCGTGTAGTTGGCGCGGATGAAATCGGCGAGTTCGTTGTCCTTTTTGTCCTGGGCATCCTGGCCCAGCGCCGCCGCGCTGATGAAAACGAAGAAGAACAGCGCCCAAGTGGCGCGTACACGAAGCCGAAGAGACATCGATGACCTCCGATATGCACTATAGAACAGCAGCACGCCGGCTCGCAGACCCGGAGCTACAAGAACTTTGATTCAGAGCTGGATTAGAGCACAGCGAACGCTGCTCCGCCAATACGTTCGTCCCACAAAGGTTGCATTTCAGGCCCTGATGGGCTATGAAGTTACGCGAAGGGACACACGTCAGCGCGGAGTGTTGTCATTCCGAGCGCAGTGAGGAATCTCTACAGCCAGAGATCCCTGCGGCGCAATAAGTCGTGATGCGGGTAGCGGTTCCTCCGCTTCGCTGCGCTCAGCGTCGGAATGACAAGATCACCGCTATGATGCAACCGTCTCAGGGCTTCTGTCTCTGGGCTGCTTCGGGAGTAAACCGTGCCACGCAAAAGCAGCGGCAGTTCGATGGTGACGGTGCGCGACATCGCGCGCGAGAGCGGTTTCTCGATCGGCACCGTTTCGATCGTCCTCAACAATGCGCCGTTGTCGCAGTATGTCTCTGAGCCGACTAAGAAGAAGATAAAAGAGACAGCGCGGAAGCTCGGGTACAGTCCCAATCAGTTCGCGCGCTCGCTGCGCGGCAGCCGCAGCGGCAGCGTTGGGGTGATGGTCTTCGATATCACCGACCCCTTCTGCACGCCCATCCTGCATGGCATCGAAAGTTCGCTGTACGACGAGTCGTACCTGTCGATTCTGGCCGACGCGCATAACGAGCACGGCCGTTTCGAGAAGTACCTGGAGATGATGCTGGAGCGCCGCGTCGAGGCCCTCATCGTCGTCGCCAACTGGCTGGTCGTCGACATCAACCTGCTTTCCGACCTCGAGCGGCACCGCATTCCTACGGTTATCGTAGCCCGCGAGCTGCAACACGAATCGGTCAGCTCGGTAATGGTAGATAACGAGGCCGGCGGGCGCATGGCCATCGAATACCTTTACCGGCTAGGCCATCGCGACATCGCCTTCATTCGCGGGCCGCAGCCGCTCGGCGACAGCGTCCTGCGCTGGAACGCCATCCAGGAATTCGCCAACTCCGTCAGGCTGAAAATCGATGCCAGTCTGGTCGCTGAAGTCCCCAGCTGGTTTGATCCGAACCATGGCTTTACCACCGCCCGCGACCTGACGATGGAAATCCTCAAGACCGGGAAGCGCTTCACCGCGCTTCTGGCCTACGACGACGTGACAGCGCTCGGCGCCATACACGCGCTGGCCAACGCCGGGATAAGGGTTCCTGAAGATTGCTCGGTCATCGGCTTCGACGACGTCGCGCCAGCCGCGCTCTCGAACCCGCCACTCACCACCATTCGACAGCCAATGGAGATGATGGGCTCGACGGCCGTCAACATCGTCAGTCAGGCGATCCGCGCTGGGCAGGAGAACAAAGAAATAGCCGCGATCCGCCGCAAACTCGCTCCCGAGTTGGTGATTCGGCAATCGACCAGGCCAGCGTGAACCACAGTTGCTGGTTGCTTGTTTCTGGTCTCTGGTCAGCGTTGAACCACAGACACAGCTGAGGACCCCTGGAAGAGAACTGGAAACTAGAGCCGAAACGCAGAGACTCTCAGGACAACACTTTTTCTCCAGCAGCAAACGAATTTATTAATACGTTTCAACATTGAAGTTTACCCGCCCGCTCTCTCTTGCATCTTTGTCCTCTGTGCAACAGCTCAGTTCAGGTGTGTACACGGGAGAGGCAGTATGAGATCGCAAGTTCTATTCGCAGGCCTGCTGTTCGTGCTGCTGGCCTGTCTATTCGCGGCGGCGCAGGATACCGCTTCCCTGACGGGGACGGTGCACGACAACTCCGGCGCGGCCATTCCCAATGCCACAGTAACCGTGGCAAGCACGGCTACGGGCATCACTCGTTCACTCACGACGAACTCCGAGGGCCAGTACCTGGCGGGCGCGCTGCCTCCGGGTCCGTATACGCTGACGGTAACGGCGCCGGGGTTCTCGACCTACAACGCGAAAAACGTAATCCTTCGGGTAGCTCAGAAGGCCCGCATCGACGTCGGCCTCGACGTAGCGAAGGCATCGACCGAAGTGACGGTGCAGGGCGAAGGGCTGACAAACGTCGAAACGCAATCGTCCGAAGTGGCGGGCACGGTAACCAGCAAGGAACTGACTCAGCTCCAGCTCAACGGCCGCAACTTTACGCAACTCGTGACGCTCCAGCCGGGCGTCAACAACCAGACCGGCCAGGACGAAGGCGCTGAGGGCGTGAATGCCAACGTGTCTTACAGCATCAACGGTGGCCGCGTGGAATACAACAACTGGGAGATCGATGGCGGCGACACCATGGATAACGGCAGCAACAGCACGCTGAACGTTTATCCCAGCGTCGAGGCCATCGGCGAAGTGCGCGTGCTAACGTCGAACTACGGCGCGCAATACGGCCGCAACGCGTCGGGCACGATTGAAGTCGAAACCAAGTCGGGCACCAATGCGTTCCACGGCAGCGCCTACTATTTTCTTCGCAACGACTTCTTCAATGCGCGCAACTTCTTTGACCCCGTAGGGTCTACACCGGGCTACAAGAAGCACGATTTCGGCTACACCATCGGTGGCCCCGTCTGGAAGAACCACACGTACTTCTTCTGGTCGCAGGAGTGGCGGAAGGACCGCGTTCCGCAGCCGCTGTTGATCGCGGTGCCGTCGATGGCGAACCGCCAGGGCAACTTCACCGATCAGTGCGGAGACAACGCGAGCGACTGTCCGCACGATGCGGCGGGAAATCCGTTCCCGAACAACCAAGTCCCGTTCATCGACCCGAACGCCCAGTCGCTGCTGGCGATGATCCCTGAGCCGAACACAACGGTCGGCGGGGTTCCATTTTTTAACGGGGCGGAAACACTGCCCACGAACTGGCGGGAAGAACTCATCCGCGTCGACCACCAGATCAGTTCGAAACACCGCGCAACATTCCGTTACATCCACGACGCGTATAACACGATTACTCCAACGGTGCTGGACTGGAACACGACATCGAACTTCCAGACCATCCACACGAACATCGATTCGCCAGGCGTGAGTGTGGTGGCGCGCCTGACCAGTACGTTCTCCCCCACGCTGCTGAACGAGTTTGTGGCGAGCTACACTACCGACCACATCCACCTGACGAACATCGGCCCATGGCAGCGTCCAAGCACTTTCACGGCCACAGCGCTGTTCCCCACGAACGGCGGCAAGTTGCCGGGCGTAACGGTACTCACGAATGGCGCTTATGGCACGTCGTTCACGGAAGATCCCAGCTTCATACCGTGGAATAACTCGAACCCGACGTACACGTTCCGCGACAACATCATGAAGAACGCCGGCCGGCACAACCTGTCTTTCGGCGCTTACTTCGTTGCGGCGCAGAAGAACGAGTTCGCGGCCAACGACATCGCGGGCATCTACACGTTTGACAGTAACTCGGCCGTATCCACGGGCAACGGCTTTGCCGATATGCTGATGGGCAATGTGGCGTCCTTCCAGCAGGCAAGCGCGCAGCCCAAATATTACTTCCGCTACAAGATCTTCGAACCGTACGTTCAGGACGATTGGCACGTAACGCCGAACCTGACGCTGAACCTTGGTTTACGTGTAAGCATGTTCGGGACGTATCGGGAGCGTTACAAGCAGGTCTACAACTGGGAGGCTTCGGCGTTCAACCCCGCAGCCGTTCCGCAGATCGTGACGGCAGCCGATGCGACGGACGCGCTCCCTCTCGGATCGCTTGCGCCCGGTTCAGGAGATCCGTATAACGGCCAGGTGCAATGCGGCGCGAATGGCGCGCCTCCGGGGTGCATGGAGGGCCACCTCTTCAACCCGGCCCCACGCGTCGGTTTCTCATGGGACGTCTTCGGCAACGGCAAGACGGCGCTACGGGGCGCGTACGGTATGTTTTACGATCACACGAACGGCAACGAAGCCAATGCCGAAGTGCTCGAAGCAACACCGCCTCTGGTGATCACGCCGACGCAGTACAACGTAGTGGGCTACCAGAGCGTGGGTGGCGCGGGCGCAACCCTTTTCCCGCTTGGCGTTATCTCGATCCCGACGAAAGTCACCTGGCCATATATGCAGCAGTGGCACCTGGACCTGCAGCGCGACCTGGTGAAGAACACGGTGCTGACATTGTCATATGTCGGCAGCAAGGGAACACACCTCACGCTGCAACGCAACCTGAACCAGATTCCGGCGGTATCGGCCTCCCTTAACCCGTTCAAGCCGGGCGAAACCATCGACAACGCCTGCTCGAGCTTTACAACGCCGAGCGGAGTGCCGGTAACAGGGCAGGCGGCCATCAATCTTGCCGTCGCCTGCGGCAATAACGCAGCGGGCGACGTGATTACGCCGGATATGTTCCGCCCCCACCTCGGTTTCGGCGATATCACCAGCGTGGAGCTGACGGCAAACTCCATCTACAACGCGCTGCAGGTGCAGTTGCGAAAGACGACCGGGAGGCTGATCACGTCGTTGGCCTACACCTACAGCCACTCGATCGACAATTCGTCCGATCGCTACGACAACAACTTCGTCGATTCGTACAACCTGGCGATGAACCGCGCCAGCTCGAACTTCGACCAGCGACACGTGCTGACCGCGAGCTGGGTCTACGACCTGCCGTTCTTCCAGAACTCGACGGGATTCATCAAGAACGTGCTTGGTCAGTGGCAGTACTCGGGCATCGCGACCTTCCAGACGGGAACGCCATTCTCGGTGCTGAACGGTGCTTACGGCGACAATGCGGGCGTGGCCAACGGTGTGGGCACCGGTTCGTTTGCCGATGTGGTGAGCGATCCGAGGTCGGTGCCGACGGACATACACGACCCGGGCGCCGCGCCGATTTACTACAATCCGGCGGCGTACGCTGAACCAACCGGATTGACCTTCGGCGATTCCGGACGCAATAGCCTGGTTAACCCGAACCGCGTGAACTTCGACATGGCGCTCTACAAGCACTTCAAGCCGAGCGAGCGCACCGCCATCGAGTTCCGCGCGGAGGCTTTCAACATCTTCAACAACACTCAGTTCTACTCGATTGACAACAACTTTGTGCCGGCGAGCGCAGGCGGCAACCCGACATTCCTGCGTCCGACGGCCGCACACCGGGCACGAACTTTGCAGTTCGGGCTGAAGTTCGCGTTCTAGAGATGAAAGGCGCTGTTGGCCGTTAGCTATTGGGTCACTCGCTGCGTCCGGTACTTGGCTCAGGGGAGCAAGCGAGTAGACGAATGCAACCAATGACGTATTCATCCTGAGCGAAGCGAAGGACCTATGCATTTTTGCTGACGCGAGCAGAAATGCATAGGTTCTTCACCTCCGCTTCGCCCGGCTCAGAATAACTTCACCCTTCTGCTTCTGCCTTCCGGTTCTGGCATCTCCGTTCTACCTTCCGCCTCGCTCCCGATCCGTTCCGATCCGTGTTGGGCGGTTTGCGTGCGCTTGAATCCATTTGCGCGGGCGTACAATCAAAATTTAGTTACCCGCCTTTAACCTATCCAGTACGGAGCAAGCACTTGGCAGAGAAGATCTACGACGTCGCCATCATCGGCAGCGGGCCGGCCGGATATACGGCTGCGATTCGGGCCGGCCAATATGGGCTGAAGACCGCACTCATTGAAAAGGACAACAAGCTGGGCGGAACTTGCCTGCATGTGGGCTGCATACCGACGAAGGCGCTGCTCTACAGCGCATCCATCCTCGACGACTTCAAGAACGCCGCCGAGTACGGCATCAAGGACACGGGCACGCCCACCGTCGATTGGCCTGTGGTGATGCAACGTAAAAACAAGATCGTCACCAAGCACGCGAAGGGTCTCGAGTTCCTGATGCGCAAGAATAAGGTGGACACCATAAACGGCACAGGCCGCCTTGCCGGTCCCGGCCACAATGGCCAGCACACGGTCCAGATCACTGGCGCGGATGGGAGCACGAAGACGATCACGGCGAAAAACGTCCTGATCGCCACCGGCTCGGAGGCCCGCATGCTTCCCGGCCTGCAGGCGGACGACCGCGTTCTGACGAACATCGAGATACTCGACCTGAACGAGATTCCGCGATCGCTGGTGATCGTGGGATCGGGTGCCGTGGGCGTGGAGTTTGCGTCAATTTACAAGTCGTTCGGCACCGACGTGACTATCCTCGAGATGCTGCCGCGCATGGTTCCGGTCGAAGACGAAGAGGTTTCGAAGGAACTCCAGCGCGTGTACAAGAAGCGCGGCATCAACTTTCATGTGAACGCGAAAGTGGACAAAGTAGAGAGGACGAAGAGCGGCGTGGCCGTCGATTTCTCAGTCGATGGCAAAGGCCAGCGCATCGAGGCCGACAAGGTACTGATCGCGGTAGGCCGGCGGCCGCGAACCGAGGACGTCGGACTGGAGCGCGTGCCGAACATTCAGGTGGAGCGCGGCTTCATCAAGACCGATAAGTGGATGCAGACCGGCGAACCCGGCGTATATGCGATCGGCGACATCGTTGCGGGCTATCCGCAACTTGCCCATGCCGGCGCGGCCGAAGGTCTGGTAGCCGTGGCACGCATCGCCGGCAAAGAGGTGAAGGCCGTCGAACCCACGCACATCCCGGGCGCCACCTACTGCGAGCCGCAGATCGGCAGCGTTGGCCTGACCGAAGCGAAAGCGAAAGAGCTTGGGTATGACGTGAAGGTGGGCAAGTTCCCGTTTACTGCGAATTCGAAGGCGACAATTCTCGGCGCGCACGAGGGCTTCATCAAAGTGGTCACGGAAGCCGAATATGGCGAAATCCTTGGCGTGCACATCATCGGCCCGGAAGCGACCGAACTGATCGCCGAATCGGTCGCCGTTCTGGAACTCGAAGGCACTGTGGAAGACTTGATGGCCACCATCCACCCGCATCCGACAGTGAGCGAAGCCATGTCGGACGCGAGCAACAGCGTGTATGGGCTGGCGATAAATGCGTGAGGGTAGATTGTTGGGAAACGCTGGGTTATGATGCGCTCAACATGACCTTTACGATCGAAACTGAGCAGGAGCAAGACGGCCGCTGGATCGCGGAAATACTCGAGATTCCGGGCGCTCTTGTCTATGGCACGTCCCAAGAAGAGGCGATAGCCAACGTAAAGGCACTGGCCTTGCGAGTTCTGGCCGACCGCCTTGAGAAACGCGAAGCGTCCTCCGACGTGTCGAGCGTAACGTTCGGCGCTGCATGAGTCAGTGGCCGAGCACAACAACGAATCGAGTATTTGCTGCGTTGCTCCGCATCGGGTGGATCGACAAACGGCGCACTGGTTCGCATCGCGTGCTGTCACGCCCAGGCTGGCCTGATGTCGTCTTCGCTTTTCACGAGCGCGAAGAAATCGGCCCACATATGCTGGCGCGTATCGCGAAACGTACGGGACTACGCCCAGAAGATCTGTAGATGGGATCATCTTTCTGTGTCCGCCTTGATCCGTGTTGAGCCTTATGTCTATGTTTTCAGTGATCCAACTCGGTACGGTTGATTACGCCACCGGCTTGCGCTTGCAGCAAACCCTCGTGGACTTGCGCAAACAGGATCGCATCGGTGACACCCTGGTTCTGCTGGAGCACAAGCCTGTCATCACTCTAGGACGCAATGCCGACGAATCGAATATCGTGGTCTCGCGTGAGTTCCTGAAGCACAGGGGAGTTGAAGTATTCGAGTGCGACCGCGGCGGCGACGTGACGTTCCACGGCCCGGGCCAACTTGTGGGGTATCCAATTTTTGACCTGCGCGCGCAGACCGGCCCCGACGGACAGCGGAAGACGGTTGGCGCGGTCGAGTACGTGCGCCGCGTGGAAGAAGCGCTGATCCGTACCTGTGCGGATTACGGCATCGCGACCGAGCGCGTGAAGGGCATGACGGGTGTGTGGACGAGTGAAGGCCTGGACACGAAGGGCTTGCGTGGAGACGTGTCTGCGACCGATGGTGAGGTGTACTTGGGCGACAGCACGCCGGGTCAGAGACCCGGCGCTACACAACACAAGGGTGCCGGCGAGGACGCCGGCGCTACAACATCGGGCAGCACCACCCCATTCGGCGGCGGCGCTACGAAGCAGCAGGCCAAGATCGCTGCCATCGGTGTACACATCTCACGCGCAGTGGCGTCGCATGGCTTCGCTCTCAACGTGAATACGGATCTCGAGTACTTCAAGCTGATCATCCCCTGCGGCATCTCGAACAAGCCGGTCACGTCCATTCAGAACGAACTTGGGCGCGAGGTATCGCTGGACGAGGTTGCGCAGTCGGTCGCGCGCAATTTTGGACGCGTGTTCTCTTCCCAGGTCCTATGGCTGGAGACGCTCGATGCGCTGCTGGGCCGGACCGTGGGCGTTCCCAACCGCGCACCGGAAGAGTTGCGGCGCCTGCACGGCGACGATATCAGCCTCGCCTGAACGTAAAGCTGGATCGTCCCCAGGAGCATGCGACGGGCATCTGTTCAATGCGTGCAAGACTGTCACTCGGGAGCGGTATTTTTAGGGGTAGGGATTCCTCGCTTCGCTCGGAATGACAACTGACACGGCAACAACGGCTCAGATCATCGGCCCAAACGCCGACACGACTTGTGACGTCAGCGTCGCCACTAGGTAGAGGAACGCGCCAACCAATCCTACGTAGCCGAAGAGCTTCGTCTGTTCGCGCACTAGCGACAGAACGGAGAGTGACATGCCGCCCGCGCACAGCAACGCAAGTAGAAGATAGCCGCCGCCACTCGCGCCGTCGTCGAAGTCGGCAATGATCAGGAAGGCCGCGACCAGCACCAGTCCGATCACACCCAGCGGCGCCCTTCTTGGGAACGGCATCCAGTTCCGCAGCAACTCGCCCATGACCGAGTTTCGATGAGGGCGGACGCGGTTCCGTTGTCGACATTTATAGCTCAGGCGGTACGAAGGTAGTGTAGCGCCGGGTCGACCGGGCGAAATGCTGAAGTCGCAGGTGGGAGTGCGATTCTTTCTGATGTCCTGTGCAGCGTGCTCCAGGCGCGCCGTACGCCGGGTCGGAGACCCGGCGCTACACACGCCGCATCCAACCGCAGTTCGGGTTAAGATACCCGCGAAGAAAATGGCGACCAAGAAGCAGTCTTCCAAGAGCACGAAAGCGCCTGTCCCCAAAGGCAATCGGGCACACGGTAACGAATCGCACCGTCCCCACGAAGGGAAGGGTGCGGCACCCAAGTTGTCGGGCGAGGCCACTTCCGAACAAACGGATGCCACATCGTTAGAACGAACGGGTGGCCCGTCGTTCGCGCAGCGCAGGGTGGGTATGCCGGGCAACGACGACGCCTCCTCTGCCCTCCGGTGCTACAACATTCAGGATTTTCGCCTCGAACAGTGCGATTTCGAAGTCTTTCAGGTCGGCGATGCCGACGAATGTCATTATGAGGTTCGCGGCGACCTTTCCGCGCCCGTGCCGCCGATCCGCGAGTCACAGTACCTGAATCCCGAGCAGCACATCGAGATCTATCGCTGGATGTTGCTGAACCGCGCCATGGAAGCCGCGCTCGAAAATCTATACAAGCAGGGCAAAGTTGTTGGCGGAGTTTACTTCGGGCTCGGGCAGGAGGCATGTTCGTGCGCGTCGGCCTACGCGCTGCACAAAGACGAGTGGCTCGGTCCGATGATTCGCAACCAGGGCGCGCTGCTGGTACGTGGCTTCTCGGCTCGCGACATCATGATGCAATACATGGCGAAGGCGGGTTCGCCCACCCACGGCCGCGACGCCTCATCCCACTTCGGCGACGTTGGCGAGCACAACGTCGTCGCCCCGATTTCGACCTTGGGCGACCTGATCCCCGTTCTGAGCGGCGTAGCCCTCGGCGCCCGCATTCAGGGCCGCAACATTGCCGTGATGACTTACATCGGCGACGGCGGACAGTCCACTGGCGTGACCTACGAGGGCATCAACTTTGCCGCCGTGCAGAACCTCGGCCTGGTGCTGATCGTCGAAAACAACCTGTGGGGATACTCGACGCCGAGCGCGATGCAGTTCCGCGTGAAAGACCTTGCCGAGCGCGCCATCGCCTACGGCATCCCGGGCGTGATCGTTGACGGTACCGATGCCTGCCAGCTCTACGATGTCGCCCATGAAGCCTGCGAACGCGCCCGCCGCGGCGAAGGCCCTACGCTGATCGAGGCGAAGATGATGCGCATGAAGGGCCACGCCATACATGACGCCGCGCTGTACGTGCCGCGCGACCTGTTCGAGTACTGGCAGAAACGAGACCCGATCGCACGTTTCGAGAACTACCTCGTCAATGTGAAAGGCTGGCTCACCCGCGAGGAGAACGAAAAGGTGAAGACCGAGGTGCACCACCAGATCGAAGCCGACCGCGATGCCGCCGAGCGCTCCCCCATGCCAGACCCGGCAACCACGCCGCTCAACATCTACTGCGAGGGCTGCCATGAGATAAAGCCCAAGTACGCGACCCCTCGGTCGACTCTGCGCGGCAAGGCACGAGAGTCAAAGAAGATCGAAGCGGCTGTGCACCTGAAATAGCGGTGGAGATGGCGGTTCGGCAACGTTCCGGAAGTGCACAATCAGGGTTACTACTGATGTACTGACGTAACCACCTCTGCTTTGCATATTGCCTTGAAAACACCTAGTATTTTCAGCACCTGTGGAAGGTAACGGGCTGCCCCCAGGCCCGGCCGCGGAAAAGTCTCGTTATCCAGGTAACTGGCTCCCGGTAACAGCTCCACTCTCATACCGAGCCAAGCCCTGAGTGTGGAGGTGCAGCAGCATGACAGGCACGCTGATCGGGTCCATTCTGGCCCCCGGATTCGTGGCCGTGGTTTTGCTGTTGCTGTTCCGCTATCTCTACCGGCAAAGCGGCTACTCCTTCTTCCGCGCATGGCAGTTCGGATGGGCGCTCTTCTGCGGTTACTTCGCCGGTTCGTGCTGTGCGCTCATCGCTGGTCTCAACGGCTGGCCGGTGTACCTGGCGTCACGACTGCTGCTGGTGGCAAGCGCCATTTTCATCTTCGCTTCCACGCGGTTGCTATCGAGGCGTTATGAATTCCGCTGGTACGACGCCGCGCTAGCGGGCGCCGGAGCTCTCATTGCTTCAGCGAACACCTGGGGCATTGCGCTGACCCCCGCGGGTTCGCCGGGCTTGAAGGTCGAGGCAGCGGTTGCGGCGATGTTCATTTGGTGCGCGCTGGTGTTTTATCGGCACGGACGCATCATCCGTGGCGCGGGATTTCAGCTGCTTTCGATCGCGATGGTGCTTTGGGCCCTTGTGTTGAGTGCCGAGCAGGTGCGTCCGTTGTTCGTATGGGCCTCGAGCCTCTCCTACATCGGAATGGTGCCGCAGGCGCTGCTGGGCGCGGCCATGGTGGTGATCCTGTTCGAGAGCGACCGGCAAGTGATCCAGGAAAATGCGCTGGCATTCTCGACGCTCGACGTCGACACCGCGCGCCTTCTGACGCCTGCGGACCTGGTGCCGGGCGTGACACGCGTGCTGCGGCGCTTCATGGAACTGGCGCATTCGGAGCAGGGGGGAATCTGCTTTGCGGACGACTGGCCTGGAACGTTGCCAAACGTGAACCAGGGCATCCCGGAAGACGTCTTTTCGGCGCTCCGCGAGGAAAACCTGATCGACTATCTCGACGACCTTGCGTACCGTCAGGGCGGCTTCGCCAGCCTGCGCAATTCGGCTTCTGCAAACGCATCAAGTTCGGCCATCTCGGCGAAATATGCGAGGGTCGGCGCGCTGCTCACCAGGCATGGCGTGGAATCTGTGATCGTGCTCTCGCTGCGCACGCGCGAGCGTAGGTTCGGCTGCGTCGTGCTTTCATCCGCGCAACGAAAGCCGGCGCGCTTCGATGAGCGCATCCTTTCCGGCCTGGCGGCGCAATTTTCCGTCACGCTTGAAAACTACGTGCTTATGCACGAAGCCCTGCGCCGTACGAAGGAATACCAATTACTCACACAGATTGGCCAGGCCATCAGTTCGCGCCTGGACCCGGACGAGATACTGCGCACCGTTCACAAGGAACTCGGCCAGTTGTTCGAGGTGGAAAGCTTCATCATCGCTTTCCAGGAAGGGAACGAGATCAGGTTCGAGTTTCAGGTGATCGAGGGTGTGCTGCAGCCAAAGCACAGCCGCAAACAGACCAATGCGCTCACCGAACATATCCTGAAAACTGGCCAGCCATCGCTGATCAAGTGCGACATGGACAAGGCCCGCGCCCGCCTGGGCGTGAGGGCGACCGGCAAGGGTGCGAAGTCCTATTGCGGAGTGCCGATTGTGGTTGGCGGCAAGCCCGTCGGCGTGATGGCGGCGCTCAGCTACACTCACGAATTCGCCTACGACGAGCGCGATGTGGAAGTGATGCAGACCGCGGCAGGGCAACTGGCGGTCTCCATCGAGAACGCTCGGCTGTTCTCGCAGGAGCAGTCGCGCGCGCATTATCTCAAGTTCCTGAACAACGTCTCCAACGCGGCCATCTCCAGCCAGGATGCCGAGCTGATGCTGGCCGAGATCATCGCGGAGATACAGAAGAACTTCAAGTTCGACCACATCGGCATTGGCGTGCTCGACTATACGACGAAAGAGATTGAGATTAAGGCTGAGGCGGGCACGTCCGAGCGCGCCCGGATGCGGCGCATGCCGCTGGGCTACGGCATCGTGGGCCGAGTTGCGCGCACCAATGACACCGTGTTGCTGCAGCAGCTTGCCAGCGCGCCCGACGCCCAGGCGCAGACCATCCTGCCCGGCGCCAACTCGGTGCTGTGCATTCCGATCACCTACGGCGAAACTTTGCTCGGCGTGCTCAACGTGGAGAGCGCGCGAGAAAATGCGTTCCTGCAACAGGAAGTGCTAATCCTGCGAACGTTGGCCGACCTTCTGGCGACGGCGCTGCACAACGCCTTCGTGTTCCAGAAAATGCAGCAGCAGTCGATCACCGATAGTCTTACCGGCATTAAGACCCGCCGGTTCTTCCTCGAGTCGTTGCAGTCGGAATGGAAGCGGGCTTCGCGGTCGGGGCGGCCGTTCTCGGTGGTCCTCATCGACCTTGATAACTTCAAGGAAGTGAACGACACGCTTGGCCATCTCGAGGGCGACCTGGTGCTGGCCCGCGTGGCGCGTCTGCTCGAACAAAAGTGCCGGCAGTCGAACGTCGTGGCGCGTTACGGCGGCGACGAGTTTGTGATCCTGATGCCCGAAACCAGCCTGGAGCAGGGGCAGGTGCTTTCAGAGAGATTGCGCCTGTGGCTGGCCACCGACCCGATGCTCAACCAGCACCAGATCACCGGCAGCTTCGGCCTCGCGAGCTACCCGATCCATGGCACCACGGCTGAAGAGGTACTGCGCGTCGCGGACGCCGGCATGTACGTTTCGAAGCACGCGGGCGGTAACCGTGTTTCAACAGCGGAAGAGATCCATGAACCCGAGGACACCACGGTGCGTCGCCAACTGCTCGCGACATACGTGCAGGGCTTTGTTCAGCGCGAGCACACCGGACCGGAGTTCGTGGACGAACTGGTGGCAAACCTGCAGAAACACGCTCGCGCCACCCCGGATGCCCGCAAGGCGCTAATGAATGCCATTGACGCCCTGGCGCGCGCGGTTGAGACGCGCGAGGTGCACTCGGCCGGACACGGCGCGTTCGTTTCGCGACATGCCGTCGCGATCGCACGCGAACTCGGCCTCCCGGAAAACGAAATTGCGGAACTGGCTTACGCGGCGCGCGTGCACGATGTGGGCAAGATCATCATTCCCGAAAAGATCCTGTGTAAGCCGGGCAAGTTGAGCGCGGAAGAATACGCACTGGTGAAGAGCCATTCGCCGATCGGCGCCCGCATCGCCGGAACCATTCCGGAAAGCGAGTCCCTGGTCGCCGTCATCCGGCATCATCACGAGCGCGTGGATGGCGCCGGTTATCCCGATAACCTTGTGGGCGACCAGATTCCTATCGGCGCTCGCATCCTTTGCGTAGCCGACGCATTCGTCAGTATGGTTGCCGACCGCCCCTTCACCGAGGCGCGCACGCCCATGCAGGCCATGGACGAACTCGAAGCCCACAGCGGCACGCAATTCGACAGCCTCATCGTCCGCGTGTTCCTGCAACACATGCAAAAGCAGAAGGCGGAAAGCGCGTAACAAAATTGCAGATTGTAGATTTCAGATTGCAGATTGTTCCTGTCAATAACAGGTGACTTGGTTCTTCAATCCGCAATCTTCAATCTGAAATCTGCAATCAATTCACTGGCACTCCCTCCAGCGAATTGATCCTTGCTACCGGGTACAGCCCGAGCGTTTTGTCCCACCACGGTGAACGCTGGTAGAACCAGTTGAGACGCTTGAACGGGCTGGCGGCGAAGTCTTTGTCGGTCGCGACTTTCTGGTCGAACTCGGCCTTGAGCTGCGGGTCTTTCGCGATCATCTCGCGCGCGAGTTTCTCGAGCACGTAGCCTTCACCGTATTCCTTCTGTTCGAAGATTGTGTCGAAAAATCCCCACGTGACGAACGAGTCGGGCCCTTCGGGTTCGAGCAGATGAATTGCGACCTTCGCCGCGCGCTGATCCATCGGGACCACAATCGAGCCTGTGGGAAACAACATCTTCTCTTTCAACAGCTTGCACGGATTAGGCACTTTCCAAGTAGCCATGTGATGTCCTTCGAACGGCTGCTGCGCCCACGTCGGCGTCTCGCAGCGGTAGACCTCGACTTCGGCTTCGTACGGCCTAGTGGAGTGCAGTAGCTTGAGCCCGTGTGCCTGCAGCACGTTGATCACGGGCGTCCACTGGGCAGGAATGATGTACGCGCGCGGAACCGTCACGGTTTTCGTGATCTTGAGTTCGCTCTGGCGCGGTATTGTCGCGTCCATCGGCTCGTGCGAATACTGCACCCAGGTGTCGCCGGAGATTTCGCTGTGCTCGCGCGTGAACTTATAGCCCTTGTAGAGGAAGGGGTCGGCCTTGCCGGTGGGCTCCAGTTTCAGAGGAAAGTTGCACGCGGTTGTAGCGCCCGTTGTAGCGCCGGTGCCCTCACCGGCGGGTCCTGTTTCGCCATTAGACGATGTTTCGTTGCCGCGCGACACGCCGGGTCGGAGACCCGGCGCTACACAAGACTTGGCGGCTGCGACGGTCGTTGCATCGGCGTCACGATTGATTCGCGCCAGCTTCTCCGCATCACGGTTGATGACCTCCAGCAGTGCCCGCATTACTTCGTAATTGCCGGTCACGCGTGTGCGGTAGTCCTTGAGCATGTGCATTTCGACCAGAAAGCCGGGGCGGTTCTGAAGGACTGCGTATCCGGTGGAAAAGCGCGGCGTGTCCTGCGAAGTCGTGAAGCCCTTGGTTGGATCGGATTCATCGGCCAGCCAAATGTAGGGCGCGAGCAGATGTCCCGACGCGTCGACCGACTGCTTGATGTGGGGCTTGAGCGTGCTGTTGATCCACTGTGCCAGCGCGGGATTCACGTCCGGGCCGCTGTCGATCATGTAGGTAGTGTCGAACTGATAGTCCGCGCCGTCGGTGACGTGATTGTCGACGAAGAAATCGGGCAGCCACTGGTTCCACAGCTTCAGGAAGGCGCGCGTCTCGGGCGCGTCGGCCTTCATGTAGTCGCGGTTCAGATTCAGGTTGAGCGCGGTGGTGCGCCAGCCCATCTGTTCGGGGCCGTTCTGGTTGATGCGGTTGAAGGCTCCAAACCGTTCGTGCCCGTCGGCGTTATAAATCGGAAGGATCACCAGCACGGCACGCTCGATCAGCGCCGAGGTTGCTTGTGTAGCGCCGGGTCGCCGACCCGGCGTGCCGCCCACCTGAGCCCGACCGTCGTTCCCACTCGCGCCATCCCCGATCAAAATGTCCCGCATCAGCGCCAGGCACGCATCCTTCCCATCCATCTCCCCCGCATGGATTGCATTCTGTATGAGAACGACGGGCCGGTTCTGCCGGTGCAGCGTCGCCGGGTCGAAGACGCCGTCCTTGCTGACGATCACCGCCACAAGATCGCGGCCTTCGCCCGTCTTGCCAAACGTTTGCAGCTTCACCTGCCTGGGCGTGGCCTGCGCAAGCCGGCGGATGTAGGCGAACGTCTCGTCATATCGCGGCGTGGTGCGGTAGTCGCTGATCTCGGCCGGCGTGCGCCAGTCAGCGGCGACACGGGCGGAAGTAGTCGTGCCCGGAGTCTTCGATTGCGCGAGCGCGGCCAGGTAGAAAAGCAGCAGAAACAGGGCGATGCGGATCGTTTTCATGGCGATGCGACATCGTAGCATCTCCGAAATCACGGACTCCCCGGGGCCTGCGTTATTTGTTTTCTTGTCACTGCGCGCCTGCGGCCGGTGATGCACAATCTTCGCCATGCAAGACGAAGCTGCAGCGACCCTGCGCGGCGATCTTATCGAGATCTGTATCTGCACGGCATTTCTCGTGATCGGGCTTACGTCGTGCTCTATCGCCGCGCTGCGCCGACGAGGCGGCGTGCGGGTGTTTCTCTGGATCGGCATCTGGAGCGCGTCTTACGGCCTGATGCACCTGCTCGAAGTGCGTGCGGTGCAGCTGGCCCTTCCGGCTTCGCTGCGGGTGGCTTCGCCGTACGCAATCATCATCATCTTGTATGGGACGCTGGTGGTTGCCGCGTGCGCGTGGCTCGAGCTGACGGTCGGCAGGATCCGACAGGGTATCTTCGTGCTGGTCGTGGCTGCCTCGGTTACGGCGGTGTTGGGTATAGCGTGGTTTGTCGCGACTGGCGTGAACCGCTTCATGAGGCTCAACAACCTGCTCGCGATGGTGTTCCTCTTGATGCTGCTGATCACGCTCACGAGCCGGCGACTGTTCAAGAAGTATCTTCTGCTTCCCAACCGCGGATTTCTTCTCGTCGGTACCGTCATCTTTACGGTGGAGGCGCTCTTCGCCAACCTGACGCTCTCGCTACTCGGGTTCCGGCGGCAACCCGTCATCTTTGACCATCTTGGGTTCCTTCTCATGCTGATCGCCTTCGGATATTCGGGACTGAAGATGGTGCTTACCAACGAGCGTCGGCTGCTGGAGATTCAGACAGAGTTGGACCTTGCGCGACAGATACAGGCGTCGATTCTGCCTACCAGCGTTCCGGAGGTGCGCAACCTGCGCATCTCCGCCACCTACCGCCCGGCCGCATCGGTGGCGGGCGACTTCTATGAATTCCTGCCTATTGACCGCGATCACGCCGGCTTTCTTGTGGCCGACGTCTGCGGCCACGGTGTTCCGGCGGCGCTGATCGCTTCCATGCTGAAGGTGGCGGTGCAATCGGTCACGGAATGCGCGGACGATCCCGGGGAATTCCTGGCCGCGCTCAACCGCGTACTCTCTGAACCGTTGCGCGGACAACTGGTCTCGGCTGCCTACCTTTGGGTCGACATGCAAACGCGCAGGGCGCTTTACTCGGCTGCTGGGCATCCTGCGCTGTTGCGCTGTAACCGAGAAGTGCAGCGGGTTGAGAGCAACGGCTTGCTGTTCGGAATCGTGCCCGACGCCTACTATCCTGTCCGAGAATTGTCGCTCTGTCCCGGTGACCGCCTTCTGCTCTACACGGACGGCGTTTCTGAACCTGAGAACGCCGCCGGAGAATCCTTCGGCGATGGCCCTCTGGAACACTTGCTTTCGCAGCACCGCACGGACCAGCCGGGCGATGTTGCCCGTCGCATCGTGGCCGAAATTCAGGCATGGCAGCGCACGGCGGAATCGCAGGACGATATGACACTCATACTCATCGACGTGCTGTAATTTTTCTGTGAGAGCAAAAAGGGCAGGGCGGAGTGCCCTGCCCGAAGGTTGCTGACACGCTCGGCGTGAGATTACGGCTTCACGGTCACCATTACGACGCCGTGCGATGGAACAGTGGCCGAGAAACTGCCCGTGAACTTGCCGAGGTCTTTGTGCTGCCACAGGTCGCGGACGGCGGCGTTCAGCGTCTTGGGGTAGCCCAGGTCGGTCCAATCGGCTGTGATCTGCTGGTCGGCTTTGCCACGGTTGAAGAGCACGACTGCCCGGCTTCCGTCGTGCAACTGCCTGGACCAGACTTCGACGTCGCCGCTCTTGCGAACGCGATGGCCCTGCTTGCCCAGCGGGTCCTGATCGACTGCGATCACTTCCTTGTTGGTCAGGATATCTTTTATCTCGGGCGACATGCTGCGGATGTCATTACCGGCCATCAGCGGGGCGGCGAGAATCGCCCACAAGCTGAAGTGCGACCGGTACTCAGTGTCGGTCATGCCGCCGTTGCCGACTTCGAGCATGTCGGGATCGTTCCAGTGGCCGGGTCCGGCGTAGGTCTCGAGCCCGTCCTGCATGTCAACGATGTCGACCATGCCGTAGGAACAACATGCGCCTCCAGGCCACTCCTTCTTTCCTTCGAAGCGGTCAGTGATGTCGCCAGTGGTGCGCCACAAGTGGCCGATGCCCTTGGCCCACAGCCACGGCTTCGCCGTTCCCCATTCACACATGCTGAAGACGATCGGACGGCCCGACTTGTCGAGGGCCTCGCGCATGAGCGCGTAGGAGGCCTTCGCGTCCTGCGTGGTGGTGTTGCACCAGTCGTACTTCACGTAATCGACGCCCCAGGCGGCGTACTGACGCGCGTCCTGAAACTCGTAGCCGCGGCTGCCCGGACGTCCGCCGCAGGTCTTGCTGCCAGCGTCGGAGTAAACGCCGAACTTCAGCCCCTTGGAGTGGACGTAGTCGGCAAGCGCTTTCATGCCGTGAGCGAAGCGCTGGGGATCGGGAACGATGTTGCCGTCCTTGTCGCGATCGACCTGCCAGCAGTCGTCGATGACGATGTACTGGTATCCGGCGTCTCTCATGCCGGAGGAAACCATGGCGTCGGCGGCCTGCTTGATGAGGTCTTCGCTGACGTTGCAGGCGAACTTGTTCCAGCTGTTCCAGCCCATAGGCGGCGTGAGCGCCAGCTGGTCGGATTGCGCGAACAGGCCCGGCGTGGTGAACAACAGAGCAGCGGAGAAAAGCAGAAGGAGTGCCTTATTTCTCATTATGCGTCCTGTCGGATTTGTTTTGGGGCCGGAAGAGCCACCTCGACCCGCGGCCGAGGTGGCTCTGGTCAAAGACTAAGCCTGGCTCCCGCGCCGGCCGACGGTGCGGTTGACCAGTGCTTCGGCGGTCAGTCGGAGTCGCTTGTGTTCCGTCTTTACGTACTGCTGGTACTCCGATTCGTGCTTGCAACAGAGGCCCGTAGAGGTGGCAAGCTCGTGGCAGATCTCATCTTGCGTGTAGTAGAGACAACGTTTACTCGCTTCAGCCATGTGACCCGTCCCAGATATGCATGCGGGCGGCGGATGGCAATGCTCCGCAACCCAGCGTGATAGAACCCTCCGCTTTTCAGCGGTACTTCCTTCGCGAATTTGCAATGAGCAAGTAGTCACCATGTTGCTACAGGAAGCGGGTTTGTGGAAGCGGAAATTGATGCGGAGCGCGTCGTCCCGTCTGATGGATTGGAGCCGACCAAACCCGGCTGTTGGCTATCGGCTCTTGGCCTTTGGTCTTTGCGTCTACCAACAGCCAAAGGCCATTAGCTCCTTATCTTGCAAGAGGTGAAACATTTTTGCCCTTTGCACATCCCATGGGGTGGAGGAAAAGATGGAGAAGGCCACATTCGCCGGCGGATGCTTCTGGGGAGTCGAGGAAGAGTTCCGCCACGTTCCGGGAGTGAAGGAGACCACTGTGGGTTATACCGGCGGGACCGTCGCTAAGCCGACCTACCACGACGTCTGCACCGGCACGACGGGGCACGCTGAATCCGTGCTTGTCGAGTACGACCCCGCAGAGGTCAGTTACGAGAAGTTGCTCGAGGTGTTCTGGAACGCGCATGACCCGACCACGATGGACCGCCAGGGACCCGACGTCGGCACGCAGTACCGTTCGGCAATTTTCTTTCATACCCCGGAGCAGGAAGCGGCCGCACGCGCCTCGAAAGAAAAAGTCCAGGAGCGGTTTTCGCGGCCCGTCGTAACGCAGATCGTGCCGGCGTCGCCCTTCTACCGGGCCGAGGAATATCACCAGCAGTACCTGGCAAAGCGCGGCGCTGCCAGCTGCAGGTTTTAGGTACGAGTTCTGGCATATACTCGTAGCCTTTTTATGTAGCGCCGGATGGGACGGGGCACAGCCCCGTCCCCACACGTGACCCGGCGTGTTTACGTCCCCTCCGGATTCGGCGGCCGCCTTTTCAACAAAATCCGCTACCACTCTCTTCCTTGCCGCCCCGTTCCGTTTCGAATCCCTAACACACTTCGTCATCTTTGTGACGTTCGTCCTTGCCCGGCTGGGCGCCACCACGGCATTTTGGAAGGTGAATTGAAGGCCGGAGTCGCGTAAAATCCGGCTGGTTCTCTGAATTCGGCTCAATGATGTGCGGCTCCGATTCACTGGCTTTTAACAACGCATTGATTGTGTTGCAACGCCCTCGCGGTAGAAAAAGCCTATGCCGAACCACAAGGTTATGCAGTCACCGCCCCTGGGAAGCGTCAAGTCCTTCCTTCCGATCCATGGCGTGGCCTCGAAGTTGATCCCCTGGCGCCGCCTGGAGCAGATCAACTCAAAGGTGCAACAGGGCGACGGGCCGGGATTTCGCAAGATAATCCAGGCATTGCAGGTCGAGTGCGTGCTCGAAGGCGCCGACCTGTCCCGCATCCCGAAGTCCGGGCCACTGGTGGTCGTGGCCAATCACCCATTCGGCATTCTGGACGGAATTGTCGCGGGTGATGTGATCTCGTCGGTGCGCCCGGACACCAAGGTGCTGACGAACTTCATCCTCTCGGGCGTGCCGTACCTCGCGAACGACTGTATTTTCGTCGACCCGTTCGGCACCACGGAATCAGTGCACAACAGCCATCGCGGATTGCGTGAGGCGCTGCAATGGCTGCGCTCTGGCGGCGTGCTGGTCATTTTCCCGGCAGGCGAAGTGTCGCACTGGAAGCTGCATCATCCCAAAATTGCCGACCCCAAGTGGTCCACCACGGCTGCTCGACTGGCTCGCATGACGGGCGCTGCCGTGATTCCGTTGCATTTCGAGGGTCACAACAGCCTGGTGTTCCAGACGCTGGGTGTCGTCCATCCGAAACTTCGCACACTGAGCCTTCCGACGGAGTTCGTGAAGGCCGCCGGAAAAAGTGTCAAAGTCGAGATCGGGTCGGCCATCAGCGCAGAGGAGATCCGTAAGTTCGCGGATGAAGAAGCGCTAACCATGTACCTGCGCTGGCGGACTTACTTCCTGGGCCGGCGAGGAAGGGCGCATCGGGCGGAACAACCTGCCCCTGAAAAGCAGGAACCGATCGCCGCGGCTACACCCCAGACCGCAATCTTGAGTGAGATTGCCAGCCTTCCGTCCGAAGCCTTGATGGCGCGATCGGGAGATTTCAGCGTGTACGTCGCCGACGGTTGCGAAATACCCTCGGTGCTGCGCGAGATCGGCCGTCTTCGCGAGGTGACGTTTCGGGCAGCGGGTGAAGGCTCAGGACTTGCGCTGGACCTCGACGAGTACGACCAGTACTACAAGCAACTGTTCATCTGGGGCACCGCGAAGCAGCGCATCGTGGGCGCATACCGTTTCGCCGCAACCAAAGAGATCATCAAGACGCGCGGAGTTCGCGGGCTGTACACCAGTACGGTCTTCAAGTTCGCGCGCGGGTTCTTCGACAAGCTTGGCCCCGCCCTGGAAGTGGGTCGCTCTTTCGTGTGCGAGGAATATCAGCGGCAGTACGCACCTCTCCTGATGCTGTGGAAAGGGCTTGCCGCGTACGTACGCTGTCATCCGGAGACGCCCGTGCTCTTCGGCGCCGTGAGCATGAGCAACGAATACAACCGCGCCTCACGCGAGTTGCTGGTGCGGTACTTCAAGCGCCAAAACGGGAAGCAACGGGACACACTCTGCTCAATGGTTACGCCGCGCGCGCCGTTCCGCGTGTCGCGCCTGCGCAACTGGGAGATGCGCTCGATCGTGCGCATGCTGAACGACGTGGATGCCTTGAACGCTCCGATTTCCGATATCGAAGGAGACGGCAAAGAACTGCCGATCCTGCTGAAACAGTATTTGAAGCTCGGGGGATCCATCCTCGCATTCAACGTGGATCGCAACTTTTCGAACGTGCTCGATGCGCTGATCACCGTCGATCTGCGAAAGAGCAAACGACAAGTGCTCGCACGCTACATGACGGCGCAGGGCGTGGACGAGTTCCGCCGCTTCCACTCAGAGCGAACAGAGAAAACGGCGTCGGCGTAGGCGAATTCGAAGTCGGTGTTGCGCGCTCGTCCCTCGCATTGTCGTTTTGCGCGTTCGTCCCCCTGGGATGTCGTTGCGCGCTCCTCCGGTTCGGGT
>JAEZPW010000285.1 GCA_023441255.1 Acidobacteriota bacterium
CGGAATGGCATCGCCGCTCGCGGGCACGAGAGAGAAAGTGCTCACCGGAAGCGTCGTGAGTCCTACCATCGGGACCTTCTGCAGATAGGTGCCGTTGTCACCCGCAGGCTTCAGGTGATTCAAGGCGTATTGCGTGGCAATGTATTGGACGGCAATGTCGCCGCCACGCTGGCCGGTGCCGCGGCCTTCGAGCAGGTCGTCCGAAAGGAACTTCACGTCCGCACGAATGCGGTCGGCGTCCACGGCCCTGATCGATGCTGAAGCGGCGGACGGCAGGGGAACTGCGATTGAACTGGTCTTGCTGGTGGCGGCGCGGCTGGCCTTGGGGGTATTTGCAGCAAAAGCACCCGTCGCAAGCGCCAACGCCAGCACGAGTGAAACGCGGACATTCCACATTATGGAAATCTCCATAGCTTGATAATTCTTACTCGACATTGTACGTGAATCGCTGATGCACCCGGACGAACAGAATTCCTTCTCTGTGCCACGACGGGCATGCGAGCGTGTCGGGATGTGCCATTCTGATGGGTCCGCGCCCGCGGACCTAATTCAGGGACCCTCAACCGGCTTTGAACTGTGGCACGTCTTCGCCGGGAAGAAATAACTGTGGAGGAGTTGATTCGGCTAACTCGGTGAGGCGGCGATGCAGCAGTTCCATCTCGTTGCGATCCCATCCAACAATGGACTGCTCGATTTCGCCATCCGGGCCAACAAGAAAAACGGTCGGGACGTTCGTAATGCCGAAAGCGTTGGAGACCGGGTAACGCGAGCGATCGTCGAGAAGCACGGGGAACGTAATGCCGTACTCCTTGAGGAAGGCGTTCGTTCCGCTGAGGTCGTTCTGGCTGACGCCGACGAAGGTCACCTTGCCACGGTTGTGAGCCTTGTAAAGCCGTTCGATAAACGGAAAGGCCAACTGGCAAACTGGGCAGGTGATCTTGAAAAATGCCAGCACCGCGGGACCGCGCTGCAGCGCATCATGCAATGAAAACTGTTCGCCGCCAACGGATGGTAGCGTGAAATCTGGAGCGTTGGCGCCGGTCTCAAGAGCGGTCATAGGGTCTCCCGTCGCAAAGCTGCGTCGGTAGTTTAGATGACGCCGGAACGTTTGAGAATCTTTCGGGCGAGCCCCGTCAGCGCCAGAGTGTCAAGGCGGGAAAATGGAATCCATTGCCCTCCGGTCATTTCCCTACATCTACCGCCCAAGACAGCGACCGTGAAATCGGTGTCGGTTATCGAGTGACGAAGCCGCATCAGGGGCTTGGAGGATACGCCCTTCGAAGACAGCGCCGGCAGCTCCCACATTCCTGGCATGAGAGTTCCGGCTGGTCGCTTTACGAGATACACAGCACGGTTCCTGACGGATAAACGGTAGCTGACACTCTTGCTGTTTCGGGTCGCTGCGGGACGGCGACCGACTGGGCCGCGCCCGCGGCACCACTGCGAGATGGGACAGGACGAACACAGAGGACGGTCGGGAAAACAGACCGTGGCGCCTAGTTCCATCACGGCCTGGTTGAAGTCGCCGGGACGCTCCGGGCTGAGCAGTTGCTGGGCCGCCTGCCAGAGGGGCTTGCCTAGAAGATTCGAGTTCCCGCTGAGGCGTTGCAGTACGCGCTCGACATTGCCGTCCACCACGGCGCAGGGCTCGTCGAAAGCGATGCTGGCGATGGCGGCGGCTGTGTAGGTCCCTATCCCAGGGAGATCAGCCCACTCGGATGAGGTTGAAGGAAAGACGCCCTTCTGCTCCCTGCTAACAATCCTTGCTGCCGCGTGTAGGTAACGGGCGCGGCGGTAGTATCCCAACCCGCTCCAGACGGCCAGCACGGAAGATTCGCGGGCGCGAGCGAGCGTGTGGACGTCGGGAAAGCGGCGCAGAAAACGCTGGTAGTAGTCGATGACCACGGCCACGCGCGTCTGCTGAAGCATGATCTCGGAGAGCCAAACGCGGTAGGGGTCGCGGTCAACGCGCCAAGGCAGGTCGCGCTTGTTCGCGTCATACCAGCCAAGCAGAGCTTGCCGTAGCAGCTGCAGGTGTCCAGGTTCGATAGAAGCTGGAGCAGCTGTTCTGGGATCGTAAGCTGATTTGGGCATTAGGCAAGTACCTCGGCGGCGCAGCTTCTCAGGCGCAACAAACCCCCGCTCTGCCGCATCCAACTGCGAACACAGGGGAGCCAAGAGGATTACAGTGTACCGTGCCAGCTTAATGTTTCTCGCGCTCTCGTTGCTGATCGGCTGCGGCGGAGTAAGCTCCAGCAATAACAACAACAACAATCCTCCACCGAGCGGCGGCGGGGGATCTGGAAGTGGTGGAGGCGGGGGCGGGGGCGGGGGTGGTGGCGGTGGGACCCCGGGTCAGGCTGTGGTCGTGAACGTCAGTGCGGGAATGACCGCAGGCGGCGTCGATGTGCAGGTGCCTTCGCCATCGGGCTCCCCGGCTCCGAACGCGACGCTGCTCGGCGCAGCGACTGTCCCTTCCGGCGGCGGAAGCGTTGATATCTCACTGACGAATGGGTCCGCCAACGTGCATCTTGGCGCCTCGATCATCGTTGCCGTGGCGGGCGATGGAATCTCGTCCAATATGACGGTGACGATCTCAGGACCGTCCGATATCGCGGTCGACAACTCGACTTTGAAAGACATTACTCTGAAGAACGGGCAGAAAGGGCTGACGTTCCAGGCAGCAGTGTCGTCGAGCGCGGCGCTGGGCGCACGCACCGTGCTGCTCAAAAATGCACAGCAGGACATGACTGCATTCGCCGGCGGATTGCAGGTGGTTCCATGAAAAAGTGTTTGAGTATTGCAATCATGTTGGCGGCTCTCGCGGCGGTGGCATCGGCAACGACGGTGCGGCCGGCGTCAGTCGAGCGATTGTCGCAGCTGGCGAGCGTAGTGATCGAAGCGCGCGCGACAAGGTCGTGGACCGAATGGAACGCGCAGCATACCGCGATTTATACGTACACGGAGTTTCAGGTTGCACGCGCGCTCAAAGGTCAACCTGGGCAGACGGTGGTAGTACGGCAGCGCGGCGGTGAGAAGGACGGACTTCGGCAGGTGCTGTTCGGAGTTCGGCATTTTCAGCCGGGGGAGGACGCGGTGCTCTTTCTGCAACCGGCTGAAAACGCGAGTGGCGCCCTGCAGGTCGTGGACCTCATGCAGGGCAACTTTCGCGTGAGTCGGACGACCTCGGGAGCGGCGAGCGTTAGTAACGGTGTCCCCGGAGTGAAGGAGCTTTCCGATAACGGACAGCTGCGAACGTACACGGGAATGCGCATGACGTTGCAAGAACTGGAAACTCGCGTGCGCAAGGCGGTGACGAAATGAGCCGCAACAAGATGATTTTTTCGCTCGCTATGCTGTTCGCGGTCGCGATCGGACTCCTGTACACAACCCCCGCATTTTCCTACCTGCCGAATCTCAATGGCACCACGCCGTGGAACTGGCCCGGCGGGAATACGCACTGGAACCTGAATACGAACGTTGGATCTAACGTGCTGGGCGGGGCCGTAGGACCGGTCCTGACGAGTTCGTTCGGTACCTGGACGGCGGCGCCGAATACGGCGCTTCAGGTTTCCCAAGGAGCAAATTCAACGCTGACCGCGGCGGGCAATGATGGCGTCAACCTGATCTGCTTTGTGTGCAACGACAGCCAGTTCAACGACGGAAACGGAAGCGTGTCGGACACGATCGCATTCACGATCGATACCGTGCAAAGCAATGGGCAGATCATAGATGCCGATATCCTGTTCAACCCCAAGTTCACGTTTCTGCTTGGAAGTGCGAAGTGCCCAAGCGGCGACAATAACTGCGAGGATCTGCAGAGTATCGCGACGCATGAAATCGGGCATTTCTTCGGCCTGGATCACAGCGCTGTAGCGTCGGCGGTCATGTATCCGTTTCAGGGGGATACGTCGGTTCGCACCCTCGGCTACGACGACGTTGCCGGAATATCGAGTATTTATCCGGGGAACGTGACCGTGCCGACGGGCATTATCTCGGGGACGGTGCGTTTTGCGTCCAATAATGCTGCTGTGTGCGGCGCGCATGTGTTCGCGGACTTCGTCACGGAAAACTCTAGCTATCCGTCCCCCGTAAGACGGACGCCCATCGGGGGAATGACCAACGCCAACGGTACATACACGATCACGGGGCTGCCGGTGGATTCCTACACGATCACGGCCGAGCCGATGGACGGACCTGTAACCAAGGATAACCTGAACTTCAGCTGCAACGGCAGTCTGCCGACGAATTTCACGACCCGGCAGCATTAGGCGGCGCGTCTTGCGGAAACTCCGATTGTAGAAATGCCGATTGGACCCGGTCCGGTCCTCTGTCCCAAAGAAACAATCACCAAAAATTCACATTAGCTATTGACAGCCGCCATGCTGTGCGCCATATACTGTGCGTCGTACAGTATATGGCGCACAGCAACGGAAATTCGGAGGTTCTCGAGAATCTTCGCCTTGAACTGAGGCGAGGGTCCTTGATCGTGGCCGTGCTGGCGGAACTACGGACCGAGCGGTACGGCTACACCCTGCGAAAGGCATTGACCGAGAGCGGGGTGGCAATCGACGAAAGCACACTCTATCCGTTGCTCCGGCGGCTCGAATCGCAAGGCCTTCTCAACAGCGAGTGGCGCGAAGAAGACAAGCGGAATAAACGGTTCTACCGCCTGTCGACGACCGGAGAGCTGGTTCTGCAGCAGCTCACGAAGGAGTGGCAGGATCTCAACGCTTCTCTCGCGCGAATACTTCAGGAGGATTGATATGGAGCTTCTCGATCGTTACTTGCAGGCGGTGACCAAATATTTACCGAGTTCGCGGCGAGAGGATATCGTGCAGGAATTGCGCGCCAACATCCTGGAGCAAGTTGAGGAGAAGGAGAGCGAACTCGGACGGCCGTTGAACATTGATGAAGAAGAGGCGTTCTTTAAGGAATTCGGTCACCCTGTGCTGGTCGCGGCGAAGTACCTGCCACAGCAGTACCTGATCGGGCCGACGCTGTTTCCTTATTACTGGTTCGTGCTGAAAACAGCATTGCCACTGGTGCTGCTTGCATTCGTCCTGGTGAATGCGCTCACTTTCATATCGGAACCGGTCACCACCACCAAACTCGTGTCAGTCTTGGGCCGGATGCCCGGGGTGGCGGTGACCGCGGTGCTCTGGGTGACGGGCATATTCGTGGTCATTCAGTTCGCGCAGGTGAAATGCGGCACGAAAATCGCGTTGCTGCACGACTGGAGTCCGAGAAGGCTGCCTCCGGTCGAGATTGAAGACCAGAAACGCTCCCACACCGTGTTCGAGCTTATTGCCAGCGGCCTGTTCGTCCTTTGGCTGATCGCGATAACACGACACCCGTTTCTCATCTTCTGGGGCGGAGCAGTATACCTGAAATTCGTCGAGGCAAGTCCTATCTTCCATACGGCTTATTGGGCGTTCGTGGCCCTCATGGCCGCCCAGTGGTTCTTTGAGCTGATGGGTCTGTTTCATTACGGGTGGCGCAAGGCTCGACCGTGGTTAGGCCTCGCCGGCAGGGCCGTGATGGTTGTGCTGTTCGCGCTGCTGGCGCGGGCACCGCAACTATTCGTTCTCACCGACGCGGGTCGCGAGGCCGGAAAGTACCAGGAGTTGGTCGACAGCCTGAACAAAGGCGTGTCGATCGGGGCAAAAGTGTTCGTTGTCTTCTTCGTGGCGCATCTTCTCTGGGACACTGTCCAACTGATCGTGCGCCGGTCGCGGCGACATTCCCTGATGCTCGACCGCAAATGCATGTGATACTGCGGGCGGTGCACACGGATCCGGCGCACCGCCCCGATTTTTACCTGCGCGCAGCGGAAGCAGACAACGACTTATCTGACGCACCACACGCTGCCGCATCCTTCAGGCCCATCCTGCGAAAGATGACCATGGCGGGACACCAGTTGGTGAACGCAGACTGAAGCAGGTTCACGCCCACGAACGCGGTAAGCAGATACCAGTACGGTGAGACGAACCGCGCCAGACCCATCGATACCAGGATCACGGCACCCGCCATTAAGCGAAGAGCTCTTTCAACTGTCATCGGCGATCTCCTAAATCAATTTGAAACCTTCTCAGGAACGTCACATAGGGCGCTTTCGCACTCGGCGACGTTTTCCGGTGCGTGCACATGTGGGAACAAATGCTTACCGCGTCTCTCGCTCATGTAATAGAGAACTGGAACAGCCATGCGCGAAAGAACCGTGGAGGCGACCTCACCGGCCATCAACGACAACGCTAATCCCTGAAATATCGGATCGAAGAGTATAACGGTGGCGCCGACCACGACGGCCGCAGCGGTCAGCAACATCGGGCGGAAGCGAACTGCGCCGGCGTCGACCACGGCGTGCTCGAGGCTCATTCCCTGCGCCCGGCGAAGCTCGATGAAGTCCACCAGGATGATCGAGTTGCGCACGATGATGCCGGCCCCTGCGATGAAACCGATCATGGAGGTTGCGGTGAAGAACGCGCCCATCAGCGCATGTGCGGGCAGAATGCCGACGAGCGTCAGCGGAATCGGCGCCATGATGACCAGCGGAGTCTTGAAGGACCCGAACCAGCCGACCACGAGCACGTAGATGAGCACCAGCACGGCAGCGAAGGCGAGACCGAGGTCGCGGAAAACCTCGAGAGTGATATGCCACTCGCCGTCCCATTTCATTGAGAAGCGCTGCGTGCTCTCCGGCTGGACGGAGTTGTACAGCGCGATGCCGTAGCCGTCAGGGGCCTTGAGTTGCTCGAGCGCCTTGTTCATCTTCAGGATGGCGTAGGCCGGGCTTTCCTCCTGCCCGGAGACGTCGCCAATAACATAGGTCACTTCCTGAAGGTTCTTTCGATAGCGGCTCTGGTCGATGGTGGTCTGGGTTGTGTCGGTGACTTCGCGCAAAGATACCTGGCCGCCTGTGATGGTTGGCAGTTTGAGATCGGCCAGTTGCTCGATGGCACTGCGGTCGGCGCGGCCCAGGCGAACGACGATGGGGACATCTTCGCGAGAAGTGGCGGAGTGCAGTAAGCCGGCTTCAGCACCGGTAAGCCCGATCTGAAGGGTTCGGGTGACGTCGGCCGCAGAAACGCCGTGCAGTGCCGCCTTGTCGAGGTCGACCTTCATGTCGTACTTGGTCTGCGGATCCTCCACATACCAATCCACGTCAACTACACCCGGAGTGGACTGGAAGATCTGTTTCACCTTCTGCGCGAGTTCGATTCTTCCCTGCTGCGTCGGACCGTAGATCTCGGCCACAAGCGTGTCCAGCACGGGCGGACCGGGCGGCACTTCTGAAACCTTCACGCGCGCGCCGTAGGCGGCTCCGATGCGCTGCAACTCAGAGCGAACGCGCTTGGCGATATCGTGGCTCTGCGCTTTGCGTTCGTCCTTAGGAAGGAGGTTCACCTGTATGTCGGCCTGATTCGGCTGACGGCGCATGTAATAGTGCCGCACAAGGCCATTGAAGTTGTAAGGACCGGAGGTGCCGGCATAGACCTGATAGTTCATCACCTCAGGCTGCGTTGCGAGGTAGCTGCCGACCGCCTGCGCGGCCTGCGTCGTCTGTTCCAGCGTGGTGCCGTCGGGCATGTCGATGACGACCTGGAACTCGCTCTTGTTGTCGAACGGCAACATCTTGAGGTGAACAAGTTTCAACGGCACGAGGAGGCAGGCGAGCAGCAGAAGTACGACGACCCCAGCGAGGAACATCGCCCGCTTTTTCGAATCATCGATGAGCGGCGTCATGAGCCGGCGGTACAGGCGGGTGGTCCAGCCCTCGGCGTCATGCGCGTGCGGACGCGCGTCACCTGAATGCGCGTAGTGGCGCAGCAGGCGCAGAGCGGCCCATGGCGAGACCACGAACGCTACTACGAGAGAGAACATCATGGCTGCCGATGCGCCGACCGGGATTGGGCGCATGTAGGGACCCATGAGGCCACGAACAAACGCCATTGGCAGGATGGCTGCGATGACCGCGAAGGTGGCAAGAATGGTGGGGTTGCCGACCTCGTCCACCGCTTCGACTGCAACCGTCGCGATGTTGCGGCCGCGATTCTCCGGAAGACGGAAGTGGCGGACGATATTCTCGACCACCACGATGGCATCATCGACCAGAATGCCGATGGAGAAGATGAGTGCAAAGAGGGTGACGCGGTTGAGCGTGTAGCCGAAGAAATAGAAGATGGCCAGTGTGAGCGCGAGCGTCACCGGAATGGCAACCAGCACCACGCCGGATTCCCGCCATCCGAGCGCGAACGCGATCAGAAGAGTGACGGACAGCGTAGCGAGCAGGAGGTGCTTCAGGAGTTCGTCTGATTTGTCCTTCGCGGTCTCGCCATAGTTGCGGGTAACGGTGACGTTCAGGTCGGCAGGTAGCATGTACCCGCGCAATTGGCCGACTTTCGCGAGCACCTGGTTCGCGATGACGGTGGCGTTGGTGCCTTTGCGCTTGGCGAAGGTTATGGTCACGGCCGACTGGTGGCCCCCGCCCACCGCGTTTGGCGCAGGCATCA
>JAEZPW010000367.1 GCA_023441255.1 Acidobacteriota bacterium
CGGTCAGTCTTGGTGGGGTCGAAGTTCGGCGCCGGCGCGTTGCCGGGAATCAGAAAGGCGAGTTCGAGATAATTGCGGCCGTTCAGCGGAAGTGAGTTGATTTCATTGGTGGCGATCACGCCATCGACAACCGAACCGAGAGTGTTGGAGAGAGCGGGCTTGTCGCTGATTTCCAAGGTTGTCGTTTCGGCCGACACGCGCAGGGGAACATCGAGGGAACCCTCCCGGCCAACAGCGAGTTCAACGCGGACTTTCGTGGGCACGAATTTCGGCGCGGTTATAGCGACATCGTATTCGCCGGGCGCGATGTTGGTGAACGAGAACTGCCCGACCCTGTTCGTTCTCGTGGAACGCTGGACGTTCGTTCTCGTGTCGGTGATTGCTACCTCGGCCGACGTGATGATGGCGCCGGACGGGTCGGTGACGCGCCCGGTGAGAGTGGTTGAGCCGGGAAGTTGTGCGAGGGTGGAGCCGACGAGCGCCAAAAGCAGTAAGCAGCAGGCATAAAGGCGAGACATCCGGGAGCTCCTGGTCGACCGAATGCGCGCAGCACGGCCAAGCTGCACGTGAGAGCAGCAGATGCGGGTTGCAGGATTTAGGTTGGAGAGCGGAGAAGTGCAAGAGGCGCTGTAACGGACGTTAACGAAAGTTGGGCAACGGTGAACGCCGGGTCAGAGACCCGGCGCTACACAATCACGGACGCATTCAACAGTAGTTCTGGACCCACCCTGGCGCCGAACAGCGCGGCGCGAGGGTGGGGCACCGAGGCCAGGGTGGGCACCCACGGTTGTGGCCAGTTGAACGTTTAAGGCGTGACCTCCACGACATATGCGGCGTAGGGTGGAAGCGAGAGTTGTTGGAGATTGGCACTGGTCGTGTTGGGTTCGGTGCTCAACAACACCTTGCCGGTGGTGTTCTTGAGGCCATAGGGCGAGAGATCGAAGCGGACATTGCGCGGAGCGTTCGTCATGTTGAGCGCGATGACCACTCCTCCGTTTTTGTAGGAACGCAGATAGGAGAGAACGTTCGGGTCCTGTTCGTTGAGCAGGATCTGGTTGCCCTCGTGCAGCTGCGGGTTGGAGCGTCGCAACTGGATGAGCTGGCGGTAGAAATTCAGGATTGAATTTGGGTCTTTGTCTTCCACATCGACGTTGTGCGTCTTATAGCTCTCAGGGACGGGGAGCCATGGGGCGGCCGTGCTGAAGCCCGCATTGGCGCTGGTGTTCCACTGCATGGGCGTGCGCTCGCCGTCGCGACCTTTCTGTTCGGGCCAGCCGATTTTGCCGATGGGGTCCTTCACGTCTTCCTTGCGAGTCGGGTCGTTGTTCTCCATGCCGAGTTCTTCGCCGTAATACATCACGGGAGTGCCGCGCAGCGTCAGCAGCATGGCCGCGAGCATTTTGGCGATCTTGTCGTTGTTCTGGCCGTCGCCGTAACGGGTGTAGGCGCGACGGATGTCATGGTTGCTGAGAACGTAGACGGGCCACTCGCCGGTGCCTTCGATGAGGGCGATCTCGCGGCGGAAATCGTCGGGTGAAAGCGTTTTGACCTCAGTGAACTTGAAGTCCATCGGCATCTGGAGTTCGTCGTTGTTACGGCCGTAGTAGCGAACGAGTTCGCGGAACGTTTCCGTCCAGGTTTCACCGATCAGCACGGCGCCAAACTCATCCGAGACGCGGCGAATGTCGCGTAGGGTGTCGTGCACTTCGGGCTGGTGTGTGTTGTAGAGCCTGTACTCGTTGGGATCGCCGTAGCTGTTTTTGCCGGGAAGCAGGGGGTTGTTGCGCAGCTTGGTATCTTCGAAGAGCGTGTCGACGGCATCGAGGCGGAAACCCATAACCCCGCGCTTGTACCAGAAACGAGGCACGTCGAGCATGGCTTCTCGCACTTGCGGGTTACGCCAGTTGAGGTCAGGCTGCTGGACGTAGAAATAGTGGTAATACCACTGACCGGTATTCTGGTCGAAGGTCCAGCCAGAGCCGCCGAAGTTGGAGATCCAGTCGTTGGGCGGCATGTTGGGGCCGCGGCCGTCGCGCCACACGTACCAGTCGCGCTTGGGCGAGGTCTTCGAGGATTTCGATTCGATGAACCACGGATGCTTGTCCGAAGAGTGGTTCACGACGAAGTCGAGGATGATATTGACATTGTGCTGGCGACCGGCGGCGACCATGCGATCGAAGTCCTGCAGGGTACCGTACATGGGGTCGATGTTCTTGTAGTCGGAGACGTCGTACCCAAAATCGACCTGCGGCGACGGGAAGCAGGGCGTGATCCAGATGGCGTCGATGCCCAGCTTCTGCAGGTACTCCATTTTCGAGGTGATGCCGTTGAGGTCGCCAATGCCGTCGTTGTTGCTGTCAGCAAAGCTGCGCGGGTACAGCTCGTAGAAAACGGCGTGCTGCCACCACTTGTGGCCCTCGGCGTCCTGAGCGCGTGCGGCTGCTGCTGTCGCGTTGCTCTGGGCGGAACAGACGGCGGAAAGAATGAATAAGGTAGCGATCCAGAAGCGAGGTTGTGCAAGGCGCATCAGTTAATGTCTCCAACAACGCGAGATATTGTGTGCGGCAGAAGGCCGCTCATGAGTGCCGGTGTGAGTTGATTGTGTGAGCGTTTCGCGGGTTGCTGCGTGCCCCCAAAATGGAGCGTGACAGTGTGGCGAACGTAGCTTCCCGTTTTCCCAGCGGGAATGGTCAGATGAATCCTGCGGAGGCGGTCCTGGGTGGCGATCTGCGCGCCCGCGACATTGGCGAGTGGCGCGGACCCGGAGATGACGAGATCGTATGATTGGCCGGCCAGGCCGGCCACTTCGAGAGAGAGTTCCGTGGCGGAGTTGTTCCAGGTTTCGGAAATGATCTTCAGATTACGAGAAGTCTCTCCCAGAGGCGGCAAATCCCCGGGAGCATCCATCGCGAAGTCATTCCGCACGCGCAGGCGGAGTGTGGTTGTGCCCTGGCGCGCCGTGAATCGAACGACCGGGTGGAGGTCAGTTGCGTTCGTCTGCAGGTCGAAGTGAACGGGGCGGTTGTTGACGTCGGCGCCGACCACTTTGGCGGTACGGCCGAGAGCGGGACTGAAGTCGATCGTCGTTTCTGCGCTGCCGGGTTGACGCACTTCGAGGATGATGTCGTCGTCCGTACGGCGGTAGTTCAAGTCGAGGCGAGTGGGGCCGACGTGGACGCCGGTGATCGCAAACGAACTCCAACCGGCGGGGACGTGGGGAGAGAATGTAAGTTGCACGTCTCGATTTTTCGACAATGCATTCACACTCAGGCCCAACATGCCGCGCAGCATGGAGTTCATCACCATGGCAGACGACCAGATCTGGTGAGGAGAACTGGTCGAGAGCGGCTCGTAGTAGCTGCCGGAGAGGACTTCCGTGATGCGTCCGGGAGAACCGTCGAGCGCGAGCAGTGCATTGGTGCGGAGGTTGGCGTACGCCGGCGTAGCGCGGTGATATGTGTATTCGCCGACGGATGCCCATCCCGTAAATAGCGGCCAGACGCTGCCGAAGTGATAGCCCGCCGGGTTGAACAACGGGTTCTCAGCAGAAATGATACGCATACCCCAGTCGGTAGCGTGGTCGGCTGTGGACAGGGCGTTGATGGTGCGGTCCGCTTTTGCGGGATCGAAGATGCCGAACCACATGGGGGCAGTCACGAGCACGCTGGGGATCTCGACGCGCTGGCCTTGTGGATCCAGCGCGAAGGAAAGGATGTTTTTATCGGTAGACCAGAAAGCATCGCTAATCGATTTCTGCTGCGCGGCGAAGTCGCGATCGAGACCGGCTGCGACGTCGCTGTGACCTGTGATGCGCGCGAGGTCCGCAAGCGCACGCAGGGACGCCACAGCCAAGCCACTCTGGTAGAGTTCGGTTCGGACAGGCAGTAGAGGGCCACCTTCGACCCAGCCATGCCCTACGCCTTCGTTGCGGGCGAAACCGTCGGGGCCATAAGTCGATTTCAAGAACTGATAGGCACGCCAGGCGTTGTCCCATTTTTCCCGCGCGAAGGCCACGTCGCCGCTGGAGCGCACGTAATCGTGCAGGCCGAGAATGAGAAGGGGTGTAGCGTCTGCCGAGGCCCAAGGATAAGGGAACTTGTCGAACCAGGGCACGAGCGTGGCGCTTTGCGAGATCTCGTGCGGGACTTTGCCGTCCTGGCGCTGGTACTTGCTTAGGAAGGCGAGCGCAGTGCGGGCGTTCTTGAAGTCGCCGGTCGAGTCGAGTGCCAGGGCGGTCCACATGGAATCGCGGCCGAAATACCAGGCGAAGCCGGGGCGTGCGCCCTCGCCTGAGGTTTTGTAGCCGGCGACCAGGCCGGTGCCGAGAAACGGATTGGTCACTAATCCCTGCGCGGTGCTGATGCGCGACCAGTCGTAAGCACGCTGGAGTTGCTGGTCTGGAAGCGTGAGTGAGATCGTATCGGCAAGATACTGCCGGTAATATTCGGCCGATTTCGCCAGCAGGTCATTGTAGCTGGCGAGCAGTCGGCGGTAGGTCTGCTCAGCCTTGGCGCGGCCCTGCACGGAACCGGCGATACCGATGACGTAAGTGGCATGGCCGTTCACGGGGTCGCCAACAACGAAGGAACTGGTGTGCGAACGGGCGTAGTTGGTGTCGTATTCTTCCAGGGCGGCCCGGGCGGTGGGGGAGCCTATGAAGCCGTAATACTCCTGCTGCGCTTCGCCAAGGCCGAAGGCGTGCATTTCGTTGATCCACTCGATGGAGGTGCCTCCGAGGGCCGCCGGCCACATCAGTTGGAAGTCACGTTCGAAGCTTGCCTGGATTTCGACCGGAGCATGGCTATCGATCTCGAGGAGGATGATCGCGCCGGGTTCATCCACCGGGACGAACCAGGTTTCGCGGACGGAAAAATCGTCATCAGAGTAAACGAGAGTTGCGGATTCAGGACGTACGCTGACCGTGCGAACGAGTGCGTGCGCTGGTATCACGCGGTTGCGTGTGCGGAAGGTCAGGCGAAAGTCGCGCAGCAGTTTGAAAGGATAGACCCAGGCTTCGAAGGCGCCGTCTTCGCTACCGAAGATGGCGGCACGCGTGCCGACGGCGTCGAGGAATTCCCAGGGGCGGGCGGCTCGGGTTAGTTTGAGGTCGGGACCTATGTCTGCTGACTGCGACAGACGTGGGGCTTCGGTGTGGTTTTCTTCGGCTTGGCGTTGGGAAGAGCCGGTTTGCTGTGCGGCCGAAAACGGCATCACACAAAGGCACAGCAGGAGAAGAGCAAGGCGGCGCGAGGCATGTGCTAGTTCCATTTTTGTTTTCGACCGGAACTGCTGACGTGTCATCGCAAGCGTGGCGCGGCATTGTTGCAGGCAGGGTTCCTCGCTGCACTCGGAATGACAAACAGTTGGCGAAGGCGCGAAATGCAGCGCGGGTCGCCAAACCGCCAAAGTACAGGATGGCAGTCCCCGTTGTCCATTAACAGACGTGGTTTCCTAAAATCCCTGAGCCGTTCGGCGCTCGTGCTTTCCCTGGAGAGTGTACTGGCCGGCATCGTGCCCGTACCTTCGCGCGGGGCCGCGATGGCACCCTCCTCTGCGGGGAGCGGTGCGGCATCGGCCCAGGATGCTGCAACGGTGACGCAGAAATCGAGTGGCGGTCTCGGCGTAACATTCACGGACATTGCGAAGCAGGCCGGGCTTAGCGTCGAGACGATCTTCGGCGGGATGCACAAGAACAAATATCTGCTGGAGACGACCGGATGCGGCGTTGCGTTCTATGACTACGACAACGACGGCTGGCTCGACATCTTCATCGTGAACGGCTGGCGGCTCGAGGGATTTCCGAAGGGCAAGGAACCGGTGTCGCACTTGTTCAAGAACAACCATGACGGGACGTTCACGGATGTGACCGTCAAAGCAGGGTTGGCAGTGTCTGGCTGGGGGCAGGGCGTCTGCGTGGGCGACTACGACAACGATGGCTGGGACGACCTGTTCATTACATATTTCGGGAAGAACAAGCTGTTCCACAACAACGGAAACGGAACCTTCACGGACGTCACGCAAAAGGCCGGGCTGCTTACGGCGAAAGATCGCTGGAGTACCGGGTGCGCGTTTGTTGACTACGATCGCGACGGGCACCTGGACCTGTTCGTGGCCAACTATATCGACCTCGACCTGGCGACGGCGCCGGTGCCGGAGTCGGGACCGTGCCTTTACAAGGGCGTGATGGTGGCGTGCGGGCCGCCGGGGCTGCCGGGATCGAAGAACATTCTGTATCACAACAATGGCGACGGCACTTTCACGGATGTATCAGAGAGCTCGGGCATTCTGAAAGAGAACGGAACTTATGGCCTCGGCGTGCTGACAGCGGATTTCGACAACGATGGCTGGCCCGACATTTACGTCGCAAACGACTCGCAGCCGAGCGCCCTTTACCAGAATCAGAAGAATGGCAAGTTCAACGACATCGGGATGGAGGCCGGATGCGCTCTGAGTCCGGACGGCAAACCACAGGCGGGCATGGGGGTTTCGGCAGCCGACTATAACCTCGACGGCAATCTCGACATTGTTAAGACGAACTTCGCCGGGGATACGCACTCGCTCTACCGGAACACAGGCAATGCGAACTTCGACGACGCAACGTTCGCGGCGGGACTGGGGCTGAACACGAAGTACCTGGGCTGGGGCTGTGGCTTCTTCGACATGGACAATGACGGCTGGGCGGACATCCTCGTTTGCAATGGCCACGTATATCCCGAGGTCGAGAAGCTGGAGACTGAGGCGGGATACGCGCAGCGCAAACTGCTCTACCGAAACCTGCGCAACGGCAAGTTCGAGGACGTGTCCATGCAGGCGGGGACCGGGATCAGCGCGCCAACGGCGTCGCGCGGGTGTGCGTTCGGCGATTTCGACAACGACGGCGATGTGGACTTCGTGGTGAATGTGGTGAACGGCCCGCCGCAGCTCGTGCGCTGCGATTCGTCGCTCAACAACAACTGGATCAAGGTGCGGACCCAGGGAGTGAAGTCGAACCGCAGCGGCATTGGAGCGCGGCTGAGATGCGTGACGCGAAATGCGGACGGGAGCACGCATTCGCAGATCGATGAGGTACGTAGCGGCGGAGGATATATATCGCAGAGCGACCTGCGGGTGCACTTCGGACTAGGGGCGGCGACAAAGGTGGAGCTGCTGGAGATACGGTGGCCAAGCGGACAGGTCGATACGTTGAAGGACCTGGCGGTCAATCGTGCCTACGTAGTCAAGGAAGGTGGAGTGGTGGTAAGGACGATGGAGTTCGGGAAGAGTACTAGCCGTTAGCTGTTACCTCTTAGCTGTTAGTGCAATAGTGGTCTGCGGCGCAGGCATTGGCGAAAAGCAGGATCCCCCTGCGCGGCTGTGCTCGGGTGACACAGTAGTGGCGAGGGTAGGGGTTCCTCGTCGCTGCGCTCCTCGGAATGACAAACCTTGCTCTATTGCGGAGCTTGCTGATACCGGCTGCGCATGCGGTCGCCGCTAATGGGGAGGCTGCCAATGCGGAGCATGCTAATGCGGAGCTTGTTCCAGAGCTCTTGTAACGGTGTTCTCTCGCGTAGCCGTGTTCTTCTGCGCAGCACTTTTTCCGCTGCCTTCTTTCAGGGTGACAATCGAGTCTACTCGCGCCGCATCGAAGTGTTCGGTCAGGCCGCTGGGCCAGCGGACTTCTATGTCGTCAATCTTCGTGATCGCACCGAGGCCAAAGTGTACGCGGATGTCGTTGCTGGACATGTAGCTGGAACCGCTGCGGACTTCGTCTACGAGGGTGCGTTTGCGTGATGATTGCCGGTCGGTAATGCGGACGGTGATACGGGCGCCGATGCCATCGCGATTGGAGCGCGTGCCGATCGTCTTAAAGGTGATCCAGTGGTTGGCGCCTGCCCCACATCTGCTAACAGCGGCAGATGTGGGGCACCCGGCGCATGTGGGACACGCGGCTTGGTTGACGAGGAGGCTCGGTGTGCTGTTCATGTTGCTGATCACGGCGGAGAGCCGCCCGTCGTTCCAGAGGTCGCCGATGGCGAGGCCGCGTCCGGCGGAGCGGGTTGCGATGCCGGTGCCGGAGTTGGCGGAGATGTCGGCAAACGTGCCGTTACCCTGGTTGTGGTAGAGCAGTCGCGGCTCTTCGAACGAGCTGCCGAGATTGTAGGTTTCCACTTCGGGGTAGACGTGACCGTTGATAAGCAGAAGGTCCGGCCAGCCGTCGTTGTCGAAGTCGAAGAACATGGTTCCCCAGCCAAGATATTTTGTGTTCAGGCCGAGTCCTGCAGCAAAGGTGGTGTCGGCGAACGTGCCGTTGCCGTTGTTGCGGAAGAGCGTGGATGTGTCGTCGGAGAAGTTGGTGCGAAATAGGTCGAGCTGGCCATCGCCGTCGTAATCGGCGCTGGTTGAGCCCATGCCGGCCTGGGCGCGCCCGTCTTCGTTGAACGCTACGCCCGAGACAACGCCAACATCGGTGAACGTGCCGTCGCGGTTGTTGTGGTACAGGATGTTGGGCGTGCTGTCGCAGGCGACGTAGATGTCGGGCCAGCCGTCGTTGTCGTAGTCGAGCGTGGTCGGACTGAAACAGAAGGTGCCGGGCGTCTGGTCAATGTGCGCCTTGACGGTTACATCTTCGAAGCGTCCTTTGCCGAGGTTGTGAAACAAAGTGTTTTTTGCACCGTTCATGCCGCGTGGGCCGCACATGACGGGTGCGCCTTTCCACATGCACGACGGGCGAGATCCGGGTTGCCAACTCGCGGCCTGATCGTATTCGACGTAGTTTGCTACGATGAGGTCGAGCAGGCCGTCGCGATCGTAGTCGACGAAAGCGCAGCCCGTTCCCCACGATTTGCCGGAACCGCCAACGCCAGCCGCATCCGTGACGTCGGTGAAGGTACCGTTGCCGTTGTTGTGGTAAAGGCGGTTTCGTCCGTAGTAGGTGACGTATAGGTCGGGTAAGCCGTCGTTATCATAATCCCCCACGCATGCACCCTGTCCCCAGCCGCTCGCACGGAGGCCAGCGCGCTCGGTCACGTCGATGAACTTGCCGTCGTGGGTATTGCGATAGAGGTGGTTCGTGGGTTCCTGGCCCTTGGGGAAACCTTCCAGAGTTGTTCCGTTCACGAAGAAGATGTCGGGCCAGCCGTCGCCGTCGTAATCGAATATGGCGACGCCGGTGCCGGTGGTTTCCAGGATGTATTTCTTCGTTGTCTTGCCGCCGAAAACGTTCGGGGCAGTCAGGCCGGCTTTTGGGGCAATGTCGACGAAGTTGGCGGCGACCTGCGCGGAGCCTGGCGGCTTCTGTGCGACCGCAACGGTGGTAATCGCGAGCAGCAGCAATCCGACGGTCGAGCCAAGCCACAGCAGAGTTGGGGAACAGCGAAGCAGTGACTTCTCCTCTCGAGCGAGAAAGTGAACGGTGCGGCTGCCGAACGCATCCAAAGGAGCCGGCGAGCTGTGTTGCTCGACACCAATTATGGATGCGGTTTATTCGAAGGCAAGCTGTACGGCGAAACAGTCGCGCATGCGGACGGTTTTCTGCACCCTCTGCGGTGAAAAGAGTGGCAGTACGTGCAGTGTGCTCAAGTTGGCGGGTTTGTTGGCAATCCTGCTCGTTGCCGTTTTAAGTGCGTCGGTGTTCGCGCAGACGCGCAGGAGCGCCGCAGGGCAAGGCCAGTCCTGGCAAGCGGCTTACCACCGTGGCAAGGCGGCGCTGGAGAAGCGCGACGTGGCAGGGGCGCAGCGTGAGTTCGAAAAAGCGGCAAAACTGAATCCGCGCAACGCCGAGTTGCAGAACCTGCTGGGCTGGACTTTGCTCATGCAGGGACAGGCAGGCGCGGCGGAGGAGCACCTACGGAGGGCGATTGCGCTGAATCCGAAAGAAGCATCGGCACATTCGACGCTCGGAAATGTCTTGGCGGCGAAAGGAGATCTGGCCGGTGCGGACGCGGAATACGAGGCGGCGCTGAAACTAGACCCGAATGATGCGGAGGCGCATCGGGGTAGAGGGCGGATTCTGAATGCTCAAGGGGACCGCGCCGGAGCAATCGCCGAATTGCAAAAAGCCGCAGAGCTGGCTCCGAAGCGTCCGGACATTCTCGACGACCTTGGCTCGCTGCTGGCGCTCGAGAGTCGGCTGGACGACGCGGCGAGGAATTTTTCTAACGCGATCGCGCTGGCGCCGGAGTTCGCGCAGGCGCATTTCCATCTTGGCATGGTGCTGTGGAAGCAGGGCAGGACTGACAAGGGTGTGGAAGAACTGCGAACCGCCGCGCGGCTTGCACCGGAGAACTGGCAGTTCAACTACAACCTGGGAATGGCCCTGCAGGAGCAGGGCGCGAACGAAGAGGCAGTTCGGGCGTTAAAGACCGCGCTGAAGCTGAAACCTGACCTTGCGGATGCGCGGGCACGTTTAGGGCTGCTGCTGCAACGAACGGGCGATGCCGAGGGCGCGATCGCGGCGTTCAACGAGGCGGTGGCCGCGCAGCCTGATGATCCGGAAGGGCATAACAACCTGGGGTTGGCGTTGCTGCAGGGCGGCCAGGCGGACGCGGCGGTTGAGGAATTCCGAACTGCGATTCGATTGCGGCCGGACGATAGCAGTTTCCGCGGAAACCTCGGTATCGCGTATCTGCAGAAGGCGAATTTCGATGCCGCGGAGCAGGAATTGCGTGGCGCGTTGCAGGCCTCGCCAGACAACGCCGAGCTCCATTACAACCTTGGCGTTGCGCTCAAGCTGAAGGACCAGGTTCCGCAGGCTATCGAGGAGTTTAGGAAAGCACTGGAACTGGATCCCAAGCTGTCGGACGCGCACTACACCCTGGGTGTCGCTCTATGGCAGAAAGGCGAGTTCCCCGCTGCGGCGGCCGAGTTGCAGAGTGCAATCCAGTACAAGCCTGACTATGCCGAAGCCCATTACACGCTGGGGACCGTTTACAAGCAGATGGGCAAGTTGCCGGAGGCGACGGCTGCGTTGCAGGAGGCGATCAAGCTGCAGCCCGATTTCGCCGGGGCGCACACCACGCTGTCAGCGGTGCTGCAACAGTCCGGAGATGCTGAAGGCGCACGGCGCGAGCGAGAGCTGGCGCAGCGAATCAGCAAGGAAAAAACGAGTTTGCAGGCGGCTACATTCTCCACCAATTCCGGCAAGCGCATGTTGAACGCAGGCGACCTGGACGGTGCGATCTCTCAGTTCGAGGCAGCGATAAAATCGGCTCCCGAGTATGCGCCGGCTCACTACCAGCTTGCGGTGGCGCTGCAGCGCAAGGGCCAGAGCGTGCAGGCGGAAAGCGAGTTTAAGAGGGCAGCGGAGCTGGATCCACGACTGGCGGAAGCGCAGCGGTGAGAAGAACATCGCCCTACGTTTTCGCGACAGGCAAACTGCGTAGTTTCGTAACATTCATGCGGGCAGAAGCTCTGGTTGTGTTTTTCCGGATGAAAATGAAAGTGCAATTCGTTTTCTTACAGTCAGCAACTCACGCTTAACTCTAAGTTCTTCAATTCTACGGCGGCCCCTTTGGCAGCAATCGTGCGTGTACGCTCACCGCCCTCGTGGGTGCGAAGCGGGACGTATCGTTACGTTACGTGTGGTGCGCGCCGCCTTCCGGAAATCGTTCCACCTGGGCATGGTTACATACAAAAGGTTCCAACGCTGTTTGGCGATGTGACGTGGCCGGGAAGTGATTTCTGGCTCAGGTGAGAAGACCGGTACGGGATCTCGTCCACGGATCCATTTGGGGGAGTACAGCGATGGCTAGGCGGCTTCTGTTGGCGTCTGTTCTTGGCATCTGTGGCCTTGTTCTCCTGTTGCCCGTGTCGGCCTACGCGCAAGCGGTGTACGGCCAAGTGTTCGGCACAGTTTCCGATCCGTCGGGAGCGGCGGTGCCAAACGCTAAAGTGACGGTGACCTCTGTCGAGAGAGGCGCGGCCGTTACTGCAACGAGCAATGAAAGCGGCAACTATGCCGTAACTCACCTCATTCCGGGTCGGTACAACGTGACCGTCGAAGCTCCCGGGTTCAAGTCTTACGAAGCGAGATCCATTCAGGTCTATGCCGATCAGAGCGCTCGTGTTGACGCCAACTTCGTTTCTGTAGGAGGCGAACAGCAGACCGTGACGGTGACGGCGGAAGATGTGCCGCTGATCAAAACGGACCGCGCAGATGTTTCGACCACCTTCGATGCGCGACAGGTGACTGAACTGCCGATCCTGGACCGCAATTTCACGAACCTGGAGCTGCTTTCGCCGGGTGCGACGCGGCTGATGTGGCAGCACGCGTCTTCCGAGAATCCCCAGGGCAGCACCCAGATCATGGTCAACGGCCAGCACTTCAGCGGGACGGCTTATCAGCTGGACGGCACTGAAAATCGTGACCCGATTCTCGGCATCATCGTGATCAACCCCACGCTGGAATCGGTTACGCAGACCACCATCACCACGCAGAATTACGACGCCGAGTTCGGACAGGCCGTGGCGGCGGTGGTGACGGCGCAGACGAAGTCGGGCGGCAACACGCCACACGGCAGCGCCTTCTGGTTCCGTCGTAGCGACCCGCTACAAGCGCGCGATCCATTCACGCAGTCTAAGCCGAACGCGGCAGGTGACCTGATTCCACCCTCGATATGGAACCAGTTCGGCGGTTCTCTTGGCGGACCGATTGTCAAAAATAAGCTGTTCATCTTTGGCGATTACCAGGGCACGCGCAGCAAAACGGGTAATTCAAGGCTCACGAACGTTCCGGCATTTCCGAGCGCAGCCGCGCGCGACGCCTGCCTGGCGGGAGTGCAATGCGACCTGAGCTTGTACAACACGCCTATCTTCGACCCAAGCAGTGGTGCAACTCCGGCCACGCGCACCCAGTTCCCAGGGAACATAATTCCCGGGTCGGCCCTTTCACCCCAGGCGCTTGCGCTTTTGAAGATATTCCCGGTGGCTACTTTGCCCGGCGTGGAGAACAACTTCGCGGCGTCCGGAAGCGGCATTTTCAACGACAATGGATTCAACATCCGCGTTGACAATCAGACGACGGAGAAATTGCACCTGTTCGGGCGGTACAGCTTTGCCCAGTTCCTCCAGTCGGCGGTTGGCGCATACGGCTCTGAAGCAGGCGGTCCCGGTCTGGGTATTGCGGGCTTTGCTGGAGTTTCGAAGGCACGGAACCAGAGCATCGCGACCGGCTTTGATTATGCAGTGAGCACGA
>JAEZPW010000047.1 GCA_023441255.1 Acidobacteriota bacterium
TTCTCTCTGGCAATGGTCCGCTCGTCAAGGTCATCCGCGAGGCCCTTATACGCGATGTCGTCAGGCGAGACGGTGTAACCAGGAGAAAGGCCGACTTAGAGGTCGAGGCATTTGTGCACAATGTCCACCGCTTCGCCGATCAGTACTACGTCGCGGGCGGTCAAACTCCGATTCAGAAAGTCATTGTCTTCGACGAAGCGCAACGAGCTTGGGATGCAGAGCAGAATGAACGGGCCAAACGCCCCTGTGTGTCGGAAGCACACATGATGCTCGAAGTTATGAATCGCCACCAAGACTGGGCTGTGATCGTTGCACTCGTCGGCGGTGGACAAGAAATTAATCGCGGGGAAGCTGGCCTCCCCGAGTGGGGACGCGCCCTGCAGCAGTTTCCCGACTGGGATGTGTACGCCTCGCCTCACGTTTTACACGGGGGCGACAGCACTGCTGGCTTCAAGCTGTTCGAAGAAATACCAGAGAACCCAGCCCGCATACACAACATAGATACTCTTCATCTGACAGTTTGTACGCGTTCAATTCGCGCACAACGCATTTCCGATTGGGTGAATGCTTTTGTCAATGGGAACGCCAGCGCAGCGGCGCACATCGAGCTCCCCGTTCGTCCTCTCGTGACCCGGAGTCTCGCAACCGCGCGTAGATGGCTGGCAGACAACGCACGCGGAACGACTCGTGCCGGACTCGTGTGTAGTTCATCTGCCAACAGACTCCGAGCAGACGGCATTGAAGCAAGCTTCGATTTTCATCAGCGATTCGAGTGGGAGCGTTGGTTCCTAGACAACGCCGAGTGCGAGGACCCGAATTGTAGACATGCGTACTGCAACGACGTACGCTCAAGCTCCAAACTTGAAGTGGCTGCTACTCAGTTCGAGGTTCAGGGACTGGAGTTGGATTGGGTCGGCGTGTGTTGGGGCGAAGACTTCACATGGAACGGATCGGACTGGTCCTTCCAGAAGTTCAACAACAAGACATGGCGCCCGCTAACCGATCCGGTGAAGCAAAAATACCTTCGAAACGCGTATCGGGTTCTGCTTACCCGAGCACGACAAGGAATGATCATCTATGTGCCTGATCCGGACCTAAGTGACCGTACGCGTCTTCATGCGGATCTGAATAGCACTTTTGAGTTCCTACTTCGTTGCGGAGCCAGCAAGCTTCTCGAAGCCGCACCAGCGGCGACGACGCCAGACACAAACGCGGCGAAGGCTTCGGCCACTTGGGGTTGAGGCGGCGACACCAAAGCTGTTGGGAAGGGCACAGACCTGAGCCGTCAGAATTGATGAGCGTTGGCTTGCGCCCATTTCCGTTCCGCGTCATCTGTCAGCTTATGCCGATAGCGAGATCTTGGAGGAAACGATGGCTTCAAATCCGACAACTCCTTTGAGCAGGCAGACTGAAGAACCCACGCGCGCTGAAAGCCTGGTAACGAAACTCAGCGAACGATTCGCGACGACCGCCAACGCACGGAGCGTTTATGGCGAGCCCATTCACGCGCACAACCGGACCGTGATCCCCGTGGCCAAGGTTGGTTACGGCGTCGGTGCGGGCTCAGGCGACCACCGGGGCGAACAGTCCGGCGGCGGAGGTGGAGGCGGCGTCGGCGCCAGGCCGCTCGGGTACATCGAGGTAACCGATCAACGGACGCGCTATGTCGCATTTTCGACTCCCAGGAAGATCATCGGCGCCATGGTATTCGGGTTCGCGCTGGGATTCGTCGTTGGAACGAGCCGGCGGTAACAAGCACGGGGCGAGCTCCCCGATTGTGCCTTGTCGCTGCCGCACATGAAGTCAAATGCAGGTCCCTCCACTCCGCCGCTGCGTGGCTCCGCTCGGGATGACAAGGTCGTGGTGGGGGACGCACAAACCCGGAGTCAAATGCCGGTCCTCCACTCCGCCGCTGCGTGGCTCCGCTCGGGATGACGGACGTTGTGTTGGGTGGAAACTTGTTTGGTAAGGCCAATCCGTGACGGAAAAGCCCCGCTCTCGCGAACGGGGCTTCTCACTAGCTACTAGCTACTGGGTACTAGCTACTGCTTCTTAATACATGCCGCCCATGCCGCCGTGGCCGCCGGGCATCGGAGCTTCCTTCTTCTCTTCCGGAATCTCGGAGATCAGAGCTTCCGTGGTGAGCATCAGGGCTGCGATGGAGCCCGCGTTCTGCAGCGCGGTGCGGGTGACCTTGGTCGGGTCGATGACGCCGGCCTTGACCAGGTCTTCGAACTCACCCGTCTGGGCGTTGTAGCCGAAGCTCGCGTCTTTCGATTCGCGAACTTTGCCGACCACGATCGCGCCTTCTTCACCGGCGTTCTCTACAATCTGGCGCAGCGGCTCTTCGAGCGCGCGACGGACGATGTTCGCGCCGATCTTCTCGTCGCCCTCAAGGTGCAGCGCTTCGATGGCGTCGAGGCAGCGAACCAACGCTACGCCGCCGCCGGGGACGATGCCCTCTTCGACAGCCGCGCGAGTGGCGTGCATCGCGTCTTCCACGCGAGCCTTCTTCTCTTTCATTTCGGTTTCGGTCGCGGCGCCGACCTTGATCACCGCAACGCCGCCCACGAGCTTCGCCAGGCGTTCCTGGAGCTTCTCGCGGTCGTAGTCGCTGGTGGTCTTGTCGATCTGGCTGCGGATTTCCTTCACGCGGCCTTCGATGTCCTTGCCGCTGCCCTTGCCTTCGACAATCGTAGTGTTGTCTTTGTCGACGGTGAGCTTCTTGGCCTGGCCGAGGTCCTGAAGCTGAACGTTCTCCAGCTTGATGCCGAGGTCTTCGGTGATGGCCTTGCCGCCGGTCAGGATCGCGATGTCCTGAAGCATGGCTTTGCGGCGGTCGCCGAAGCCGGGGGCCTTCACGGCGCAAACCTGCAGGGTTCCGCGCAGCTTGTTGACGACCAGCGTGGCGAGCGCTTCGCCTTCCACGTCCTCAGCGATGATCAGGAGCGGCTTGCCGCCCTTCGCGATCTGCTCGAGCAACGGGAGCAGGTCCTTCATCGACGAGATCTTCTTTTCGTGGATCAGAATGAGCGCGTTCTCGAGAACAGCTTCCATGCGCTCGGGGTCGGTCACGAAGTACGGGGACAGGTAGCCGCGGTCGAACTGCATGCCTTCGACGACCTCAAGCTGGGTCTCCATGGTCTTCGATTCTTCGACCGTGATGACGCCGTCCTTGCCAACCTTCTTCATCGCCTCGGCGATGATCTTGCCGATGGTCTCGTCGTTGTTGGCCGAGATGGTGCCGACCTGCGCGATGGCATTCATGTCGCCCGCGACCGGCTTGCTGTACTTGTCGAGTGCACCGCCCTGGCGATTTCCATCCTTGTCGACCGTGCCGCAAACCGCGGAGACAGCCTTTTCGATACCGCGCTTCAGGGCCATCGGGTTGGCGCCGGCAGCGACCGTGCGCACGCCCTCGCGGTAGATGGCCTGGGCCAGAACCGTAGCGGTCGTGGTGCCGTCACCGGCCACGTCGCTGGTCTTGCTGGCGACTTCGCGGACCATCTGGGCGCCCATGTTCTCCAGCGAATCCTTCAGCTCGATTTCCTTCGCGACGGTTACGCCGTCCTTGGTGATGGTCGGCGAACCGAATTTCTTCTCGATCACGACGTTGCGGCCCTTGGGGCCGAGCGTGACCTTAACGGCGTCCGCCAGCGCGTTCACACCGCGGAGAATCGACTGGCGCGACTCTTCACCGTGAATAATCTGCTTTGCCATTTCTTAATCTCCTCAGAATTCCTTTGCGCCGCGATGGCGCGAATTCAAACTTGCTTCGCCCACAAAGCAAAAGCGGCTTGTGTGGGCCACTCGAGTAACTTGGCGCGAGATCCTTCGCGCTTGCGCGCTCAGGATGACGCCAGCGGGCTCAGACGCCCGCTAAACGGCGTCACTTCGAGGCGGCCTTCTTGGCGCCGCTGATGATGCCGAGAACTTCTTCCTCGCGCATGATCAGGAAGTCTTCGCCGTCCAGCTTGATTTCGGTGCCGGAGTACTTGCCGAACAGGATGCGATCGCCTTCCTTAACATCGAGCGGACGAACCTTGCCGTCTTCGCTGACTTTGCCCTTGCCCACGGAGATGACTTCGCCTTCCTGCGGCTTGTCCTTGGCGCTGTCGGGGATGATCAGGCCACCACGAGTGGTTTCCGCTTCCTCAACACGACGGACGAGAATCCGGTCATGCAGGGGAGTAAGCTTCGTTGCCATGAATCTGACTCCTTTCAGATTTGGTGATACGTGATTTCATGAATAACCGCGTTTGACTTAATCGCGATCCCGGCGCGGGAAGGCGCCGGTGAGACTGCAAACTTCAGGGCATATGCCCGGCGGCTTTGTTAGCACTCTGCCGCACCGAGTGCTAAGGTAGCGAATCGCACAGTCGGTTGTCAAGAGGATGAGTGGCAGAGACTCAGATTTTGTTCGCCGATAAGTTGCAGGAGCATGGCAAGGAGTTCGATTGTCCGGACCACAAACTGGTTCTCTAGCTATACTTTAATTATATCCGTCCGAGTACCCTTAACCCGACAGGCGCGGGACCAATTTATCTGCTCCGTTTTCAATGAATTACGACGATTTGTCCCAAATGTGGGGCTTGACAAAGTGTGTTGCTCGATGGTCGGAACTGACCGGAGTATTGCGCGCCAATGTTTCTGCGGCCCCGAAGCGAACAGGGATGCGGTTTTCGACATCAATGTAAGGCAATAACGGGTTAACTGGGCGGCGCAACGCCGCCGTGGCCACCACCGCAGAGACAGGCCCTACCGGCCAACGGGGTAATAGATGTGGTAGACCTCGGGCACTCCCTCTCCAGTCGCTCCAGCCACCTGGTCCGGAACTTGCGGTTGATCAGTGCTGGCTTTCTGCTTGCCGCGTTAATGCTGATGTCCAATCTGGCGCGCGCACAGGCCGATGACGACGTCAGCACAGCGAGTGCTGCACCCTCATCGGAGACCAACGAGAAAGGCGCTGCGCCCGCGACTGCCGACCCCGACGCGGCACAGCCTGCGGCGGCCAACATCGGTCCGGCGATCACCCCGAACAGCAAGAAATCCAAGATCCCCCAAAAATACGACGTGACGAAGATCGGGGACCGCAGCATCGGGAAAGGCCTCAACCTCTATTCGCTGGAGCGCGAGCGCGCGTTGGGCGCGCAACTGGCCCAGGAGGTGGAGAGCGGGGCGCGGCTTATTTCCGACCCGGTGATCGTGGAGTACATCAACCGCGTCGGACAGCGTATGGTGCGCAGTTCCGATGCGCAGGTCCCATTCACCATCAAAGTGATCGACGACGACGAGGTGAACGCGTTCGCACTGCCGGGCGGATACTTTTACGTGAACAGCGGGCTCATCCTGGCGGCGGAAAACGAGGCGGAGCTTGCCGGTGTGATGGCGCACGAGATCGCGCATGTGGCGGCACGCCATGCGACCAAGACCGCAACCCGCTCGCAGATCTTCAACATGGCTTCCGTACCACTGATCTTCCTGGGTGGACCTGCGGGGCTTGCCATCCGCCAAGTGGCCGGACTTGCGATCCCCATGTCATTCCTGAAGTTCAGCCGGGACGCGGAGCGCGAGGCCGACCTGCTCGGACTCGAGTACGAATACGCCGCGGGTTATGACCCGGCTGAATTCGTGCATTTCTTTGAGACCATCAAGGCGCGAGAGCGCGAAGGCAAGAAGGCGAACATACTTGCGAAGGCATTCGCGACGCACCCCATGACGGGAGACCGCATAAAACGCGCACAGAAAGAGATCGAGACGATGTTGCCGGGGAAGCCGCAATACATCGTCAACACAAGCGAGTTCGACGAAGTCAAGGCGCGCCTTGCGGCCATGGAGAACTCGCTGCGGATCAACTCGTCGGCAGGAACTGACCGGCCGACGCTCCGTAGACGCGGATCGGATGACAAGAAGGACGACGGGGGTCCCACGCTTCGAAGATTACCGAATTAAGAGGTCCTTCGGAGATAGCAGTTCAGGCGGAACCGTGCGGCGGTTCTACCTGCAGACCGCCTGTGGTCCGGTCTTCCACTAATTCGATCTGATTCTGTGGCATCCACGATTCATGTGTCAGGCCGAAGCGCCGGGATGCCTCGGCCTCTGCCTCCTGCAAATTCTGAAAAGTTCCAAGCGACGTCATTTCCTGCATTTTCAGATTCTGATCAGGGCCGCGGGGAACCAAACGGACCTCGTACTCGGGCTTCGCCCCAGGCGAGTGATAGATGGTGACAATACCCTCACCGCATGAAGCCTTTATGAGGCCAGCCGTCGCATCTTGGAATGCCTGATCGGCTCGCATTGCTATCGCCTCCCTTTTGAGCAGCTCCGTTCCAGAAAAGGACGGGATGTACCCCGTCGAGGTTGCGGGCTACCCGCGTCGGGACGGGGCACAGCCCCGGCGACACACTTAACGTTGATGGGCCCTGAAGGGCTTACCTCAGCGGCTTAAAGCCGCTTCGAGTTGTGAACACTGTCGGCACGACTGAAGTTGTGCCGTTCCCAACACAAATGCGATCTTTCCCGACAATACGTTGTCACCAGTGTGAGGACGGGGCACAGTCCCGTCCTCACGTTGCTGATGAGGTTTCCTGAAGGACTCACCTCAGCGGCTAAAGCCGCTTTGATTCGGATCGCACTTAGCGGCACGCCTGAAGGCGTGCCCTTTCAAGAAACGACTTCTTCGCAGCCTGTGAAATCGTGCCTTCCCAACGCAATGCGATCCTTCACAACAATACGTTTGTCAGCAGGTGTGAGCACAAATGCGATCCGTCCCAACAATCTAAGCAGCCCTGGCTTCGATGTTGACGCGTTCCGCGAGCTGATTCAGCTTACGATCCGTTTCCTTTTCTTCCTCAAGCGTCTGCTGCAGCAGCGACGCCCACTCGTTGCGGCCTAGCAGTTGAGCGTAGGTGCGGGCGGTTCCGTAGGCGGAGATCTCGTAGTGTTCGACGCGCTGAGCGGCCGCGATCATGCCGGCGTCGCGAGTATCGGGGTCCTTGGCGTGCTTGATGATATCTTCACCTTCGTCGATAAGTCCCTCCATGCCCTTGCACTTCTGTCCTTCGCGGTCCACGTTCTTGAGTTGGTCAAAAATGACGTCCAGCCGACGAACCTGTCCGCGTGTCTGCTCAAGGTGTTCAGTGAAGGCATTGCGCAACTGGGATGAACTGGATTTTTCCGCCATCTTGGGCAGAGCGTCCATGATCTGGTTCTCAGCCGAATAGATGTCCTGCAACTGTTCCACGAAAAGGTCTTGCAGCGATTCCAACTTCATACACTCTCCTGGGAGTTCCTGCAGAATTGTCTGGAGTTTGACAGAACTTATGAGAGCCAGTGAGTGTGTGGGGTTGTCAAAGTTACGGCAACGAACAATGCGTCCAAAGTACGAAGGCCAGAACGGCCGCCGTTGCGAAAAGAGGAACGGCTCAGTCAGCGTCCGGCGCCGTGTGCCATGGCCTTGGGTGCCGTCTTCTCCGCTTCGGCTTTCTCGGCGGCCTCACGCTGACGGTGCTCTGCCGTGGTGGCGTAAAAGAAGAGCGCTCCCAGAACGAGGAAAACGGCAAGTGCGAAAAGGGCCATTATGAGGATCGGCATGGAAACACCTCGATAGCGTCAGTTTGCCGCTGACGTGAACCTGGTGCCGTGATGACGGTCACAGGTCATCGGGTGATCTCGCCATCGGGTTCTCGGGGCATCGCGAATTTGGGAATGGGCGATAGAGATGCTGCCGGGAAAACGGGGCCCGCCAGATGGGGCCCGCCAGTGAGGGCAGGTGCTACAAGAGGCGGTGTTACAAGAATGTGTCGCTACGCTGGCGACACAGGTGAGAAGATTGTCGTTTCAGCGTTCACATCAACTCTTGCCGGAGTGGAATTGCGTAGCACGATCGAGCGGTTCTTCAGGTTTCAGGAACACGGGACGACGCTGGGACGGGAGGTGGTGGCTGGGCTGACCACCTTCGTCACGATGTCCTACATCATCGTGGTGAACCCGGCAGTGCTGAGGGTGGCGGGCATTCCGCCGGAACCCTCGATGGTGGCGACGATCGCGGTCTGCATCTTCGGATGCGTGCTGATGGGCTTGTACGCGAACCGCCCATTCGCCATCGGGCCTTACATGGGCGAGAACGCGTTTATCGCGTTCACAGTTGTGGGCGTATTGCACTTCCGGTGGCAGCAGGCGCTCGGGGCTGTGTTCGTCGCCGGCGTGCTCTTCATTCTGCTTACGATTTTCAGGCTGCGCAGCTGGCTGGTGGACGCAGTGCCGCAGGGCTTGCGATATAGCTTCGCCGTCGGCATCGGGCTCTTTCTGACCTTCATCGGGCTGAACCAGACTGGCATCGTGATGCTCGGAGTGCAGGGTGCGCCGGTACGCACGGGGGAATTGACGTCCACACCTGTGTTGGTCGCCATCATCGGCTTTCTGCTGATGGCCGTGTTGGTGATAAGGCGATTTCCGGGGGCGATCCTGGTCAGCATCATTGCGACGGCATTTCTGGCCTATGCGCTGAAGGTGGCACAGCCTCCGGCGCGCTGGGTGTCGATGCCACCGAGTCTGAGTCCCATCGTGGGACAATTCGATCTGCATGGGATAGCAACTTGGGCCTTCTTCCCTGTCGTGCTGACGATTTTCATCATGGCGTTTGTGGATACCATGGGCACGCTGATCGGGTTGTCGGCACGGGCGGGATTCCTGGACGAGAACGGGAATCTGCCGCAGATTGAAAAGCCCATGCTGGCGGACGCGCTCTCCACAACCTTCGCGGCCGTGGTGGGGACGACGACGTCGGGTGCGTATGTGGAGTCAGCAACCGGTGTGGAGGCAGGCGGACGGACGGGCTTCACCTCGATCGTAACGGCGGGGTGTTTCGCGCTGGCGCTCTTCTTCTCGCCGTTTGCGGCGGCCATCCCGAGACAGGCGTATGGTCCGGCGCTGATCATTGTGGGTTCGTTCATGCTGGCTCCGGTCGCGAAGATCAATTTCAGCGACATGACCGAACTGATTCCCGGCTTCGTGGTGATCGCGCTGATGATATTCACGTACAACATTGGCGTGGGGATTACCGCGGGGTTCGTGTTGTATCCGTTCTTTAAATTGGTAACGGGAAAGTATCGCGAAGTGAAGCCCGGGTTGTGGGTGCTGGCTGGGTTGTCGTTGCTGTTCTTTGTGTTCTATCCGTATACGTGAGGTGTGGACCTGAAATCCCTGTCCTACGTCTTCTCGGACGTCGTACCCGGCATTTCAGAGAGGGTTGGGAGAAACTTCTGCCGTCCCTCCGGGACTCGGGGCAAATTGCACTTTCGACCGGGGACTGGCGTCCCGGCTATATACTGGCGCCCCCTTCGGGGCTGAAAAGCGTTGAACTCTCGAGAGGCACGAATGATTCGTTTCGGCATAGTTGGATTCGGACTGCACGCGGTGAAGCGCATGATGCCGGGTTTCGGGTACTCGGAGAATTGCCGCGTGGTGGCGTTGTCGCGGCGAGACTTGGCGCAGGCACGCGAGTCGGCGCGGGAATTTGGCGTGCCGCTGGCGTTCGACTCGGTCGACGAGCTGTGCCGGCATCCTGAGGTGGATGCAGTGTTTGTGACGACGCCGAACGTCTGCCACCTTGGCGACGTACTCACGGCCGTGAAGCATGGCAAGGCCGTGCTGTGCGAGAAGCCGATGGCGATGAACGCCGAAGAGTGTCGCCGCATGGTGCAGGCCGCGAAAGAAGCGGGCGTGAAGCTTGGCGTGGCGCAGGTGTTCCGGTTCGAGGATACGGTGAACTACGTGCGGAAGCGAGTGGACTCGGGCGAACTGGGAAAGATCGTGCTCGCGCGGGCGTCGTTCGCATACCCCGGCCGGAACAGCGTGCGCAGGTGGATCAACGACCGGGCAACGGGCGGAGGCACCGTTGCGGACGTGGCCGTACACTGCATCGATGCGTTGCGATACGTGCTGCGGGACGAAGTGGTGCGCGTTGATGCGCAGACGAGGGGTGACGAGGCGTCCGGTGATGTGGACGCGAGCGGCGCGCTGGTGTTGCGCTTCAGCCAGGGAACACTTGCGACCGTGATGGTCACGATGCGCGCGGCGTACCGCACGTCGCTGGAACTGGTCGGCGAAGGCGGGTCGGTCTCTGGAGAAAACGCCTTCAGCGTGGATTGGCCGGTGCAGGTAGTCGTGAGCAGTGACGGCAAGGCCGTGGAGACACGCGAATTCAACAACCAGCGGGCTTACGGGAAAATGCTCGACGGCTTCGCGGACTGGATGGAGAACGGGCGCGAGTTCGCCGCCGTGGGCGAAGAGGGCCTGCGCAATCAGCTGATCATCGACGCCGCTTATGAAAGTGCCGCAAGCGGGCGGACAGTCAACCTCAGCTAGCGGCAACCCAGGGCGGCACACGAGCACGGGTGGACAACGCCCAGTTGGACCCACCCTGTCGCTGCGCGACAAGGGTGGGGCACCCCAGCACGCACCCAGCACGACGATTTGAAACCGCTACTGCTGGCCGTCAGTGCACTTCGAAACCGCTTGGCTTCTTCTTCAGGCCGGAGAGCAGCGAGCTGAAATCGAGAATCTTTCTCCACGACACGACTGTAAACAGGCTGGAGCGCTCGTCGGTCCAGGAGACGGTTTTTCCTTCCGCCGGTCGCCAGCCCTGATCCTGCAATTCCTGGGCGCGTGCGGCAGGGGCGAGCGCGATCCACTTTGAGAAGAAGTGGCCTTCTTTTATTTGGCTGGCCGTCGGCTCGTCGTAGAAGACAAGCGTGGAATAGCCCGGAAAATCGGCCGAGCCGAGCGCTACAGGCTGAAGATCGATGTACCTGTTGGAGATGTGGATCAGCAGTACGCCGCTCGGGGTGAGGGTGCGCCTGTAGATTTCGAAGGCTTCTCTTGTGAGCAGGTGCATCGGAATGGCGTCTGACGAGAAGGCGTCGACGACCATCACATCGAACGAGGCCGGCGGGACCGAGGACAGCGTGAGCCTCGCGTCGCCGAGAACCACCTTCTTCGTTCCGGGACATTGACTCATGTATGTGAAGTACCGCGAGTCTCTCGCGATGCGCTCTACCAGCGGGTCAATCTCGAAGAAGGTGATCGACTCAGAGGGAGTCATGTAACAGCTCGTTGTGCCCGTGCCGAGACCCACGACACCAAGCTTCATCGGATGCTTCTGGCTGGCAGCATTCGCAACCGTGCCGACAGCACTGTAGTAGGTTGGCGCGGTTGCGAGCGAGATTTCCCCAACCTTCTGAGCGCCGTGCATGGTTGTGCCGTGGATCAGCAGGTGAAACTTTCCGCTCGCGAGAACTTTGTAAACCCCGTAGAAGCTCCGGGCCTGGTAAATCGTCTGCCTGCCCGCGATCTTGAGAACACTCGAGAACGAGAGGACCAACACCAGAGCAACGGCTGTCCATCGCGTCGGGGCTCGCATACAGAAGAAGACACATGCGACGAACATGCCGAGACGCACTGCCAGCGGCAGTTGCAGACCCGGCATGCGCGCAACAATGATGAACAATGCGAAGAGCGCGATGCCGATGCGAAGGACCCTGGGCGGAACCGGCTTGCGAACGATCCCCGGAAAGGCCGGGAGCAGAGCCGCCGCAAGGACGAGGGTGATCGGATACTCCCAATAGTCGGAGAAGACCAAAGGCGCGAGCATCGCGTTCAGGACGCCGGCAACGACGCCACCGAAGGACACGAGCAAGTAAAAGCGCGTCAGATGCTGCGCGGCAGGGCGGCGTCGGGCGAGTTCACCGTGCATGGCCAGGGCGACCAATCCGAAGCAAGCCAATTTCAGGAAACCGGTCAGGCCCAGGATGCTGGGGATGTTGCCCATGATGAACAGCATCGCTGCGACCAGCAGGATCGTGGGGAGGCGGTTCGAAAGACTTCCGAGGCCGGTGAACCTGCCGGAGAACCCGATGATGAACGTGACGAGGTAAATGGCGAGCGGAATCACCCAGAGCAGCGGCACCGGCGGGAAGTCCGTTGAGAGCTGCGAAGTAACACCGTAGAGCAGACTGGCCGGCACAAAGGCGAGAGCCGTCCACAACAACTCTTCCCTGCGGGTTGGGCGAGGCGAATGCTGGGGTTCGGCGATGGCCTGTTGGACTTTTGTTCCGCGGAGACAGAGGACGGCACAGGCGCCGATGAGCGGAACGAAAACCAGATAGGCCGCCGACCATAGGTTCGCCTGGCGAGTGAGAGCGAACTTTGGCTCGAACACGACAGGATAGAGCAAGAGGCCGAGAAGGCTACCCGCGTTGCTTGCGGCATACAGAAAATACGGGTCGGAGGCGTCAGGGTGGTCGGTGTGCGAGAACCAGCGCTGCAGCAGGGGCGCAGTGGTGGAGAGAAAGAAGAACGGCAGTCCGATGCTGGCGGCGGCGGTAACAAGGAGAAGACTGCCCGGATGATACGCGACCGCGTTGGGGTCCACGTGCCCGCGCAGCGCGACCGGCAGCGCGATACAGGAGGCGACCAGGGCGGCAAAGTGCAGCACGATGCGCGTCCGGGTGAAGCGGGCGGTGATCACGTGGCTGTAAACGTAACCGAGCAACAGTACCGTCTGGAAGAACACCATGCAGGTGATCCAGACGGAGGGCGATCCGCCGAAGACCGGAAGGAGGCGCTTGGCGAACATCGGTTCGAGGACGAATAAGAGCAGGGCGGAAAAGAAAACCGCGAGGGTGAAGACGCCTACCGACAGCCGGCTCGAAAACGGGGATGCCGGCATCTCTCTGGAGACCTCGGCTACAGGCACACGCTGAGTCGTGCTCATCTACTGCCTCCGCAGCTGGGGATTCTGGTGTCAATGGAATGCGAAGTCAAACGATTTGCTCCAGCAAAGGCGTGTGCACGCCGTTTGCCACTCACGAAAGTTATCGTTTGTGAGTCTTGCCTCTTGTTTGCAAAGACGAGGCGGGGTACGATTCGCGCCGAATTATTTGTGTTCTACTGCAGGCCCTAGTCCCCCGAAAAATCGCAAGGAGGATGCATGCCAGGTTACGATCCGAAAGTTCATGAGAGTTTGGCCGAACTGCTTGCCACGCGCGCAAAGCGCATCACCATGGTCTACACCGTGATGGCGGCGATCACCGGCGGTGGTGTGGGCGCCATTCTCGGGTTCAGGTACCCCGGACATTTCACACGGGTGGTTTTTTTGGCAACGCTTATCATGACGTTGCTGGGCTTTGTCGCGGGCAAGGAACGGAAATTCAAGCTGAGCCTGAAGTCGCAGGAACTGCTGTGGCAGAAGCAGGTTGAAGAAGATCTGCGAGCGAATGCCGGAACCATGGCGACCGGCGCAACCGCGAAGTAAAGCGCTACAACGGGGGCATTGCCGTGCCCCCGTTATTTCGACTACGAATGCCATCCACCACCACGCCTGCTCCTTTGCAGGGCGATCAGTTCATGCCGGCTGCCGCCGAGCGTTGGCGCGGCTTTATCCAGGCCGGAGAAAACATCCAGACACGCTTGCGATAGTCGGCGTATTCGGGGAAGGTCTGCGTGAGCACGCTTTCTTCGTAGCGAATACGCACGAGCATGATCAGGAACCAGGCCACGTATCCGGCGAGGAAAACAGGCGACTGGGTCAGCAGGACTCCACCGGCATCTCGCAGGAGGTAGCAGCCATACAGCGGGTGTCGCGCATAGCTGTAGGGACCGGTGGTCACGAGTGTTCGAGCCTGGGGCACTATGCTGAAGGCGTGCCGCAGGTGCCACGTGACTATGGCGCTGAACAACATGCCGATAATCCAAAGCGTGGACCCGAGGGTCAGGATATTCGGGTTTGAGGTGTGCGCAGGCGGTGCTAGCCAGAAATATAGAGGCAGAAACACGGGCATGGCGTAGCCGCTGACGTACGCAACTGCACTCGCGAAAAAGCCCCGCGACTGTCGCCTCAACGGATGTCGAATGAGGAAAGTGATCGCCGTTACGAAACTGGGCAGAGCAAGCATTACGGCGAAGGGACGGTATTCCTGCCGATACACATAGAACATGGCCCATGCGCTGTTGGCCAGGAATCCGACCCAATCGGTCCAATGTCGGCGAAGTAGATTCAAACGGCACCAACTTAAGAAAAGGGATCACAACATCGCGTTGCGATATTTAAGGGCAGGCCAGGAGCGGAGGCCTGTCGGCCCCCACCCTCCTCGCAGCGCAGACCTAGATTCTCTTCTTTTCCTTCGACTTGCGGGCGTTCCTCTTCATGATGTAAAGCACCAGGATGACTGCACCGATGATCCACCACACCCACAGCGGCATGCCAAGCAATTGCTGCTGAGACTGCGGCTGCGCCTTTTGAAGAAGCATTGCGAACAGAGCGAGATAAGCCATTACGTTCGCCTCCTTGAAGATGTTCCGGGTTCAACGATAACTTGAACTACCTCGCCGGAATCCCGAGCAGCGGTACTGTAACAGATGACGAGCATTGGTGCATACTTTTCGCAATATCACGGCACGAGGTTCAGGCGGTCCACGCGTTGGTGCCGTTGATTACCGAAGGACAGTGTCCTATCGGGGAACAACGAAGAGGGCCGCAGTGTCTCAGAAATCGGACACTCTGAAAAACGCCCGTCGGAGCTGCCTCCTAAGCTGCTGATTTGAAAGCCAAAAGAGTTGTCACACCAGAGCAGCGAATGTCGCCGTCAATTGCAAGTACAACTGCGGACAGTCGAGAGGACTGTACGGGCTCCACTGTTTCCGATGGACGACGCGTCAGGATTCGTTCCTGACGCAAGACTGGAACGAATTCCGCGATGCGCTCGCATCCGGAGACGAGGCCCTCGCGGGCCGAGTCCAACCTGGAGGATGGAATGAAACAGATTCTTCGCAGACTCTGGGCTAATGACGAAGGGCAGGACATCGCCGAGTACGCTTTGATGCTGGCGCTGATCCTGATCGTCACAGCCGCTGTCGTGGCGCCGCTTGGCGAGACGGCAAAAACGATCTTCACCAATGCCAACACCCAGCTGTCGGGTGGCACTTAGCCCTTGGCCGGCGTAGCCGGATGAAATCCCCTAGCGTGAGTTCTGGACGCTAGTCAGTCGTACCCAGGGACCCATTTCGATAGCTTGACTGACGGCGCGTCAGGAAGTTGCTTCCGGGCGCAAGGCTGAACCAATTCCGCGACGCGTTCGCGCGACCGGAAGTAACCGGCCCAAGGGCCGAACACGCTGGAGGTTGAATGAAAGCGGCTCTTTACAAGCTATGGACCAACGACGAAGGTCAGGACATCGCGGAGTACGCTCTGATGCTTGCCCTGATTCTTATCGTGACTGCCGCCGTGGTGGCGCCGCTCGGAGAAACGGCGAAGACGATTTTTACCAACGCCAACACCGAGCTGGGCAAAGGAACCTAGTCGTTCTTGCCGGCGTCGCCGGGTGATATTTCAGTGTGGGTTCAGGGCGCGAGCCAGCCTTTATCCACTTTTCGGCTGGTCAGCAACTGAACCCACTCGCGTTTTTGTCATAACACTGGGGTCTGGATGTACTGATATGAATCTCGCACACTTGCCGATGTGGAATATTTTCGTGGTGTCGTACGCGCTGACGGCGGCATTGGGCGACGTTATGTGGCGGAAGATACCGAAGCAATACACGACGGCAGGGATGATCATCGGGATCGTTTTCAATACGATCCACAGCGGCTGGTTCGGGTTCGGATCGTCGCTGGCTGCGTGCGTGATCGCGTTCGCGGCGGGTGTGGTGCTGTTTCAGCTGGGCGCGATGGGCGGCGGCGACGTGAAGCTGCTGGTGGCGATCGGCGCGATGCTTGGGTTTTCGCGGTGGCTGTTTGCGGTAGAAGTGGCGATCCTCTTCGCCGGGGCGATGGCCCTGGTGCAGGCGATCCGGACGGGCAGGTTGCGGCAGACACTGGCCAACATGGTTGACCTGATGCGCTGGATATTCTCCAAAGGGATACGGGAACACCCGGTAGTAAAAGTTTCCAATGCCGCCATGCTGCGCGCGCCCTTCGGAGTTGCGGCGGCAGTCGGCACTGTGTGGGCGGTGATTCGACCATGAACAAGAGACGACAACGTGGAGCGAACCTGGTCGAAGCGGCGCTAACGCTGCTTGTTTTGTTTATTTTCATTTTCGGGATCATCGAGTTCGGGCGGATCTACAACATCTACCAGGCGATCACAAACGCGGCGCGAGAAGGCGCGCGTTTTGCGGTGGCTCCCTGCCCCACGCTGGGAGGATGTTCGGTGGCGGTCGGGCCGGGCGTGTTGCCGCCCGATGCCGCCATTAAAGACAGAGTACGGCTCTATCTGAACAGCATGGCGATCAGGTCGCCCATGGTGGCAGACGGAGACATCGTCATCACCCAGATCAACCAGCCAGTTAACTACGGTGGTGGATCGGTCGTGAACACCACTTATACCCGCGTCCAGATCACAGCCCATTACCAGTTCCTAGCGTTTCCATTTGGAAACTTGCCGATCACATCGGATGCGGTGATGCGCAATGAAACGAATTGAACGTAAACGCCGCGAGCGCGGCTCGCAAATATTGGAACTCGCGCTGGTGTTGCCCCTGCTGATCTTCCTGGTGTTCGTGGTGATCGAGGGCGCAGGCGCCGTGCGGACTCACCAGGTTATCAACAACGCAGCTCGCGAAGGCGCACGACTGGGGGCAATCGACCAGAGCGCGTCGTTC